>JAVHLK010000143.1 GCA_031082285.1 Desulfomonilaceae bacterium
CGCCGGCCATTCGCCCCCAGTATGTGGGAGGCTCCCCCACGAGGGCGACGTGATCTCCCGGAGACAATCCTTTGTCATGGAGGAAATCCTTGAGTGCCGTGTGATGCTCGAAGGCCTCACGATACGAGGGTTTCTCCGGCGTGGAGTAAAGTCCCCGGATACTCTGATCCACCATGGAATGGAGCGTGATCGCCAGAAAGAAGCACGTAAGCGCGGCGCTCAAGAGAACCGTCCATTGTCGTGCCCGGCCTTCGGCGGACGGATAACGGAGCGACACGGTGAGCGCGGTGAAACCGAGGAACAGAAATGACGCAATGTACCTCGTTTCCATTCGAACAAGGCAATAGAACGCAATTCCGCAGACGGCCGGAGCCATGAGAAAGAGAAAGAAGGACGGAGGTCTTATCGGCCCGAATCGCGCGCCGCCCAATCTCCAGAGGGCCACGTACCAGGCCAAGATGAGAATGAGCCAGGGGGTCTGAGTAAAGATCTCTTCCACATTGCCCGGAATGATCCGAAGATGGGCGCGGATGTTGAAATCCGGACGGATGCCCTCGTGCCAGTAACAGATATCGAATCCCGAAGGACGAGTACATGCGATGTCGAACAGGTATCGAGAGACCTTCGGCGAGTCGTGCAAGACCTCGGGATGGATTGCCGTCCCTTTGCCGGAGATGATGGTTGCGTACACGTGAGCTCCCAGTTCCCCGTACGTGAAACGTCCCAATCTGCTGGATAAGGCCCCCATCAGAGGGGCGCTCAAGACGAGCAGGGCGATCAATGTGACCGCAACCCGAGGTACGGCCTTCCGAAACGAACCCGACGAGATTCCTGCAAGCGCAAGGAAGACGGGGGAAAAGGGCAGGAAAAACGATTTCAGTACATAGCCGGCAGCCATCACCGATCCGAGCAGCGCATATCTGAAGTAGCCTTGGGGTTTTTCTCGAATCCAAAGAATGATGCCGACCGCGGTCAAGATCGCGGTCAGTACCAGCATGTCGGGATTGAGGAGCCTTATTCTGATGAACACAAGGGAGGTAACGAGAAACATGGAATAGCAGAGGGCACTTATGAGCCGGACGGGAAGAGGGTTCAGGCCGTTGGAATGCCGTCGCCGTACTTCACGCGTGACAAAGTGCATGATCAATTCGCAGGAACCCATTGCCGCAAGAAAACAGAAGAAATTGACGATCCGCAGCATTTGGAGCTCGTTCAAGGGGTTCGTGTTCAACAGAATCTGACCGATGCCGAGGAACAAGGGGTATCCGGGGCTGTAGGTAAGGTTGGCAAGGAGCAGCCACTGTCCTGTCCGTAAGGCCTCACCCATTTCGACGTACGCAATTGCATCGCCGTTGATGAAGTACCGCGTGGTGTATGCCGTCACTCCGCCTACGAGGATCCCGATGATCCAGAAGGCGGCACGAATTCGTCTGTTCCACACGGGTGATTCAAAAGTATTGGTCGCCTGGATGATTTTCGCGGAATAATCAATTCCCAACAGTCGCGATCTCCGTTCTTCCGATTGACAATGGTACAGATCATAAAGTCTCGGCTACGTCAACCCCCGTCATACCAATGCGCTTTCAAACAAGCTTCATAGGTTCAGGGCTCTTTGCTGCCGTTTGCGGTGAATCTCCTCCGCTACGGACGGCGGACCTAACTTCGCTATGGAGATCCACCGCAGACGTCATTCCACCATACTCCATCCTCGAAAGCGCATTGGTATCAGCCGACCGCACCCTGCATGTTCCTGAAACATCGGGAAACCGGCCTCGCAGGACGAGAAGCCTCATCGCTCGGTTGCCGCACCGGACCAAAGGCCGGGGTCACTCTATTCTATTGATCAATTCGCCCAACAAACTCTCGGCGTCTTCCTCTCTTTCAAACCCAACCGCTCCCGCAAGGTACCGCCCCTTTTGCACAATGATGAGCTTGCCCCGATACGCGTCCTCGCCTTTCACCGCGTCGAAGCCGTGTTGCGGCTCCGGGGCGACGTTTCCCCTCTCGGACAGAGTTTCCTTGAAGGTCTTAAGCGCACTTTCCGCCTGGGCAGGATTGTCAAACGCGGCTATGAACAAATTGGAATCGGGACGACCGGTCCTGTCCTCACGATTAGGGTCCTCCGGTTCCGTCACCACGTAGGTCGCCTTGAAGCCCCTCCCGAGAAATTGACGCCCCATGAGTCCCTCCGGGTAATACTCTATGGAGCCGAGCTTGAGACCAATTGTCGGGAAGTAGCGTATTTCCCGTGGCGGGGGAGACGTATCCGAGATCCTCGAATCCATCATTTCCGCAAATTGCTTCAGGCTTGAAGCGCTTGTATCCGTGCCTTGGAGTATGACGAAATACTTGCCCTTATAGAAAAATGCATACCGATCGTCCAGATACGCGTCCAAACCTATGCCGGCCGAGTGGTCGTCCTGCCTGAACCGCGAGAATATTCCGAACGCGTTCACCACGTCCCCCATATCGTACACGTCCAGGTCGATTCTTTCCCCACCGGATTCCTTCTCATATGCCGTGGAGATCGATCTTTCGAATCCATACTGCAAGAAGAGGTCGGCCTGACCGTTGATGTGCTCGAACAAGGTCTCTTTGGTAAAGACCTGGGGCGTCTCCGTCGCGACCCAGCCATCAGGCGTCTTCGCAGGAACAAGCGAATTCATGGTTTCCGTTTCGGAGAATACTTTCCCGGGAATGGACAAACCGATCACGAAACATATGAGAATGAGCCGGCTGAGTTTCGTCATGTGACACTCCTCATTGGGACGCCCACGTTACACCGGAATACGATGGACCCACTCCATCTGGGCCCGTATGTCGACGCCTCTCCTGCATTGGATGGAGCACGATGCACATTCCGCGCATTGACTGCATTGTTCCACGAGATCCCGGTCACGAAGCGCCTCGTCGATGAGCCTTCGGCTTCCGTACCCGTCGTAGTACATGACGACTCTCAGGACATCGGTATGGTTCACGCCGTAGGGACAGTCTCCCACACAGCCTCCGCACATGGTGCAGACCCGGCCTTGAAGGTAGCCGTCATACCGATGCAGCGCATCCGAGTCGCCTCTTGAGAAAGCCGTTCCCATGACCCCGGCACATTGGTCGATCTCTTCCATGGTCTTGACGCCCGGTACGGCCGTCGACACGTTCCGATCCGTGAGCACATACTTGAGAGCCGCCTGATGAGGATTGAGGCCGGCCATCTTGGCAGCCTTGTATCCCCCGGCCTGGGTTTTCATGGCCACAACGCCGATCCCGGAATCGGCCGCCAAGGCGATGGCTTCCTTGAGCTTATTCGAATGGGTGAAGTTGTACGATACCAAGGCGACATCGTGACAACCGGCCTTTGCGGCCGCATTCAGAAGAGACGCCATATTGGTATGAGACGAAAACCCCGTGAAACGGGCCTTTCCTTCCTTTTTCATGGCCTGCAGGAATTCGGTAACGGCAGGACTGCAGACTTCACCCGGGGTCTTGAGCGCGTGCACGAGCAGCACGTCCACATAGTCGGTCCGAAGGCTCTTGAGACTCGTCTCCACAGACTCCCGATTCTTCTTTTCGCTCGAGGTCATGCGAACCTTTGTCTGTATCAGAACCTTGTCCCGCTTTCCCTGAAAAACCCTGCCCACGAGCGATTCGTTTCGACCGCCCATGTAGACGCGTGCAGTGTCGTAGAAATTCACGCCCAGATCGTAGGCGCGAAGCAGCACGGACGGGTCGCTGCAATTCATTACCCCCATTCCGACCGCGGTGACCTTGAGGCCGGTCTTTCCAAGGGTTCGATATTCAGGTGCCTGATTTGTCGACGTTTTTGCATGGGAATCCCCGGCAGCCAACAGAGGTGTGGTTGCAAGTCCCAAGAAGGCCGACGTTGCGCCCTTCATGAATGTTCGCCGTCCCATCTTTTTTGACATGGCGGTCCTTCCTCCGGGAGGATCACGGATGCAGACGTACATCTTTGTTCCTGAGCCACAAGGACAAATGACGCAGACATGGCGGAACAATCGAACAGTAGCATATTTCCTTTAGCACGAGCTCATTCGGCCGTCAACGAGACCATCCCCTCACGGTGCGGAGGCCTTGTGCGGCCGGCCGGCTTCACCTGATGTCACTTTTGGGAAGGAGGTTCGCCGGAAAGATCTTTCGGCTCGACCGCGTGACCGTCGGAGAGGATTTCTTTCCCCCTCACCACCACCACGTCCCCCTCTGAAAGCCCTTCCAGGACTTGCGCGTATCTCCGGTTGGTCATGCCTATCTTGATCCTCGTGAATACGGCCTTCCCCTCCGGGTTCACCACAAACACGGTATTGTGATCGTGGTTTCGGACCGGATCGAGCAGCGCGGAGCGAGGGAGACGCAACACATTGTCGAGCGTGTTGAAAATGATCGCGGCACGTGCGAACATTCCCTGAAGGAGCTTCATATCGGGGTTGTCCATATGGATTCGGATCTCGAACAGACTGTACTCGTCGGCCACCGGCTCGATGTACGTGAGCCTCCCCGGGAACACCCTGCCCGGATAGGCATCCACGCCGACTTCGGCATCTATTCCGTCCTCGTATATGCCTTTCATGGGAAGCTTAGCCAAATCAATATCCGAGAGACGGGCTTCCAGGTAGATCTTGGTGTAGTCGCTCACCTGAAAGAGTCTGCCGCCTTCGGAGACCCAATCTCCCCTTTCCACGTAACGCTTCGAGATACGCCCTAGAATCGGGGACTTCACTCGCGTCCTTTTCATATCCTCCATGGCCTTGGCAAAGATGGCCCGGTCCATCTCAACCTGTGCACGGGAGGTTTCATACGCCGAGAACTTCTGGTCGTACACGCTTTGGCTCACGGAACCGGATTTGAAAAGTTTCTCGTTCTTCTCGAATTCCGCCTTATGAAATGCCAGCGCGGATTCGTTCTTCTGAAGCGTTGATGCGGCATGAATGGCATTTTCATTGATCTTTATGTCATCGAACACGAGCAGCAGCTGACCCTGCTTCACCGCCTGGCCGTCTTCCACAAGAATGGATTTGACCTGAGCGGACACTTCCGACGAGACGGTGGTGTGCGCGATGAAACGCAGCGGTCCCGAGACATGGAGTCTCATCTCGATCGTGCCCTTTTCAGCCGCGACCACTCCCACTTTTACGGCCGGTGCGGAGAACTTGTTCTCAGTCTTGTCGGCGCACCCGCCAAGAAACAACAGCAGGATTGCCGATGCAAAGTACAGGTAATTACGCGTCATGGAAACGTCCTTGTTCGCAGTCGGCTCCAGGAGTGCTGCACAGACTTTACCTTCCCCTCTCGCTCGGACCCTTGGGGGCAAGACGTGCGGCTGAGTGCCCGGCAACAGCAAGATGCGACAATTGCCGCCACCGCGAGTTTCGCCTCGGGATCCGGAATGTGTCCGGAACGGTTTCCGGTCAATAATGGATCTCCTTACGAGTCTTGATTGGTTCGTGCCTCATCGAACACGATTGGTTGCACTTTCCAGAAGCGCTGCTTGACGTCGTCCAGAATCGTGTAAACCACCGGAATGAAAATGAGGGTGAAGAAGGCCGATACCAGGAGACCGCCGATCACTGCCGTCGCCAGTCCGTTGTATATCTCCGAGCCGGCGCCGCTCTTCACCGCCAAAGGAACCATGCCCAAGACCATGGCTATGGAGGTCATGAATATGGGTCGCATCCGCCTCCGGCTTGCCAGCTGCAGAGCCTCGTCACGCGGGATGTTCCTCCCTTCCATGAGTTGCACTGCGTAGGTGATCAACAAAATGGCGTTCTTGACCACCAGTCCGACCATCATGATGTAACCGAGCATCGTGAAGGAGTTCAGGGTGACCCCCGTCAGCGCCACCAGCGCATTTGCCCCGATGATGGACAACGGCACGCTCAGCAGGATGGCCAACGGCCTGACAAAGGATTGGAACTGCATGACCAACAGCAGGTAGACAAGGATTATCGACAGCGGAAACACAAACTTTATGGCATCAACGAGACCCTTGAGCTCTTTGGCCGCGCCGTGAGGAATGAAATCGTACCGAGGCGGAAACGCGATCGAAGCCCTTATCTTGGCCTCCACTTCCCGAAACACGTCTGAAAGCGGCCGTCCTTCTATGGTCAACTGGACCCGGGCACTGCGTTTCGAGTTGTAATGGCTTATGCGGAGCGGCCCGAAGCTGGTTCGCACGGACGCGACGCTGGTGAGCGGGACCTGAACCATTGGGTTTCGCGACGATGTGAGGTTGATCCTGCCGACGTCCTCAACAGTCTCCAGGCTGTCTTCTTCTCCCATGACGCGAATGTAAAAATACCTCCCCCCGACGTCGTACTGGGATCTTGTCCTCTGGCCCCCGATCGCGGACTCCACCGCGTCCGCGATCTCCTTGACTTCAAAACCGTAGTGCGCGGCACGGTCATGGTCGATGCGGACCTCGACCTCGGGTTTCTTGAGCGCCAGGTCCGTATATCGGAAGATCACCCCTCTCACATCGTTTCCCAATTCCATGATCTGATCGATGATCTGCTTGAGCACCTCGTAGTTCGTGCCCATGACCCGCAGATCGACCACGTTCGAGCGTGTGTGGATGTTGCCGAAAAGAGGGAACTGGATGGGATTTACGCCTCTGAGCGGCAGGTCCCTCGACGTCTCAAAGGCCTTTCGTGCAATGTCCACGATGGGTGCCCCGCTGTCTTCTTCACGGTCACACACGAGGAATATGCGGTTGCGATGAGCCTGCCTGTTGGGAACGCTTACGATATGCCTCACCCCTTGAATGGTGCGCCAGCGCTCCTCGAGGATGCCCATCAGGCGGCTCCTTTCGTCAAGGCTGGTCCCCTCGTACGTATCGATGTCAACCTGTATGAGATTGGTGCCTCCGGTCGGGAGATAGCCAATTCCCGGCAAGAACCACACCGAAACGCAGAACAACGCAATAACCACGGCAATGAGGACGAACTTTCGCTTCAGGCCTCCCAGGAAGTATTCGAGAGACCCCATCATGGCCGCGGCCACGGCTCTTCCAAGGCGGTCAAGCACGGCAAGCGGGGCGAGTATCTTTTTCAGAACGCCGGCCGGCTCCTTTTCCTCGGTCATCCACCGGGACGCGAGCATGGGGACCACGGTAAACGCGTCGAACAGAGAGACGAAGACCGCAAAGGAAATCACGAACGCGACGGGCCCGAACAGCTTGCCGACCTCTCCTTGCAGCATGAGGACGGGCAAGAATACCGCCGCGGTCGTGAGCGTACACATAAACACGGCCATCCCGACTTCGCGCGTGCCGTCCACACACGCGGCGTAGACCGTTTTGCCCTCCTCGTACCTGTGTCGGTAAATATTCTCCAGGACCACGATCGCGTCGTCCACGATCAGCCCGATGGAAAGCGCAAGCGCGGCCAAGGAGAGAACGTTGATGGAATAGTTGAACAGATACATTCCGATGAACGTGCCGATGATGGACACCGGAATGGAGGTCCCCACGATTGCGATGCTGCGCCATTTCTTCAGGAATATGAAGAGCACCAGAAGAACCAGCAGGATGGCCTCCACAAGACATTCCCGCACGATGCGGACCGCGTCTCGAATGTAATCGCTCTGGTCGTAGATCTTCTGGAATCGTGCACCGAGCGCTCTGAATTCCTTTTGCTGCCGAGCAAGTTCGCGATCGGCCCTGTCTATGGTATCCACGATGTTCGCGCCCGTCTGATGATAGACGTTGAAGATAATCCCGGGCTCGCCGTTGATGCGACAGTATGAGTCGGGCCGTTCGTACTTGTCCTCGACAACGGCAATGTCCGACAGCCGGACAATGGGTTCACCGGGGGTGGAGACGATAACGTTCCGGAACTGTTCCGCATTCTGGAGTTCCCCTACGGTCCGGACCGTCCATTCCCGGTCTCCTTCGACGAAATATCCCCCGCTCTGATTCAGGTTGACCCGGTCGATGAATTCCTTGATCCGGGCAACGGTCAGATTTCTGGCTTTCAAGCGCTGCTGGTCAAAGGTAATCGTCATTTCCCTTTGTCGGTTGCCGTCGAA
This sequence comes from Desulfomonilaceae bacterium, assembly GCA_031082285.1. Taxonomy (GTDB): domain Bacteria; phylum Desulfobacterota; class Desulfomonilia; order Desulfomonilales; family Desulfomonilaceae; genus JAVHLK01. Next base: position 8,035 of record JAVHLK010000143.1, read on the forward strand.
TTGACAGTCTCCGACTCCCGGGATTCGCTTGAACGCGGGCGCGATCTCCTTTTCCGCCCATACGGACATGGTCACCAGGTCCGCGTCGCCGGTAAGCGCGAACTGGTACACGGGAAGGTTGACCCGTTCACTTGCTTTAAATATCTGAGGTTTTTCCACGTCTTGCGGCAGATCCGAGACTCGATCGAGGTTGCGTTGAAGTTCCGATGCGGCAAGATCGAGGTTGGTTTCCGGTTCGAGGAAGACCACGACGAATGAGTGCCCGTACATGGCATATCCGAACGTGTACCGCACGTTGGACACCCCACTGATGGCCTCTTCGAAACGAGTGGTGACCTCGCCTTCGACTTCCTCGGGAGCCGCGCCGGGAAACCTCGTGCTGATCACGAGCACCGGCGGTTCGGTTTCCGGTTTCAGTTCAACTACGAGAAAGGTCAGGCAGACGTACCCCAGTACGATTACCAGCAGGACGCGGACGATCACCGTTATGGGAAATCTGACCGACGATTCGGCAACGTTCATGCGGCATTGACCTCTCATCAATGACAGAATGGCGGCCGACGCGGTGCATCGCACCTGGTGAACAGCGCTCTATTCGGCTTGGTCGGCCGCTTCTCCGGGAAGTCGCCGGTATGAAGGGATGTCCTCCGCCGGGGAGCCTTCATCCAGTGCCGGGAGACGAGGAAGATACCGACCCCAATGATCGGGGGTTGTGCCGCGGTCTTGCCTTTTCAGGGGTCTTTGGGGAAAGGACGATAACCGGGCCGGGGATGGTTCGTGCGAACCGGAAGAAGCCCCTGGGGCCGCCGAAGGGCCTGAGAGAGGCAAACCCGTTGTCATGTCAATGAAAACGCCTTCTTCTGCCTGCCTGAGAGTCTACCTTTTCGCGCCGGTTTCGGTCAAGCTCAATTCCGAATTCATCCCCCGCAGATGGTGAGGGAGACCGGCCTTGATCGTCGCTTACGATAACGGATGAAACGCGTGAGCCGCATATTGATCGGTGATGTGAAATGAGTCAATTCCGGGAACACCATACTCAATGCCTCAGTCACCGTCGGGCCGTCAGATCAAGAGAGACGTCTCAATCCTCATGACGACGAGGGGTCACCCATTTGCGATTGCCGTGCCGGACGATGCGATGAGAAATTCCCGTAACCGCCATTGGTGTCGTATACCCGGAGCGTATCCCGGAGAGTCAGACTCCACGTATCAACAATTGCGTACGGTGTCCCCGGAACTCCACGCACAGAAAAAAAAGAAGTTGGTCCCGTGGCGGGAACATGGTAAAACTTGAGCGTCTCAATCTGTAAGAAGGACATTGGATGCCGGGAGGGATTGATGAGAGAAGAGTTAAGAGGGTGCACATTAGACGAGAAATTGATACGAGGATTATTTCACGTGCAATGCTCCGTGATTACTGGAGTAAGCACCCCGACGCCGAGGGTAGGCTGAGGAATTGGGAGGACAAGACAAAGAGGGCCCATTGGAGAAGGGCACAGGATGTTGTTGATGACTACCCCAAGGCGAGCCCGATCGGGGAAGACCGAATCTACTTTCGCCTTGGTCCTTTGAGACTTGTGGTTGCGATTGCGTACGACAAAGGGACCGTCTACACTAGGTGGGTTGGAAACAAGAAGGAGGTCAAGAAGATCGACACATTGACGGTTTGAGCCCCTAGCAACGTCGCAAAAGCAACGGAAACATTAAAGAGAAACACATAGAGTAAGGCATATGAAGATTAAAGCCATACGAAACGAGAGCGATCACAAAGCCGCTTTGGCTTGCATTGAGGAGCTTTGGAACGCCAAACCTGGAACCCCGGAGTATGAAGAAGCAGATGTACTCATCACTCTGGTTGATGCATACGAAGACAAACAATTCCCTACGGGTGACTTGGATCCGATCGAGACGATTCTTATCAGGATGGACGATCTGGGGCTTACCCGGAAGGACTTGGAACCCTGTATTGGGACGCGAGCCCGAGTGTCTGAAATCTTGAACCGGAAACGCTCCTTGACACTACCAATGATCCGAAGGCTTTCAGAGCTACTAAGAGTACCAGCAGATTTTCTTATTGCCGACTATCCGGTTGAATCGGTCTCACGTCATGATCCAGGAGTCAATGCGGTAGTTGCAAGGTAGTCGTCAGTACCACGAACCGCATACGACCATGAAGACCATATCGAAAGCCACCTTAAACGATATACCCCAACTGGCCGATTTGCTGTGCCTCCTGTTCACACAGGAAGCCGACTTCCAGCCCGATGTCGAAACGCAGTGCACCGGCTTGCGTCGGATCATCGAAAACCCGGACGCGGGAACCATACTCGTGCTGCGAGACGGCCCCGCGGTGGTGGGAATGGTCAATGTCCTCTACACAATCAGCACCGCATGCGGCGGCCGTGTCGCAATTATCGAGGATATGGTCGTTCGTCCCGAACACAGAGGCCAAGGTGCCGGTACGTCATTGCTGCAAGGAGCGATTGATCTGGCCCGAGCTGCGGGATGCCGCCGTATTACGTTGCTGACCGATCGGACAAATGCTTCCGCGATTCGTTTTTACCGGCGTCACAGCTTCGTGATGTCGGAAATGATCCCACTACGGCTGGAGCAATTGCCATAAACTTAGTCCAAGATTCGTGTCCCTTTCGTTCCCGGGCAAATTCCCACATCCTCCTTTGTCAAAGGGGGAATAAGGCCACAAACGGTCTTATGATTGTGAATTCGACCCGAGGTCATT
>JAVHLK010000144.1 GCA_031082285.1 Desulfomonilaceae bacterium
GATTGCTTTCCCGCGTTCTGCGCGGGACTGCGCTCCTCGCAATGACAGGAGCGATCGGGCGGAACGGTGAGGAACCGGGTTACGATCACCGCGAAATTCAAAGCGCGGCACTATAGCACAGAACTCGTGGCAACGATCCTGATGAGGAGGCCGACCTCGGAGACGGTTCAGTCACGGTCAATCGTTCGTCGGACGACGCGCAATAGTTCGTTGGCATGAAAAGGTTTGGCAATGAGTGCCTTGGCATTCTTGTCAAGAAATTCCTTGATCTTTCGGTCTATGGGAAAGCCGCTCGCAATGACGGCCTTAAGGTTGGGGTTCAATCGAAGGAGTTCTTCGAGACACTGCTTGCCTCCCATCTCGGGCATGATCAGATCAAGTATGACCAGTGAGATTTCATCCCCTTTCTCTTCGTAAATCTGCAGACCTTCTCTGCCGTTCACCGCGTCAATTACGGTGTAGCCCGCATGGCTGAGGAGTTCCTTTCCCCATTGCCTGACGAACTCTTCATCGTCTATCAGGAGAATGGTCTCCGTCCCGAAGGCGGGCATTTCGCCGGTTGCGTCCACCGGCCATCCGACCTGCTGATCGATCGCCGGGAAATAGATATCAATCACCGTTCCCTTTCCACGTTCGCTTCGGCATGTGATGTGTCCGCCGTGTATCTTCACAAGGCCGAAGACAATGGAAAGGCCGAGCCCCGTCCCTTCTCCCGGTTTCTTGGTGGAAAAAAACGGCTCGAACATGTGCTCCATGACTCGGCTCTCCATCCCCTGGCCCGTATCGGAAACCGTGAGACGGACGAAATCGCCGGGTTGAACCTCGGGATACCGGCTGCAATACTGGGCATCCAGAGACACATTGCGGGTCTCGATCTTCAGTCGTCCCCCGTCCGGCATGGCGTCCTTGGCATTCACGGCCAGGTTGAGGATAATCTGCTCGATCTGAATGGGATCCGCATAGATCGTGCGGAGTCGGTCCTCCAAATCGACCTCTATCGCGATCATCTTCGGAATCGTTCTTTCCAGCAGCTGCGAGGACTTCATCACCTCATGATTGAGGTCGAACGGCCGCGGGTTGCTCTCAACTCGGCGGCTGAACGTGAGAACCTGTTTCACGAGCTCCGAACCTCTTCGTGCGGTCTCACGAATTGTGCGCAACCCCTGATAGTTCGGCGACTCCTTCTCCAACCTCATCATGGCAAGATCTGCATAACCGAATATGATCTGGAGCAAGTTGTTGAAGTCATGAGCCACCCCGCCGGCGAGCGTACCCAAAGCCTCCATTTTCTGCGCTTCCCTCAACTGCTTCTCCAGAAACAATTCGTGAGTGACGTCTCGGATGGTCAGAAGGCTTATCGGGCCCCATGCCGGATCTTCCAGAACGACCCCGTCCATCAGCGCCTCAATCGGCGAGCCGTCCTTCTTGAGGTACCTGGACGAGCAGTCGTGAATCTCCCCCGTGGTCCACAATGTGTGAAAAGACTGAGGAAAGGAAACTTTGCTCTCCTTGCTCAACAAAATGTCCATCTTCCGACCGAGAAGTTCGTTCTGAGAATAGCCGAGATCATGCAGGCACTTGTCGTTTGCACCGCAAATGGTTCCATCCCGGTCGACTGAGAGCATCATCAGGGGGGCCTTGTCGTATATTTGGCGAAACCTGGCTTCACTGCACCGCAAAGCCTCCTCCGAGAGCTCCCTATCCGAGATCTCTTTTTCCAGAGCTTTCTTTTGCTGCTGATTGAGGATCAGTTGCTCGGTCTCACGAGTGATGTTTTCGAGCAGCACCAGGACGAATCTTTCGGACATTATCCTGATGGACCGAAGAGTCGCTCGTCCCCACACCCGCTTGCCGCAAACCTCCTGCATCCCGAAGAGACCTCGGGGCCTTCGGTCCGCCAAAACGGCCTTGATCACCGAATGGGCCTTCTTCCGTCCGTACTCGGTTGCATAGAGAGTGTGAAACTGCGAGCCGAGGACATCTTCGTAATCGGGAGAAATGCTCCCACACGCCTCGTTGGCCACTACAATCGAAAGGTCTTGGTCGACGAGAAGCGCTCCGATGGGAAGGGCTTGAAGCACCCGACCGAAGGTGGACTTCCAGATATCCCCCCTGATGTCGAAGCTCCCGGAATCGGTAATGTCTTTGATGAACAGCGAATTGAGATCTATGGTTTCCGTCGAGTCGCCATTGACGGAAAGGCGTATCGGTTGTTGCGCCTCCCAATCCGAGACGTCGAGGTGCGGGAACTCCCCGTTCACATCTTCGGTGCCCCTTGGTTCGGGCCATGCGTGCGGCGAGGGATCCTCCTGAGACCGTCGTTCCGGCAAATCCGGGGATCCCGTGTCGGGCGTCTGATCTTTCCGGGTCTTGTTGTTCTCGGACATTCCACCTCTCTATCCGACGGCAACGCCCGTCGTTTCTCGACGGCAATCTCCCTCAAGAATTCAGTGTATTACCGCCACGTTATGGATTTGTCAAGGCAAAGTTCAAGAATTGCGTATTTATTCACTCGGGGGAGGCCGCGGTCTTCGTCGAAGAGATCATTCCAGTGCTTCAGAACGATCTCAGCGCATGGGAAGCCAAATTGCAGCGTCGATCTCGGCTCGTCACAACGATACGCCTGCAGCAGGTACCCTGTCCCCCCGCGGGAGTCAGTCCTTACGGAAATTACCTTCAGGCTCCTCAATAAATCCGGTGCGTACGATCTAAAGGCTGCCTTACATAACCGGCAACAATACGGTTGCGATCTTTCAAGCTTTCAACGCTTCCCTTACCTTTCTCGCAAGGTCGTCCACGGTGAAGGGTTTTTGCAGGAAATGTATGCCCGGCTCGAGAACCCCTCGTCGGACGATGAAATTTTCCGTATAGCCCGAAATATACAAGACCTTCATGTCGGGCCGGGAAGGAGCGAGAAACTCGAATAGGCTCTTTCCGTCCATCTGAGGCAGGACCACATCCGTCAGCAATAGGTGGATGGGACCCGGATGATCGGCACTCGTTCGTATTGCCTCTTCGGGCGAACCTACCCGCACGACGGTGTATCCCAACTCTTCGAGTGCTTCCGAAACGAGGTTTCGCACGGTCTCTTCATCCTCGACAACGAGAATTGTCTCGACGCCGCCCCTCACTTCCGCCGGAACCGTAGGCCTGGGCCGACGTTCGGCATCCCCATCAACCCGAGGAAGGTACACCTTGAACGTGGTTCCCGCGTTCTTCTCGCTGTAGACGGACACGTGGCCCGAGTGCTGCTTGACGATTCCGTAGACGGTCGAAAGGCCGAGTCCCGTTCCCGAGCCTTGTTTTTTTGTTGTGAAAAAAGGATCGAAGACCCGTGTCAACAGCTCGGGTTCAATGCCTGTGCCGTTGTCGCTCACGGCCGCCATCACGTACGGCCCGGGACGCACTTCGGCATGGGACTCGGCGTAATTGTCGTCAAGAAACACGTTTGCGGTTTCGATCGTCAAAGTTCCACCCTCAGGCATGGCATCTCGTGAATTTACGGTCAGATTGACGAGAACCTGCTCCACCTGCCCCGGATCGGCCTTCACAAAACCGAGAGAGGAACCATATGATGTCGTCAAATCCACATCCTCTCCGATCAACCGACGCAACATGCCCTCCAGGCCGGCTATGAGCTCATTGAGATCCATCACCTTGACATCAAGAACCTGTTTGCGACTGAAGGCCAGTAGTTGCTGGGTGAGACCGGCCGCACTCCGGGCCGCGTTTCTGATACCAATTACCCTGTCCATATAAGGTGCGCCGTCGGGCAGCTCTTTGGCCAACAGGTCCGAATACCCGATCATCGCAGTCAGGAGGTTATTGAAATCGTGAGCCACCCCCCCGGCCAATTGCCCGATGGCTTCCATCTTCACGGCATGACGAAGTTGTTGCTCGAGCTGCATAACCTCGGTCGTGTCGCGGAACATTCCGCGAAAGCCTATTACATCATGATTACCGTCTCTTATTGGAGATATTGACGCAGACACGTGCTTCCGAGTGCCGTCTTTTCTCACGATTTCGGTCCTGAAATCCGGGTTAGCGATTCCCGTACGATACACCTTGTTGTATGCTTCATACACGTGTCTTGCAGTGTGGGGATCCATCAGTCCACGATAGTTCATCCCGATGAGCTCTTGTCGCTCATAACCGGCAATCTCGCAGAGAGAGTCATTCACCAGGGTGAGATTACCCGCGATGTCCGTCTCGTGGTACCCGTCTGCGATCGTCTCCAGAATCGTTCGGTACTTGGACTCGGATGCGCGCAACTCATCTTCGACCCGCTTGCGGTCGGTTATATCAGTAATAACGGCCACTCCCGCGACGGTGTTGCCCTCCTGATCGGATACCGGCGCGGCATTGACCAAGACCCATCGGTCTTCGCCGGTACCTTTCCTGATGATCGCTTCCACATTCCTCGAAGTTCGCCCGTACAGCACGGCTTGCGAAAGCGGTAACTCCTCGTCCGGAAAATGACTCCCATCGGGTGTGAATACTTTCCGGCTCCGGGAATGCAGATGGATCGGTATGTCCGTCAGTGGATCGCGGGTATCTCCAAGCATCTCCAAGGCCGCCCGGTTGGCGATCTGGATGCGAACGTCCGGCGTGGCCGCGATGAGTACGCCTGCCGGCGTGTTCTGAACCGCAGCCTCCAGCAGAGCCTGGGCTTTCGCGAGCTCTTCATCGGCCTGGACCTGCTCCGTCACGTCACGCACAACCGCGAAAATGAGTTGTTCTTCGAGAACAGGAAAGGAATTCCAGGACAGCCGGCGATACGTGCCGTCTTTACTCAGATACCGGTTGCCGAAGAAATGAACGGGCCTCCCGGCCCTCAGAGCGTCACCGGCCGAAAGCGTGGCCTGGCGGTCCTCGGGGTGAACAAGTTCAATCCATCGCCGGGACAGGATTTCTTCTTCGGACCATCCAAGAGTTCTTGTCCAAGCGGGATTCACCTGCTTGAAGTACCCGTCGAACCCCGCGACGCAGAGCATGTCCATGGACAGGTTGAAGAGCCTGTCACGCTCCGCCTCGAGCTTCCTCTGCTCCGTGACGTCCTCACACGTCATCAGGTGCTGTCCCGTTCCGAGCTGCACTGTTCTGAACAGGATGGTTCTCTGAATTCCGTGTATGCACGTCACATTGAATTCCCGAGGACGCAGTTCGCCGGGACGTGCCTTGTCGAGATCTTCTATCCAACAGGAGATTACGTGGCGACGATACGAAGAGTCGGGGTAGGCCTTGAGGAACCACTCGCGACCGACGGGTACGTCCCTGAGCTCGTACCCGAAGAGTTCAGTGAATTTCCGGTTTGCGTACAGGAACTCACCTTGCTCGGATATGGTCACCAAACCCAAAGGCAAATTCTCCGCCAGGACCTGAAATCTCTCTTTTTCCTGTGTAAGCGTTTCTTCGGCCTCGCGCCGTTCCGAGATTTCTCTCTGCAGTTCTTCGGTGATCTCCTCGAATTGCACAGTCCTTTCTCTCACTCGTTCCTCGAGAGAATCACGTGACTGTCTCAACGCATCCACCAGAGCATCCTTCTCCCATCGAAGGAGTATGGTGTCCGCAAGAGTACGATGGACCGATCTCCCCGTCCCCAGCAATGCTGCAAGAAAAATCAACCCGGCAATGGAGAGGAGAATGCCGTGCTCCTCACCTTGCCAAACGATTCGGCCGAGAATCGGAGCCAATGTGAGGACAACGGATGAGATATAGCACTCCTTCAAGGGTGCATGCGCGACGGCAGTCGACGCGGCCGTTCCAGCCAATACGATCGCAAGCATACTTTGATAAAAGAAATCGTGCGGTACAAAAAAGAGAATGCCGGCGCCCCCCCAGAGCGCCGCGGTGGCTGCGGAACCGACAAGGAATCGGGTGCCCCAAGGCGCTACCTCTGCATCGGTCAACTCTGTCTCGAAAAACTTTCGAACGAGCAAGTGCCGAGGGACTTGCGCGGCCAGGAAAACTGCCAACCATCCCAGGACGAGATAATGGGACACACCGTTCCATACCAATATCGAAAGAACGATCGCGCCCGCCGCGGCCGCATACATGCCCGGCCGGATCTGGGAATACAACTGACGGATCAATGCGGCACGAATGCGGGCTTGAGCCTCACTCTCAAGGAAGGTTTCGTCGCCTTTGTGCTCAGGACCGTCAAACCGAGTCATTTTCCATTTCCCAAACCGCGTTGCCTACAGGCACCAGCGAACAGGATAAGCGTTGCCTCTTGAGGTTGCAAGAGAAAGAACATTGGAGGACAACATACGGGAAACAGCGGGATCCGTTGTACCGGATCGGAAGAAGCCGCCCTCGAGATCCGGAGTTTTCTGCATCCTCTTTGGCCTGGAACCGGCGTGAATTTTCATCTTCAGTTGTGAGTATCGGTCACGACGGTTCGCCGGGGACACGCGTCCCGTACACTCGTTGCAGCTCACGCAAATGTCCTGTAAAACAATGGTCGCGGCGGGAATACGTGGTTCGGAGAAGCCTCGTCGTGTACGAGAAAGACACACAAAGATGATCTCTAACTAGGCGTAACAAGAGTGGTAAGGAACAGAGGGATGTCCGGTTTGTGCAAATCGTGGCACGGTCGAGCCGACGTACGATCCCATTTCGAGCGAGAGGAGAAAGCCGTCATGAGCGTACAAATCAGAAACAACCTGTGGCAGGTGGGCGGAGGCGGGCTTACCGACCCGGCTGATGCGGCCGCCTATCTCGTACGTTTCGGCGACGGTGCTGCCCTGATCGATGCCGGGTGCGGCACGGGGCACTCTCGATTGAAACGGCACATTTCCCAGTGCCTGCATCCTCATGGGCGGCTGGAGTATCTTCTGCTGACCCACTGCCACTTTGACCATGTGGGCGGAGCCGAATCCGTGAGGCGAGAATTCGGCTGTCGTATTGTGGCACATGAACTCGATGCGGTGTACCTTGAAGCCGGAGACGCCGATGTGACGGCCGCTTCCTGGTACGGATCCCGCCTCGAACCCTTGAGCATCGACGTGAAACTGCAGGGCGAAGAGTCCGTCATCAAGATCGGAAGCGGAAGCGTCACAACCATTCATTGGCCGGGGCATTCGCCCGGTTCGGTGGTATACGTGACTCGCATGGATGACGAGCTCGTGCTCTTCGGACAGGACGTTCACGGTCCGCTCGACCCTGCTCTGCGTTCCAACGAACAACAGTATCAGGCCTCTCTGGCACGACTTCTGGACTTGGAAGCGGATCTTCTCCTGGAAGGGCATTTCGGCATCATCCGGACCAAAGAGGAAGTGAGGAAGTTCATCCGGTCGTTCATGAAATAGAATTGCGCAACCGTCTTCACGCAGTCGTACATTGAGCATGGTAAGCCGTGTTCCAAGGCCGGCCTCACCTGAAGCATCTCCCGAAACGAGACGCGTTTCTGCGGAATGAGTCCGCGAGTATGGCAACCGCCATCTCGAGACCGCCTTTCAGATGTTTCCACGAGTCGGGGGATTGTGCATACAGCTCGGCGAGTCTGAACGAGACCGCGGCTTTTTTTCTGTCAAGGTCGGCCATAGCCTGTCGCCATTTCTCCCTGTCCTCCTTCGGTATGTCTCGCCCGCACTGCTGAAACTCATTCACCCGATGCAGGAGTTCGTCGATCCCCGCCTTCATCTCTCCGATGTAATTCGATTTTTCATCCACGACGTCTCTCCCGACCACGGCAGGCGGATTGATCCGTCAAGCCGGTCTATTTACCGCGTGACGCGATCGTCTCCACAAGGAATGTTCCTTCATGCCTGCCGGTCTGTGGCGCTTACGACAAAATGAAGAGCAGGTTTCGTGCCAAGAGTGTGGGTTCGGATCCGTGGAGCGTCGGATCCGATGATGTCGAAGCATGGTGCCGACTACACTTCGCCGAATCGCTTCATTGGAGGTCTCGCTCGGGAAGAACGTGTCCCGATGGGCGGGTCGATTCTCTTCACGTTGGGACGGGTTCGGTCATTTCATCGTTGCGTGATTCATAGTCTTGAGGCGACCTTGTCCAATCTCGGACCCCTTCGTCGGCAAGTCAAGAAACTCGTCGTCGCTACTTCATCAGAGGAATGGTGAAGGTCAACGTGCTCCCCTTATTCGGTCCTTGACTCTCCGCCGTGATCTCACCGCCGTGGAGTTCAACCAGTCGCCGCGTCAACGCCAAGCCCAGGCCGGTACCCGCGGTCTTACGAGCTAATGACGAGTCCACCTGCTCGAACACATGAAAGATTCGTTCGCAATCCTCCTCCTTCATTCCGATTCCCGTGTCCGACACTCGGATCACCACGTTCCCGTCTTTCTTCCGAACACTTGTGCGAACCTCGCCGCCGCGCGGTGTAAACTTGGTCGCATTTGAGAGGAGATTGCACATTATTTGTCTGAGCTTGGTCTCATCAGCTCGAACGGTTTGGTCAATCAGGTCTTCCTCTATGTCGAGGTCCATTTCGATGCCGTCGTTCCGGGCTCTCTCCCCCATCATCGAAACGGCGTCTCTCAGGACGGCCTGAAGGTTGACGGGTGAGAGATGCAATTCCATCCTTCCGGATTCCACCTTGGAAAGGTCCAGGATGTTGTTGATGAGATCGAGAAGATGCCTGCCGCTGGAGAGGACATGCCCCACATATTTCATCTGGGCGGTGTTCAGGGAACCGAAAAACTGATCCTCGAGAACCTCGGAAAAACCTATGATGGCGTTAAGGGGCGTTCTGAATTCGTGGCTCATGTTGGCAAGAAAGATCGTCTTGGCCAGATTGGCCGCCTCAGCCCTGTCCTTTGCCTCAATGAGTTCCGTCTGGACGACCTTGAGATCCGTTATGTCCATCAAGTTGGTGAGAATCGCAGAGCGTCCCTCATGTTCGATCAGGCTGGCCATCACCTCCACCCACTTCGTCTCTCCATTCTTGGTCAAGACTCTAAATTGATATCGGTTGGGAGGGTGTTCCCCGCGTAGCCTGCCGCCGGCGAACGCCATGACCATCTCGCGATCGTCGGCATGAATGAGATCCCATAACGGTCTCCCGATCAACTCATTCACCGAATACCCGAGCGACTGTGCACCGACCTGATTGACGTACTTCAGTCTGCCGTCTTGCTGGACACAGATGCCGGTAAGAGAGTTCTCCGCGAGACTTCGGTAACGCTCTTCACTCTCGCGCAGACGGTCCTCTGCTCTCTTGCGATCCGTTATGTCACGTACCACCGCCAGAACAAGCGTTGTCTTCCCATATTGGATGGGACCCAATCGTATCTCCACTGGAAAGGTCGTCCCGTTTCTTCTCTTATGGTGAGCCTCGAACGTTGCCGGAAGATTCGGCCAGAGCTTGTCGCCATCTCCTCTCGAAGCCGCGGCGGGATCGACGTCTCCGACGGACATGGACAGGAGTTCGTCGCGTGTATACCCCAAGGAAACACAGGCCTGTCGGTTGACTTCCAAGAATCGTCCGGTGAAGTCGTGGACAAATACCGCGTCCGCCGCCTGATCGATCAGGCTTCGGAATCGTTGTTCGCTCCTGATGATTGCCTCTTCGGCTTGCTTCTTCTCGGTGATGTCTCTGATTATCCCCTGGAGGGCTCTCTTTCCCCCGTACATGACCAGGCCGACTCCCACCTCGGCCGAGAAGAGCGTCCCATCCTTTTTCACGGCCGTGAATTCGTACCAATTGGGCGCGGGGTTTCCTCTCTCACGATCCGATCCCCTCTGAACCATCAGCTCTCGGTATTCGGGGGACACAAGCTTCAAAACGCCCAGACCTTCCATTTCTTGTGCATTCGAGTAACCGAACATTCCCGCAAGTGCGGGATTTGCGAAACGCACTGTTCCCCCTTGGACAACAACAATTCCGTCAACCGATTGTTCGACCAGGCTCCTATATCTCTCATCGCTCCTGCGCAGATCCTCCTCAATTCGCATCCGATCGGTGACGTCCATCCCAACGGTAAACAAGTATTTCGTACCCTCAATTTCCAACGGCTCGGTATTGATGACATTGTGCCGCGGTTGTCCCGCGTGGGTGCGGAGGACGACTTCTCCATTCCGAATTGCACCATCGATCTCGATGCGCTTCATCATCGCGTCCCGTTGCTCCGGATTCCACATGCCGAGATCCACCGATCTACGCCCCAAAACCTCCTCTCTGGAAAAACCGAAATTGTCTAAGAAAGCTTGATTGACCTCGGTAAGAGTGCAGTCATCTGCTCGACTGAGTGTCATCCAAACCGGGCTCATGCGAAACAATGCGGTAAATTTCTCTTCCGTCCTCCGATGCGTGTGCTCCAAGTCGGTCACGCGTCGTCTGAGTTCGTACAATTCAGTGAGCAATGCTTCTTTGGTCTTGTCTGAGTCCCGCATATTCGCCTCGCGTTCGACTTGACCGCCCAACATGTTGATATTTTAGAATGATATGATAATTTTCCCATATAGATTACCCCAGCTGGGAACTTGCGTCAATCAAGTTTCGTTTCACGGACCATCGTGCAGAAACGGATTCCGTATTGTCCCAAAGGTGTGTCCGGTTCCACGGCGAGGATGATTTTTGCTTGACAGAACCTCTGAGCACGGTTAAGCTTAAAGATCGGTGTCGGGATCCGGGCAAGATCAAGCCCGGTGTACCGTGAGGGCGGGTAGCTCAGCGGGAGAGCACCGGCCTTACAAGCCGGGGGTCACAGGTTCAAATCCTGTTCCGCCTACCACGTGCCCGCATGCCTAACGGGGGCGTAGTTCAGTTTGGTTAGAACGCCGGCCTGTCACGCCGGAGGTCGCGAGTTCGA
>JAVHLK010000145.1 GCA_031082285.1 Desulfomonilaceae bacterium
ACGTGTACAACGCGTTCCTCGGAGAGTACGGCGAGTACAAGACATTCTTCCACGGTCACAGCTACACGGGCAATGCACTTGCCTGTGCCGCGGCCTGCGCGTGCCTGGACGTGTTTGCGGAAGAAGGAACTTTGGAGGCGATTCAGCCCAAGATCTCTTATCTCGAGAAGATGCTCGCTCAGGAGATCGAGCCGCTGCCTCACGTGGGAGAAGTGCGGCAATTGGGCTTGATGGTGGGAATCGAGCTGGTCGAGGATCGAGCATCACGAACCGCGTACCCCATGGATAGTCGCATGGGGGCCAAGGTCTGTGCCGACGTTCGCAACCGCGGAGTCATCCTCCGCCCCTTGGGCGATGTGGTGATACTCATGCCTCCCCTCGCGATTTCCAAAGATGAAATCGATCTCCTGGTCTCCGCGGCGGCCCGATCCATATCCGAGGTGTGCGGCGCGTGAGTACGCGTGATCCCGGGAACGAGAGTGAGATCCGTGAAGGTTGAGAATCTCAAGAATGGTCTTTTCGTCACCGGGACGGACACCGGAGTCGGCAAGACCCTGGTGACCGCGGGCTTGGTTCGCTTTGCTCGGATTCAAGGCCGACGCTGCGTTGCGATCAAGCCGGTGGAAACCGGATGCCCGGTAAGGTCAGGAATGCTTCACCCGGAAGACGGGGTTTTCCTGATGGAGGCTTCCGAGAGCGATCTGAGTTTGGACGAGTGCGCTCCTTTCCGGTTTTCGCTTCCCGCTGCACCGGCACGCGCGGCCGCGATGGAGGGGAGCCGGATCTTCCTGTCGGATCTCGTGGAGCATGTACAGGCCGTGGCGGAATCCCGCGACTTCGTGATCGCAGAGGGAGCGGGCGGTCTTATGGTCCCTATTGAAGACCGTCTGATGATGATCGACTTAGTTGAGCGGCTCGGTTGTCCCGTCCTGCTCGTCGCCCGTTCCAGGCTTGGAACCATAAACCACACCCTGTTGAGCGTGGAAGCTCTCCGGAGACGAGACCTGGAGATTGCCGGTATCATACTTTCCGGTCATGATGAGGAATCCGGTCCTGAAGAGCGTTATACGCGTCGAGACGTTGAAAGGCTCGTCGGGGATACGCCCGTCACGGTCCTGCCGTATTTGGGCCACGAGATCACGACCAACCCCGCGAAGATTGCGGAGTCTATGGCTGAAGCGTGCGGTGCGAGTCTTTTGAGGAGATGGACCGGTCTGGAAACGCAACATTAGTACCGGATTTCCTAATTACGGGTACGTGTTTATAAACGCTCGGCAGCGTCCCCGCGTCTCTGCCGGGCGAATACGGCGGCAACCCGAAGAATGCCCCGCGTTCTGCGCGGGATGCCGGGCATATCTGTAGGGGCACCCGCCTGTGGGCCCCAAGGCACAGGGGCCTACCCTTACCAAACCGGCACGGAGGACGCCGTCATGGAAGTCAAGCCTCTGCAGGTCATCTATCACGATCTCTACCTTACCGATTATCCGACCGCATCCTGCGAGACCCCCGACCGGGTTCACTCGATCATGGCGGTGCTGAAGCGGCATTACCCGGTCGTTGAACCGGTCGCCGCGTCCGAAGACGATGTGCTCCTCGTCCATACGCAATCGATCCTGCGGTCCGTCCGCCAGGATCCCGACCTCTATGCCGCGGCCGCCATGGCCGCCGGCGGTGCGATTATGGCCGCGGAAATGGCCTTTCGCGGGGAGCCGACATTCGCCGCGGTTCGCCCGCCCGGACATCACGCGAGTCCCGGCAGCCACTGGGGATTTTGTTTCTTCAACAATGTGGCCATTGCCATTGAAAGACTACTTCAGAAACAGCTTATTACTCATGCGCTCGTCCTGGATATCGACCTCCACTTCGGCGACGGCACGGACAACTTCTTTGCGGGCAGGCGGGGCGTCGCGGTTGCAAACATTCAAGAGAACAATCGTGAGCAGTTCTTGTACCAAGTGGAGAAGGCACTGAATTCCGACGAGTACGACATCGTCGCGATCAGCGCGGGGTTTGATCGTCACCGGGAAGACTGGGGAGGAACCCTCACAACGGAAGATTATCGTACCATAGGCCGCGCGGTACGAGAGCATGCGTCCGCGCGTTGTGAAGGCCGGTACTTCGCAGTTCTGGAAGGAGGCTACAATACCGCAGTTCTCGGAGAGAACGCCCTCGCACTCTGTCAGGGGATGGCCGGCTAAGTAGTATCGGCTGCCATTTGCGCCCGGCATCTTGCGCAGAACGCGGGACGGGTCGCTACCGTAACCGGTGGGGACTACCCTCCGTAGAACAGGCATCTTGCCTGGTTGACCGGCAGAATGCCGGTCCTACTGCCGGTTTCCTGCTTCGGCCTGAACCGCCCGGGGACTTCGCGCCACTCACGGCATTCTACGCGAAACGCGTATCATTACGCGGGTCCGTCCGGTACCGAGGCCAACGAGCGGGCCAACACCTCGCGGGGCCGACTCGTGCCGTCGGAAGGACCGATGATCCCTTCCGATTCCATGGCTTCAATGATGCGGGCCGCGCGGTTGTATCCGATTCTCATGTGACGTTGAATCAATGAAATCGACGCGTGCCCGAGCCGGGTGACCAAATCCACCGCTTCATCGTACTTTTCGTCGTCGATGAGGTCCCCGACGGCCAGTTTGGACTCATCCTCGGCAACGTGTTTCGCAATCTCCTGAAGATAGACCGGTGACCGTTGAGCCTTGATGAAGTCAACGATCTTGCTGATTTCATTCTCCGAGACAAATGCTCCGTGGAGACGCCTCATCTTGGACGTTCCCGGAGGCAGAAAGAGCATGTCGCCCATGCCGAGCAGGTTCTCCGCTCCCGTGGTATCCAGGATGGTTCGGGAGTCGGGCCTGGCGGAGACTTGGAACGAAACGCGTGCGGGAAAATTTGCCTTGATCACGCCGGTGATGACGTCCACCGAAGGTCGCTGAGTGGCCAGGATAAGATGAATGCCCGCGGCTCGTGCCATCTGGGCAAGTCTGGCTATTGATATCTCGATGTCCTTGGCGGCCACCATCATCAATTCCGCCAACTCATCCACAATGATGACCACGTAGGGCAGCTTTTCCCTCGGTACGTCGTCCGACTCGGAAGGAATGTCTCCGGAGAGGACCTTCTTGTTGTACCCCTCTATGTTCTTGGCCCCCGCGGCACTGAGAAGATCGTACCTCCGTTCCATCTCGCGGATTGCCCAGGACAGTACCTTCGGCACCTTCTCGGCTTCGGTCACCACGGGATGAAGCAAGTGAGGTATATCCTGATAGTACGAGAGTTCGAGCTTCTTCGGGTCAACCATGAGAAATTTCACGTCGTCGGGATTGCACGACATGAGAAGCGAACAGATAAGACAGTTCAACCCCACTGATTTGCCTGTTCCCGTGGCCCCTGCTATGAGCAGATGAGGCATACGTGCAAGACTGCTGGCAAAGGGCTCGCCGTCTATCCCCTTCCCCATGGCGATCTTCAACGGCGCGGTAAATTTCATGAATGCCGGCGACTCGATGATCTCCCTAAAATAGACGATTTCCCTATCCAAATTGGGCACCTCGATGCCCACGGTGTCCTTGCCCGGAAGAGGGGCAACCACCCGAGTGGAACCACATTTCAGTGCCATGGCAAGATCGTCCGAGGTACTGAGGACTTTGCGCAAGGGGATGCCCGGAGCCAGTACCAGTTCGTACATCGTGATGACGGGGCCCGGGTGAATCTCCACCACTTTGCCGCTGATCTTCAGATCCGCCAACTTCTGTTCGAGGATTGCCGCGTTCTCTTCCAGGAGTTTTTCGTCAACCGAACGGTTGGAAGTGTCCGGCGTGTCGAGGAAATCCGTGGGGGGCAGCTGAAAGCTATCGGATCCCTCCGTTACACCTCTCTCGATCATGCCGGCGGCCTGCACGTCTTCGTCGGCTCTCCTTGTGACTCGTATGTGTCGCGCCTCCTCCTTCAGAGACCGTTCCCGTTTCCGGGCCGATTGTCCTCCACAATGCGATCCCGCAGAGACTTCCTCCTGAAGGTATTGCTCGATGGCTGCCTCCAATTGTTCCGGAGTCAATCTCTCCTCTTCCGAACCCTCCATCTCATCCACGGCGCAGTCGTCCGTGATGGGATCGGAATCTACCGATCGAGTTTCGTCCGAAACCTTGAAACGACCACAGCACGATTCGTCCAAATCGCCCAGTTCCCTCAGGCGGTCGAGCCTTGCAATGGACTGCTCGCCGTCTCCGTCATCCGCTTCCTCAGGCAGGAAGGAGATCCTCTTCCAGGAATGGATGTCCGGCGACCCGATATCATCCTCATCGTCGTCCCACGGAAGCGTGTCGGGTTCGATCTCCGTGAGTTTCAGGTCTCCCCACAGCGAATCCGCGGGCTCAGTGCTTCCCGTGACAAGACCCGGCTCTTCCACTGCCGGACCTTTATCTTGCACGGGTACGGGCTTTTCCCTTGACGCCTGCCGGCGTCGCGGATTCTCGGGTTGCTTTTCCTTTGCCAACGCGTAACGCCGAGCGTACTCCTCACGGGCCGCGTGCCGACTGCGGATCCATTGTACAACGGCATTGAGGATTCGTGCGGCGATTCCCGCGGCCCTTGAAGAAACACGACTCACGTCGTCCACGGAGATCCGCGATATGTGCAGGATGCTGATAAGCAGAAGCGTGAAGCTGAGGAGGATTTCACCCGCACTCCCAAGAAGTCTGAAGAACGAAGCATGAAGAAAAACCCCCAACGCTCCCCCGGGATGTTGAATCTCAAAGTTGAGGAACGAACCTGTCTCAGAACGCTCCAGAAGAGCTGAAACTCCGGAAAATATAAGTATCAGGGAACATGCCTCCGTCCACCTCACGGGTGCAGGCATGGGCGAGAAGAGCCTCACGGCAATGACGAGAAGTACGACGGGCGCCGCAATGGCGGAAAGGCCCACCAGCTGCACCAATGCGTCGGCGATGTGCGACCCGATCAACCCGCACAGGTTCGAGACGTCGGAACGAGTCGTCGCCACATTGAATGACGGGTCTTTCGGATCGTACGAAATCAGGCACAGGAAAAGAAAGACCGCGCCGGCAATCAGAAGTATGGCCGGATAGACCTTCCTGTTCGATGGACTCGATGATTCCGTGATGGCGCGCATCCGCGCCGAACCGGCTTTTCCGCCGGCGACTTTTACCGACATGTCTTGCTCGCGTGCCTTGTGAAAAACTGGGATGAAGACATTCCGGGCCTCCCGGCACGTTGTTTCTAAAAATCCCTATTTCCAATAGCGTTGACTCAAACATTAACATATCTTGTCATATTAACGCAACAGTTATCTTAAATAGCGACGCTTCTTGACCACACCATTGATGCAGGCCGCGTAATCAAACGAGCCGCGCTCGCTCTCCGGAACCCGGCGACCTACCGAGACCCGGGGTCCGTACTTCTTGCGTGTACCGGGTATGATGCCCGTTACCGGGCAGGCCAAGAGGGGGGACCCGCGACGGGTCCGCTTACGGTTTTGGGTCCGCACGAGGGCGGAGGAGGACAGGGAGGCGGAGGGGTGCATCTGTACGGGGCCGGACTGGGTATCGGCGCACACTTACAGATTGTGATCTCACATTGGGGGGGACCCACGATCTTTCTCGGGAAACAACGCGGAGGGGGAACCGGGCCACACATGGCATTCGGCGGCGGGCCGGCACACTCAGGGGGGCCGGGAGCCGCATAGGTCAACGGTACCAATTCACAGGGATGAGGAGGAGGCATGTATGCAGGCGAGAAGGTCGGCAACGACGCCACGGAAACCAGCACAAGAGCAACAATCTGCGCTATGACGACGACAGACCGCAAACCATACCTCTCATCGGGACCCGATCGAATGGTCCCTACAGTGCATTCACATCATGTTCCGAGCATATCGGTGATTGAAGCATACTAGAAGCTGAAGGTCGCGTCAAGGGTTTTCCAAGGGCGAGGCTCTTTTTCTCAACTCGTTTCTACATAAACCTGATAACTAATGGGTTTTGCTTCTTATTCTAGTTCATCGCCGTCGATCTTTTCCGCGCTCTTCGACCCCTTCGATCCATTGGCGGTAGGTACTAACGAACCTGCCGATGCCCCCGCTCACCAGCCGCTCCGCGCCGGGAATTCGTTCGGAGTGCCCATAGGTGAATTCAAGGCAGGCAAGTATTCGATCCATGGGTCCTCCTCCTCGGGCGAGTTTCCCGGACGTCGATGCGTTGATATAGTACCTGCTGAGGCGGAGAGTCGCTGAAGAATCTCCCGGCAGTATCCCGGAATCCTTCCACTTGAGTATCCGGAGGAAATCCGACCGAGCCGAATCACATCTCAGGAAGGTGTCGTCGAGAGTGAGTCCGAGGTGCTCTTCCACCAGTTCAAACAAGGAGAGGATGAAGTCAACGTCGGTGATGACCAAGCCGTAGAGATGCCAATCGTCGACGATGTCCGTCACGATTCGCTTGTGGAGATCCGAAAGCTCTTCCCAGGCGGGACAATGGAAAGACTTGCAGGCCATTCCACCGTAGTGGCACATCCCCCTCCAGTCCCTCCCCTCGTTACCCGGCGCACAGGGGTGCAACATACACCCCACGGATCTCCGTTCGGCATCCACAAAGCCCGCAAACTCACACACATGGATGACCTCGTCATAAGGAACGGTGCGCTCACGGGCCCGAACCTCAGACTCGAATCCGGCGAGGGCATCCGGGGATCTGATCACGTCCCGGAAGCGATCCGTGCGGTACGTCAGTTTGTCGCGGAGGGTAAGCCGGGTTCCATCACCAACGTTGTACAGTCCGCAGCACGCAGCACACGACTTGGACGTGTCCGGGCGGCAGAGATTCATAGGAATGCGCATTGCCGTCTTACGGTCCGCCGCCCTTTCCTTCGGTGGGACCATTGCCTAGGTCCTTCGCAGCCGCTATTTCGACGAATAATCATAGAAGCCGCGGCCGCTCTTCCTGCCGAGGAACCCGGCATCCACATACTTCTTCAGCAGAGGGCACGGTCGATATTTGGGATCTCCAAAGCCTTCATACAAGACGTTCAGGATGGCGAGACAAGTATCCAACCCGATAAAATCCGCCAGGGTCAGAGGGCCCATGGGATGGTTCATTCCAAGTTTCATTACTTCGTCGATGGCTTCGGCGGTCCCGACGCCCTCGAAAAGTGCGAAGACCGCTTCATTGATCATGGGCATGAGGACCCGGTTGGATATGAATCCCGGAAAGTCGTACGCTTCTACGGGTATCTTGCCGAATTTCTTGCTCAACTCAACGGTCACATCAGTGGTTTCCTTGTCCGTCGCAAGACCGTTGATGATTTCCACCAGTTTCATTACCG
Source organism: Desulfomonilaceae bacterium (assembly GCA_031082285.1). Lineage (GTDB taxonomy): Bacteria > Desulfobacterota > Desulfomonilia > Desulfomonilales > Desulfomonilaceae > JAVHLK01. Next base: position 7,348 of record JAVHLK010000145.1, read on the forward strand.
GCACAGGATTCATGAAATGCATGCCGATGAATTTCTCCGGCCTTTTGGTGACCGCGGCGAGTTTGGTGATGGAAATGGACGACGTATTGCTGGCGAGTATCTTGCCGGCCGGAACGATCTCGTCCAGTCTCTGAAACAGAGCCGTCTTGAGACCAAGGTCCTCCACGACGGCTTCTACCACGAAGTCGGCCTCCCCGAAATCCGCGGGATCGATGCTGGGCTTGATGCGGCCAAGGATTTCTCCTTTTTCCTCTTCGGTCATCTTGCCCTTGGACACGGCTCGGCCAAGATTCTTCTCGATGACGGCCATTCCACGATCCACGAATTCCTGTTTGACGTCATTCATGATGACCTTAAGACCGGAAGCCGCAGCCACATGGGCGATGCCGTTTCCCATTTGGCCCGCGCCGACAACACCGAAAACCTTCACATCCATTACGATCCTCCGTTATGAATTTCCACGGTACACGTTCACCGCGAAGAAAAAAGAATGAACCACCAAGACACCAAGAAAGGCGTTGATGTTCGTATAGCACAGTTCTGAATCTCAGGTAAATCGGAGCAGGCCCGCAGCAGGAGTTGCGACGTCCGGAACCGGGAAGATCCGGGAATTCCGGAGGACAATTCGAGGAAAGGGGGGCCTTCCTCCGGACCATTCTTCAAATCCAATGGAAAGCCCCAAAGAGCCGCTGATGAGTTATGCAATGACCTTGCCAAGATCACACGAGATCCCCCTTTTCGGATTCGGCCGCCCAATCGCGTCGAATCTTGGTTTCTCGATCGAACCTGCACAACTTACCGGTGCATTATGCAAAGCTTCGATCCCCCTCAGGGTGATCTTTGCACCGCCTTTGCTCCCATCGACCCGGGACGCTCCGATCGTACCTTCGCCCGGCAGAGACACTGGGTCGCTACCGTAAGCGATGGGGAGTACCCTCTTTGGTAGCGCCGGCCTCCGTGCCGGTATTCTGCGGGATGCTGCCATTTTCCCCCGGCATCCCGCGCAGAACGCGGGACGGGTCGCTACTGTTTATTGTCCCAACTGTCCGGCGAGGCTAGTCCGGAACTGAAACATGCTCCAAGAAAAGGTGCAGAGCCGCGATCATGACCGCACACCTGATTCGGCCGGTTTTGATGTATTCCCTTATCTCTTCCAGCGGCACGAGAATCGTCTCGACCTCTTCCGTTTCATCCGGATCGAGTTTGCCCGTGGGCACCGCGTTTCGTGCGAGGAAGACATAGAAGCGATTGGTAAACAGCGCGGGCATGGGGTGCATCCATCCGAGAAGTTCCAGGGAATCCGCCTGATAGCCCGTCTCCTCTTCCAACTCTTCCCTTCCGCTCTGTTCCGCGGTTCGACCCTCTTTCACGAGACCGCCGGGCGGCTCCAACGACAGTTCCCCGGTCCCGTGCCTGTATTGTCGCACCATGACGAGATTGTTGTCCGGGGTGACGGCAACCACGGCAACCCAATCCGGGGAGTTGAGAACCTGGAACTCATGGACTTGTCCTGTTCTCGGCGATCTGTTCCTGTTTATGGAAACGGAAAAGAGTGAATAAGACCGGTCCTCTCGCGTGTCGATCAATTCCCATCGGAGATTCCGCGGCTCAGAATCGGACGCATCGTGCGCTGACATCAATTACTCCCTCTATTCGCGTGCAAAGCGGTCGACGGAACTTGTAGGGGTTCCTGTGCCAAAACGAAAGGGGAGCCCTTCTCTCTGAAGTCTCCCCTTGGCTCATGGGCCGGGTCTTCCGTCGTTACACGGACGCGACGTCTCGCGGCAGGCTTACGCCATGTCAAGCGAAGCGTCAGTCCGGAACACGGACTATCGTCTTGTTGGACAACAGTTCTTGAAGTTGCGAAAGGAGTCTTTTTTCTTGCGCGTCGATTACTCCGTCCTCGTGTGCAATCGCGAGGATCTGATCGTATTCGGTATTGGTGAGTTTTCCGTCCTCAATGGCCTTCTTGATCATGGCCGCCAGTTTTCCGCCGGTTTCGCCGGATACAGGCATAGATTACCTCCCGAGGTTCTTCGTCCAGTCTTCTCATGCGTGAGTGAATCAGCACCGCTTACCCTACCCAGTTCCATGCCGAAAGTAAAGTAAAAGAGCTGCGGCCGGTCAACGGGTTTCCCGGAGCGACTTCTTTCGTCGGCCGAAGGGACACGCCCGAATACACACCCCACAGATGGGCGCTTCGATAAAGGGCAGGTTAGTTTGGTTCTCGACGACCCGGGCCACACAGCGATCGAGATGGAGAGCTTCCTTACGATCCTTGTAGTGAAGGTCGGTATTGACATTCTTGATCGCGCCAACGGGACAGGCTTCGGCGCAGGCACTGCACTTGGCGCAGAGGTTCTTCACCGGTCGATCGGGTTCCAAAGGCATGTCGGTCAGCACGGTGACGAGGCGCAACCGTGGTCCATGATTGCGATTAATCAAGAGAAGGCTCTTCCCCTGCCAACCTATCCCCGCTGCAACGGCCACGGCCTTGTGGGAAATGTATGAATACCAACGGGTCTTGTCCAAAACCTGGGACGCGGGAATAGGAACCGCTCTTGCTCCTCCGGACTGGATATACTGCATCACTCTCAAGGCAATGTCGTCCAGCAGGGCGTTTATCTTGACATAGTTCTGCTGGTACAAGGGCGTCGGCCTGTCGACAATGGCATCCACGATTCCCTCGGAGAGTCGGACCGCCATACACACGGCTCTCGTATGGCCTTCGAGCAAATCCTCCGGTTCCGTCCGAATTCCCTCGAGCCTCCCAAGATCAGCGATTCCCACGAGGTCGGCGCCGCACTCCCGGGCAAACCGTTTGAGACCCCAGGTAAACGAAACAAGGTCCTTCGGAGATTGAACGGAGCGTTTTCCACTCACTGGCGGTTCGTTGCTCACAATCGTTTCCTCCCATTTTACCTGACCATCATGCCGGCAAAGGCACAACGAAACATGAAAGTCCTTGCCCGCCGGTAAGACACATCTGCCTTTGTGCCGGTCTCGGTCTCGCGAATGGCGAATAGTCGTCACCGTATTT
>JAVHLK010000146.1 GCA_031082285.1 Desulfomonilaceae bacterium
CAATCTCGACGCGGAAGAAATGTGCGACCGTATTTATGCCACAGAGCACTTAGCGTCCCGTCCCGCATTCTGCGCGGGATGCCGGGCGTGTGTGTAGGGGCGGTCCCCTGTGACCGCCCGGGCAGGCACAGGGGCCTACCCCTACCAAACCGGCACGGAGGCCGGCGCTACCAAAGCAGGGAGGCTTACCGTGAATTCGATACAGTATTTGGGAAACGGTGCAGTTAGTATACATGTTCCCAGGTGCGGTAAGTTTTTTTCGGCCATGATAAGGCAAGATAAGGTTGTGCCCGCCCCCCCCTCCGTTTCCGGGACTCCGCCTCGCGAACAAGGGAAGGTTACGCAACCACATTTTTTCAACGGAGCACGTGGGAACGAGAGTACTTGGATCTTGAACCTGTAGTATCATCTTCGGCAGTCCCACATCAATGAAAGAAGGAGGCGGACGTATGGAGAGAATAAGGGTCCTGCTCGTCGATGACGAGGAAGAATTTGTCGAATCTGCGGTCAAGCGTCTTGTGAACAGGGGGCTCGAGGCCGTCGGTGCTCTGAGCGGGATGCAAGCGCTCGAACTGTGCGAGGAACGGGAATTCGACGTAGTGATTCTCGACGTTCGGATGCCTCAGATGGATGGCATAGAAACGCTGAAGGAACTCAAGAAGAAGCATCCCCTGACCGAGGTGATCATGCTTACGGGCCACGGATCGGTTGATTCAGGCATAAAAGGGCTTCAGCTCGGCGCGTACAATTACATTATGAAACCCGCTAAGATTGACGAGCTCACGAAGCAGATATCCTTGGCCTACGAGAGAAAAGTGATCGAACAGGAGCGAACCGCGTAGGGTCAGTATCTTGGAGGAATACCAATCAAGATCCGCGGCTGGTACCCGGACGGCAAACAGCGACAACCCCGTAGGGTCCTGCGGAACGCGGGATGCCCGCCGTCTCCCCGGCGAAGGCCCGAGTCCAGGGGCTCTACCTGCTTTGGTGGCGCCCTTCGCAGCACGCGGGGTATTCTTCGGGATGCCGCCATTTTCGCCCGGCCGGGACGCCGGGACGCTACCAAGAAAGCCCGGCATCCCGCACAGAACGCGGGACGGGACGCTACCGAGCGTTTATGGGAGTATGCGACCGTGTTTGAGAAATGGAACACTTAATCGGCCGGCGGGGGCACGATTATCATGCATTACGGTCTTTTGAGACACTTTTTTCAGTGCCGGGTCAAGAGCCAAGCGAGCAGTTTCGCAAACGTTCGGAGATCCACATGGTCGTAACGTCCGGGAAAACCCGGCGCAAAGGCGAGATGTTCTCATCAGTGGATGAGCTGTCCGCGGGGATCGCTCACGAGCTCAACAATCCCCTCGCCATCATTGCGCAAGAGACCCAGTTACTGGAAGACGTTTTGGCGAGCCCTTCATTCAGTCATGTACCTGAACGGGAAGACTTGGCCGATTCCATACGGGAAATCGCGGGACAAGTACAACGTTGTCAAGAAATAGTGGAAAAGCTTCTCTGCTTGGCTCGACACGGAAAGCCGGTCGTTCAAAAAGTGGCCGTGAATGACCTGGTTCGTGAAATGACGAGATTGGTGGAGCGCGAAGCGACTGCAAAGAGAATCGAAATCGTTACGAACCTTCAGACGGATCTCCCCGTGATCGAAAGCGATTCACCTCTGTTGCGGCAAGTCTTGCTCAACTTGTTGGTGAACGCGATCCGCGCGTCGGGAGAAGGAGACTCCATCCGGGTCGCCACCGGCGCGGGAGATGACGGGACCGTGGAAATCTCGGTTCACGACACGGGATGCGGCATTCCCAAGGAACACGTGCCCAAGATTTTTGCACCGTTCTTTTCGACGCGGATGGAAGGGAAGGGTGCAGGCCTGGGATTAGCTCTCTGCAGGGGAATCGTGGAACGACTCGGCGGACATATCGACGTGGCCAGCGAACTCGGGCGATCGACCACGTTTCGCGTTCACTTGCCGGTTCAATGGCACGCGAGGTTGGAGAAGAACAATGGGTGAAGATCCGAGAGTCTTGATCGTGGACGACGAACAACGGTTTCGATCCACCATGGCCAGGCTGCTGTCAGCCCGAGGTGTGGAGGCCAAGACGGCGGGATCCGGTATGGAAGCATTGGAGATCATGAAACAGGAGTCGTTTGACGTCGCGATCGTTGATGTGAAAATGCCGGAGATGAACGGAATCGATCTGCTGCGTGAGATGAAGAAGATCGATCGTGCCGTCGAAGTCATCATCATGACGGCCTACGCTTCGGTTGACACGGCCAAGGCCATTCTGGAACGGGGAGCCTACGATTACATGCTCAAACCCTATGCCGTCGATGAGCTCGTGGAAAAGATCGGAGCCGCGTACGATCGCAAACAGGCGAGATTGCGTCTTACCGGTGACGGCAAACGAGACGATCACGGCGAGCGGCTTTGAGGGCCGGGGTAAGAGTTCCCTGTGACCCTGCGGGGATGTAAAAAAGGCCTGCTCACATGCTCATCACGCGGTACGACACTACGGATTTCCGCACAAATCATAATCGCCGTTCAGGAAACACTTCGTGACGAGTTCCACGGAACTCTCCGAATGCATCAGCATGTCCATTTGACGTGTAAACTGAAGCAGTCGGCCGAGCATTTCCAGTTTTTCCATTGTGGAGGCCTGGTCGAATTTGTAGTACCGTGCATCGACCCTGTCCTCACGGACCTCGACGGTGAAGTCATGCGCCCTAAATATATTTGAGATGGCTCTTACACGTCGATTCCTGCGAATCTCATCGGCTGCGCCGCCCTTGAATGCAAAGGTGATATAGTTTTTGTTCATTGCATCGCAACAGTATGAATCGAGGACGCTGTAGTGGTACCCGATTCGAGAGCTGAAATTCACGTAGTAGTCCGACACGATGGCATAGCTCTTGTCGCCGAATCTTTCTTCCATGCTCCCCGGGGTGAACATTTGTTCTCGCACCACGGAAAGGAATCCTCCCATGTCGATGGCACGCGGGCCCGCGGATCTCAATCGTTCGTCCATCATTCCCGCCAGTACGGCCCGGAAGGGGATCGATGCAACCTGGTCCGCCGTGACGGTTCTGCTATAGCCGGAAACACCCGACAGTCCGCCCCCAAGATCGATGATGTGAAGGTCCAACGGGATGGGGGCACGCAACTGCACGGAACCGCCCCCTTCGGTGTCCGAAACGACGTCGCTGATATGGAACATCTCTCTGTAGGAAAGTTCGTGGACGAACCGCATGACATCGTGCAATGTCTCGCAGTACTCCGGGGCAAAATTCGCGGCCGTAGGATTGACAAGCTTCAAGGGCACGATCCATGACGCGACGCTGCGGAGCGTCTCAAATATGGGGGTATCCTTCATGGCGGCTGTTCGTTGCGTTCTCAGATCCATCAGTTCGGGAACGCACCCTTCGTACACCCGCGCGGAGTATGCATCCACGGTGACTTCCGCTCCGTGCGGTATGCTCTTGGTGGCGGTCTTCGTGTTAAGGATCGTTGGTACGCCAAATTCCCGGGCGAGCGATGCCATGTGTCCGGTGATACTTCCCACATCGGTCACGATTGCTTGGGCCTTTCGCATGACGATCACGAATTGAGGTTTGGAGTGTCCGGCAACGAGTACGCCCTGATCGGGAAATCGCGCAAGGTCCTCATCGGAGTTTATGTGGAACGCCGTCCCGTAACCCACCCCGGGATATGCCACGACTCCCCCTTCCACCATCAGTGCGTGATCCCCGACCAATTCGGGCCTTTTCAGTTCGATCTTCTCCAGATGGAGTGGGCGGGCCTGAAGTATCAGTATTTGCCCTCTTGGGTCGAGAGCCCATTCCACGTCCTGAGGATATGAATAATGTCTTTCCAGGGCCAGGACGTGGGAGGCCAGCGTTCTCACCTGATCGGAGGTCAGGCACGGCCTGCTTTGCAATTCGGGTTCCACAGGGAACTCCTGGAGACCACCCTGGGCAATGGCGACCAGCTTGACGGCCTTTTGGGCAACCTTCTGCTCGATGATGGGAAATCCGTCGTCCTTTGCCACGACGAAGCTGTCCGGTGTGATGACGTCGTCCATCGCGTACGGCCCCAGTCCCCAGATTCCATTGATCAGGATACGGTCGGCGGGCACCTGCGACGGGTCCACGGAATACGCGACCCCACTGGCTACGGATTCCACCATCACGATGCACGCGACGCTCATGGCCACATCGTCGTCCCGCAAGCCCTTGTTCAGACGATATGAGATGGCACGAGGCGTGAAGAGGCTTGCCAGGATGTACTTGTAGGTCTCGATGATCTTCTCCGGCGGGACGTTGAGAACGGAAAGGTACTGTCCTGCATAGGACAACTCGCTGTCCTCTCCAATTGCACTGCTCCGCAAAGCGACCTTTGGAGGGATCCGCCCAACTGTACCCGACGAGCGACCGTATTGGTCGGCAATGCTCTCATAGGCCTCGAGGATGGCCTTCTCCAGCGATTCGGGAACCGGCGCGGTAATCATCAGGCGCTGGATCTTTTCGCTGACCGTTTCGATGGACTGGGGATCGTCCGAATCCACGTTCATCTTGAGGCCGGCGATTTCTTCTTCTAATTGGTTCTCTTCGAGAAAGAACCGGTATCCTCGGGTTGTTATGGCAAACCCGAGAGGAACGGGCAGACGGACCTTGTTGAGCAACTCACCCAGGTTGGCATTCTTTCCGCCCACCCAATCGACCGTCTCTTTGGTCACCTTCGAATAAGGCAGCACCAGATCCGGGACGGTCACTTCCCGGGTCTTGGCAAGCTCCTGCTCGATGACATCGTTGATTTGCGCCACGCGATTGAACAGGGCAGGGTAGCGATGTCCCGACAGATCGTCGAGGCTTTTTACCATACGGAGTGTGTGAAAGACCGCTCGAGTCGCCTGCGACCGGACGTACGACATGCCGAACACGTCCTGACCGCTGAGTTTGTTTTCGATGTCGGATATAATGGTGAGGAGTTCAGTGTTTGAAGCGAGCAAGTCCTTGAAGCATGCGTAACGGAACTTGAAAACCCGCGACACTTTGTCCGCGGACACGGTCTTCCTGTTGCGGGCCCACGATCGTATACTCTCTGCAAGTCGCAATACGGATTTGATCATGCGTTCTTCCGGCACGTGAGGATCTCATCGAACTCGTTCGACGGCGGATATCCGCTATTGGTCCTGTCTTCCGTGCGTCCCCGCCCGTACGTCAACCGTCCTTTGGGGGCCACGGCTTCCGTCGGGCGACAATGTCCCATTATACCATGCAATGTTTGTGCCCCTCCCCAATGAGCGTCATTTCGAACATGCCTACACCCATAAGCGATTCGGTTGAATACCATGGGAAAAGCCCGTCTGGTCGGAGATCTCGAAACGGCAACGATTAAGTCTTGCGGGAGCATCCCCGGCTTTACAGGGTGACAAGAGTCCTGACACCCCGGTACCTTGCAGACCCCGTTGGATACGGGGCGGTTGATCCGCGGCGTGTCGGGCGGAATCAAGCCCGAGGCAGGAAGGCTTCCGGGACTTCGCGGGCCGGCACGTCAATTGCATCCCGATAACCGAAATCCTTCGAAAGGGGCTCCAAAGCGCCACCTAAATCCACACAACAAGGAGGCTTGATCATAATGAAAACCGTGTATTCACCGTTGCTGCTGATCGCCGGCGCGGCGGCTTTTCTGTTGCCCGAGGCGCTGTGGGCGGCCGGAGGCTCGGCGGAGATGCTGGTCGTCGTGGCGGACAGCAGGCAGGTGTCCTCCGGAGTCAATCGCTATTTGCTCGATCTGTACAACACCAATCCTATGGGCTTCGGGATTCTCTGCGTCATCACGACCGCAATCCTGGGATGCGGATTGGGTTTGATCACCGATTTTATCATGAAACAGACCGGGATTGATCTCAAGTCCCGCAAAATCGTGGAACACTGATCCTAGGATGCGGTAAGGAGGAGCTAAGATGGACTGGATGTACATGTGGATGCCCATCGCCGGGGTCAATATTTTTTGGCCGGGATTGGTGCTCATCGGGTTTTCAGTCGGCGTCATAGGCGGTTTCTTCGGCATGGGCGGCGCCTGGATGGTTACGCCCGGTTTGAACATCCTCGGGTTTCCGATGGCCTTCGCAATTGGAACCGACATTGCCCACATCGCCGGTAAGTCAATGATTTCCACCATCCGGCATTCCAAGTTCGGCAACGTGGATTACAAGCTCGGCGTCATCATGATCATAGGCACCGTCTTCGGGATTGAAATCGGTGCACAGCTCGTTATGTGGCTCGAAAGTATCGGTAAGGTAGGCCCAGTTGTTCGTTGGGTCTACGTGTTCGTGCTGCTGCTCATCGCGACAATGGTCTTTGTCGACTACTGGAAGGCGGTGAGAAAGAAGAAGGCCGGGATCGTCGGTGAGCACGGAGCCGAGGGAATCACCTGGTACAAGACCCTTCACCGGATTAAGATCCCTCCGGTCATGCACTTCAAGGTGTCCGGAATTACTTGCTCCGCGTGGCTGCCCATCATGGTGAGCTTTCTCACGGGAATTCTTGCAGGATTCCTGGGGATCGGCGGCGGACTTCTGCGCATGCCCGCGCTGGTGTACTTGATCGGGTGCCCGACCCACATTGCGGTGGGGACGGATCTCTTCGAGGTGATGATTTCCGGTTTGTACGGAACCTTTACCTTCGGCGCGAAGGGGCGCATTGAGATCTGGGCAGTCTTTGTGATGCTCTGCGGCGCGGCAATCGGTGCGCAAATCGGCACGGTAGCCACCAAGTACGCGAAAGGCTACGGCATTAGAGTCGCTTTTGGCCTTGCGGTTCTGGCCTGCATGGTATCCATCATTCTCAAACAGTTTAAGTTCGACATTTCGGCCACGGTACTCATCCTGAGCGCGGTCGGCCTTATCTGCCTCTACATCTGTGTGATCATGTTCAAGGGAGCGGCCGAAGAACTGCGGGAGAAAAGGATGGAGAAGTCCGCGGCGTGACGCCGTAACAAAATGAGGGAGATCAATATGAGAAGAAAGATCTTTGTGTTCATCGTCGGCCTTCTGTTGACCGTGTTGGTAGCAATCCCGGCGACCGCGGCCGAAGTGGCTCAAGGCAAGTGCCTCTCCTTCGACACCGAGAAAAACAAACTTATGATCGAAGAATACGACACCAACGTTTCGAAAGAACACCCGTACGGTCGTCCCACGGGGAAGCAGATGACGTTTGACACGTCCAAAGCTCTGATCGGCATAGCTCCGGCGGTCGGGGACGTAATGAGGATCGCGTACACACCAAGAGGTGAAATAAATCACGCCATTCGAATTATGAACGTCTCTAAACAAGACCTGATGAAGAAGTAGGTAGGTGGTCGAACGAGCAATTAAGTGAACGAGCTTCCGGGGAGCATTTCCGAAAGGCGCTCACCCGGAGGCTCACCGTCGTCATGACACTGAATCCGACTTAACGACAAAGCCTCTCAAGGGCAAGGAGCCGGATCCCCATGAGGAGAATTCTCCACTGGATCAAAAGACTCGTTCACAACGAAGCTGCACGAGAGGAGTCGGAAGCTCGGCTCGAGAATCTTCGACTGGCCTTCAAGGCCCGTTACCAGAACTTCAAGGCCATACTCTCCTCGAACACCAAGGCGCTTGACGTCATGAGCGAAATGGAAATGGCACTGTCGGGCGCCAGACCCTTCGGCATGTCGTTCGTCCGGTCGGCTTCAACGGTGGTTTCCGTGAACGTGTTCAGGATGATTCAACATCTGGACCAAATGGTCCCGGGTGTGTATTCCGAACTTTTTCAGTCATTTGAAAAGATTCAACAGCGATTGGATACCATCTTGATTCCACGGCGAATCGAGCCGGGAGACAAGCTTGTCGTTCCATTGAGCGCGGTCGATCGCACCATGGTTGACCAGGTTGGGAACAAGATGGCCAACGTTGCGGAAATACGAAACCATATCGGTCTCCCCGTGCCTCCCGGCTTTGTGGTTACCGCTGCGGCGTACGAAGTATTCATTCGTCACAACGATCTCCACGCGGAAATCGAGGGTCGCATTCGATCTACGGATACAGCCTCAATGAAGAGTCTCGACGATCTGAGCGTGGAGCTCCAGAAGATCATCACCAATGCTCCGATTCCTCAGGAATTGGAGGAAGCTCTTACGAATGCCTATAACGATTTGGAAAGTGCGGCGGGTAAAGGGGTCCGGGTCTCTCTCCGAAGCAGCGCTCTTGGCGAGGACGCGTTGGGCGCATCCTTTGCGGGACAGTTTCGAACGAAACTCAATGTGAGTCAGGCCGATATCGCCCAAGGGTACAAGGAAATAGTGGCGAGCAAGTACGGGCTGCCCGCCGTCACTTACCGTTTGAGTAGAGGCATTCCCGACGAAAGCGTGGCCATGTGTGTAGGGTGCATGGCCATGGTGAACGCGGTTTCCGGCGGCGTCATGTACTCGGTGAATCCCACCAACATCAGAGACGTGTCCGTAGTCATCAACTCCGTCAAAGGTTTGCCCAAGGGCGTGGTCGACGGCAGCGTCGATCCGGACGTGTTTGTGGTAAGCCGCACGGATCCAATGAAAGTCCTGGAGAAGAAGAGGTGCCGGTCCGCGGAACAAGAACAGGTCATCACTGCGGAGAGAATGATCGTATCGGATCGTGACGTTCCGAAAGAAGGAGAAGCGTCTTTGGAAGACGATCAGGCGATCGAACTCGCATCCATGGCGATTCGTCTGGAAGAGTACTACGGTTGCCCCCAGGACATCGAATGGGCCGTTACCGAAACGGGAGCGCTTCAGATCCTTCAATGCAGACCTCTCGAGGGGCCCAGGGACGCTGCCTCCCGCGGTTCCGAGGCGGCGGACTCCCCCGTCGATGCGCCGATACTCCTCAAGGGAGGAGTAACGGCATCCCCCGGGGTCGCATTCGGCGAGGTGTTCGTCGTAAGGACGAGCGAGGACAGGCTGCGGTTTCCCCAGGGCGCAGTGCTTGTCACGTCCCAGGCCTTGCCCGAATGGGCCCCGTTGCTCTCCCGCGCGGGAGCGGTTGTCACGGAGGTCGGCGGCATTGCCGGCCACCTGGCGAACGTGGCACGGGAGTTCGGTGTTCCTGCGCTCTTCGGCGTTGCCGGTGCCGTCGAGCAACTCCGTCAGGGCGCGTTGGTTACGGTTGATTCAGACGGGCGGACGGTTTACGAAGGTCGTGCGGAGGGTCTCGCGGCGTTGACGACGCCCAGGAGGAACCTCATGGAAGGGAGCCCCGTTTACGAGGCCCTCGAGAAAGCCGCGAGTCACATTGTGACGCTCAATCTCCTGGATCCGGAAGCGCATGAGTTTCAGCCAAAGAACTGCCGGACCTTTCACGATATTACCCGGTACATCCATGAGAAATCCGTCGAGGAGATGTTCAACTTCGGCGAACAACACAACTTCCCGCAAGGTTCGAGCAAGCAGCTTTTCTTCAAGGTCCCGATGCAGTGGTGGGTGCTCAATCTGGAAGACGGTTTTGGGCACGAGATTCAGGGCAAGTATGTTACATTGGAAGACATCGTTTCGGTGCCCATGCTCGCCGTCTGGGACGGAATCACCGCGGTTCCCTGGGAAGGCTCTCCGCAGGTCGATGCCAAAGGTTTTATGTCCGTGATGGTCCAATCGGCCGCCAACCCCCATATCGAAGCGAGCGTTGGTTCGTCCTTTTCCACTCGCAACCTCTTTCTCATAACCAAGAACTACTGTAGCTTGCATTCCCGCTTTGGTTTTCATTTCTCCACTCTCGAAGCGTACGTGGATGCGAATCCCGAGGAGAACTACATCCATTTCGCGTTCAAAGGCGGCGCGGCGGACTATCGTCGTCGCGTGATGCGAGCTCGACTGATCCAGGAGATCATGGAAGAGTACAGGTTCCGTGCCGAGGTCAAGGAGGACAGCTTGTTCGGCAGGATGGAGAATGCCGATCAAGAATTCATGACGAGTCGCCTGAAGATCCTTGGCTACCTGATCCTGCATACCAGGCAGTTGGACATGGTGATGTCCAATGAGAAAGAGGTGGCCAGGTACAAGAACAAGTTCAGGTGCGACATCAGCACGTTTCTCTGGCCCGAATCGGGAGACCGGGGGTCGGTATCGGACCGCAATTCGCGTTCATTCGGTTGAGAAATGAACGAGAAAGGACATGAAGAATGTCGGTAACGCAAGAAAATGAGCAAAGAACCCATGTTCAGGTTCCCGAACTCAATTGCTCCGTCGAAGAAGGTGAAGAGGAGATCGAGGCGAGGTTCATCGACCGGGCCGTTCCTTTTGTCGTGCTCTTATATCCTTTTTCATATTTCATCTCCACTTGCCAAGATTACTTGAG
>JAVHLK010000147.1 GCA_031082285.1 Desulfomonilaceae bacterium
GTTAACAATTTGAGAGAATTCCCAGACATTTTCTTGCCTCCTTATGCTGCGAGGATCGTCATTCCCCGGCGCGTGTCGCCGGCTATAACCTTTGATGCGGGATGCACTCAAGAGATTCTAAGGCGGCGCGGCAAGCTTGACATGGTAGGCTTTCGATCACGCTCCGCGACTCTCAAAAACCTATTCCTTAGGGAGGTGTAGGAAGTCACGGTGCATGGTCTGAAATAGGGTGAGTTTCTCATATGAAGTTCTCATTGAAAGTGAAATGTAAGGCCGTGTAACATAGCGATGTCGCACGGATCGTGCTCGGTGGATTGTTGATGGAGATCCGGAGTCCGTTCGCCACTCGGGCATTGTTTGCATCTGCTTCGGGGGGAATCCAAAAGGAAGAAAGATTGAAGTTCAGCTTATTCCACAAGATTCTTGCAGCCTTCATGATTACGATACTGGCCGCGATAGTCGTTATGGCCGTGACTATGTATTACTCGGCAAATTGGCGCTTTTCCGAGTATGTGATCAAAGTGGAGATGGGGTCGCTGGACGATCTGGTGGCTGCTCTCGGGTCTCTGCATGAGGAGAAGAAATCTTGGGCACAGTTTCAAGAAAGCCGCCGGTTATGGCCTCAATTCGTGTGGCTCTATTTGCCTGAAGTCTCCGGCTATTCTTTTCCTCCTCCGCCCCCCGGCCCCCGGCCACCTGAGCTGAATAGGGAGACAGGCCTTTCGCCCGGAGACCCATCTGCGCGCCCAAAACAGGCTCCGGCAAACCGTTACCACCACGAACCGGGTGGAAGAGAAGAAATGAGGCCGGGACCACCCGGCCCGCCTCCTACTCCCCCCAGGAGGGAATCGATTGGGCCGCGTCTTGCTCTCTTCGACGCGAACAAACAACTTGTTGTCGGACCTCCCGGGTTTCCGGTTCGAGGCTACGTGCTACGCCCGATTAATGCCAGTGGACAGACTGTAGGCTGGCTCGGCCTCATGCCGTTGAGGCATGGGTCACACCCAATGGAGCCGGCTTTCGTCCAGGAACAGACAAGGGCAATCTGGTTGGCCGGAATCTGCGTCTTTGCTCTGGCGGGCTTAATCTCATTTTTGCTCTCAAGACATCTCGCTTCTCCGATCAAGAAGTTGACGGAAGCTGCCAAGGAGCTGAGCTCCCTCCGTTTCGGCACTCAAATTGACGTGCGAACCAGAGACGAGCTCGGCCAACTTGCAGACGCTTTCAACTGCATGGCAAAAGCTCTGGAAAAGAACGAAACACTTCGCAAGCAATGGACATCCGATGTGGCTCATGAGCTGAGAACCCCCCTGGCCATACTTCGGGGGGAAATCGAGGCTATGCAGGACGGCGTGCGAGAGATCTCCACTGAGAGGCTCGGCTCACTCCATGATGAGACAGACCGAATCGGCAAACTCGTGGACGATCTCCATGTGCTTTTCGTAGCGGATTCCGAAAACCTTGTACAACAAAAGCGTCCAGTGATGCCTATAGACATTCTTCAAGAGGTTATCGGCACATTTGAGACGCGGCTCACGCAAGCCGGCATTCAGCTTGAAGACCACTCAACTAATGGCCAGAGCGCTGTCATCATGGGGGATGAAGATCGCTTGCGACGGCTCTTCGCAAATCTGGTCGAGAACACTATTCGATACACCGATTCACCGGGGATCTTGCGGATCAATCACTATCGCTCGCTCCATGAACTCACTCTGGTTTTTGAAGATTCTCCGCCGGGGGTCCCACCAGAGGCTCTCGACCGCGTTTTTGACAGACTGTATCGTGTGGACAAATCAAGAAGTCGGGCTCTAGGTGGTAGCGGCCTTGGTCTATCCATATGCAGGGAAATCGTAATCGGGCATGGTGGTTCGATTCGTGCCTCTCATTCCTCTCTGGGAGGATTGCTGATTTCGATGGAGTTCCAGCTTGTGAAGGCATGAACCCATAGTCGAGGTATGCTATGGCCGACAAAGATGTGTTGATTGTGGAAGACGAATCCAAGATTGCAGAGGTGCTGCGAGACTATCTCGTCGCAGCCGGTTTCCTGGTGACGATTGTCGATCGTGGGGATTCGGCCGTAGCGGAAGTGGGGCAGAACCCGCCTGCACTGGTGATTCTGGATATCATGTTGCCGGGCATGGACGGAATGGACGTGTGCCGAGAAATAAGGAAGTTTTCTACCGTGCCTATTATCATGCTCACTGCGCGTGTCGAAGAAATTGACCGGATTATCGGCCTTGAATTGGGTGCAGATGACTACGTGTGTAAGCCGTTCAGTCCCAGAGAAATTGTCGCACGCGTAAAAGCCGTGCTCAGGCGCAGCCGGCCTCAATCCGACGAGCCGCAGCTTACGGTGGGACCAATCTCCATGGACTGTGGCACGCGTGAGGTTACCGTGAGCGGAAAGCCCGTGACTCTGACGCCGAACGAATTCGCCCTTCTCAAGGCTCTTATGACGCGTCCGAATCGAGTGTTTACTCGGGGCGAACTTCTGAGTCTTGTCCAAGGTTACAGCTCCGACGGATATGAGCGGACTATCGATTCGCATATCAAGAATTTGCGCAAGAAGATGGCTGAAAACTCTGCCGAACAAGAGTTCATAAGCACGGTACACGGGGTTGGCTACAAACTCGGCGACCTCGCCCGCGCTTCCGATGAGGAATGCCGACAGAGTAGTTGACGTGAGCTTTGTCCGAAATGCAGACGTCTGTTTCGTTCCCATACAAATCCTCCCAGTCCGTTTTGGCGAAGAGGGAGTAAGGGTTCCTCCCTTTAGAAAAGGGGGGTAGGGGGGATTTCTTGAGTCAATTCAAAGCCTGGGAAACACACTTCAAATGTCGGTCACTTCTTCGGCAAAGACCATAAACGTCCCGGTCCTTCTTCCAGCAACCCGCTGAATTACTCGCACACTCCACAACCTTCACACAGGTCCTCCATATCTTCTCCACATTGACTCGCTACACTTTCCTCAGACAAGCAAAGTCCTCCGGCGCCTGCCGGCGGCCGTCGGGACTTGCTGGACTGGTCAATTAACACTGACCAAAGGAGGAAAATTCCATGAAAAAAGCAGCCGTTGTGTTGATTATTGGGCTGGTTACCATTGTTTGGGTCGCCTCTTTTCCTGCTCTTGGCAGACTTCCGGCCCCCCCCCCGGATGGGGGCATTTTCTTCGGTGGACGTCCGGGTCCTCCGCCTGGCTCTCCGCCGCATGGAGGAGGATTTGGCGGGCCTCCGGGACCCCCACCTCATGGAGAAGGATTGCTCGGTCTATGGGATGGACCACCCGATCTCATCGAAAAACTCAAGTTAACCGACGATCAGAAGAGAGAGATGAGGCTTGCGTACGTCAGTTTTCGGAACAAGACCAGAAAAGCCCGAAACGCTCTGATGGCGCTGCATGATGAGAAAGAAACCATGCTGATCTCCGGCAAAATCGACCAGACAAAGCTTGCGCAGTTGGATCAAGAGACCACAAAGCTCGCTTCGGAAGTCATGGGCGAAGAACTCAAAATGAAAAGAGAGCAACTTTCTAATCTCACAGCGGAGCAAGTGGATTGCTTGGCGGACTTCTTGAGTAAGAAGAGGTTCCCTCACGGGCCAAAGATGACGAGGAGAAAATAGGTCTTGCGATTGCAATGGAGCGGCGTTCCTAAGAGCCAACAATAGGTTTGCCCGCCGCTCCACTGCCATAGGAAGGGAGTTCATGTGTCGCGATACGCTTCATCTCCACCTGAAAAATCGGTATCTACACAATCGACCGAAACAGACCGGCACCGAGGCCGGCAATTCCAAGTCTCTCTGGAGGGAGATTTGCCGAATAGTCCTCATGACGCACAACACGCGGTAATCTCGAGTGAAAAGAGAGAGCAAATAGTGAAACTGATTGCCCAGGGCGAAAACCTTGACCTCAGAGAGTCGGAACCTTTTACTGAATGGATGGAAGATGCCTATGAGGCATTGAGGTTCCTGCCCTTTCTGCAGCAACGATTCCATGAATGTTGCCGTTCGTCCCGTCGCTCCAACTTCGCCAAGGTCTGCCTCGGGGTCTTGGTGCTTAGATTGGTTATAGGAGAGAGTTCATGAGCAGTAGGGAGCAGCAAGGCTGGGAATCCCTACCAAAAGGTATTCGCTGCGAACATGATGCCAAGAAGCATGTCATGTCAAGAAAGCAGCGGAGACTCGAATATGACGGAAAATGAGTTTACTATTCAAAATCAAGCCGATGTGCTCCAGCGCAGACTTCCGTTGCAGGGACATTCAGCCTCTTGGTCCTGAGCATTGCCGTCAGTTCCCTCGCCATTGGGGGCGTAGGGATTTTTCGGAAACCAGATAGCCGTCATGGCGGCCCGGTGCTTTGTCTTCTCACGAGGGTGAGTATAGCGAGGGTCACCGCGTCTTCAGCGCATATCCCGGTTGCTCGTTTGAAAAGAGCGGCAGATAGGGTTGATCATGCACCGCGGAGCAACCCCAGGAATCGGGAACCCACTCCAACGCGATGCGGATCGCCTCGCCCACATCGCTTACGAAATGAATCGTCATTCCTTCGGTCACGTAGTCGGGCAGATCGCGCAAGCTGGACTGATTCTTATTCGGGAGTATTACTTCCCTCACCTGTGCTCGTCGAGCCGCCAAGAGCTTCTCCTTGACGCCGCCGATGGGAAGCACGCGGCCCCTAAGGGTAAGCTCGCCGGTCATTGCAACGTCTCTGCGAACCGGTATGCCCGTGAAAAAGGAGGCAAGCGCAACCGCGATGGTTATCCCCGCCGAAGGACCGTCCTTGGGAATTGCCCCGGCAGGCACGTGGATATGGAGATCGGTCTGGGACAACAACTCTTGGTCGATTCCATAGATGTTGCACGTATTCTTCAGGTAACTGAGAGCCGCCTTGGCCGACTCCTGCATGATTTCACCGAGGGACCCGGTCATGGTGAGCTCCTTGCCGCCTTTGAATCCCGTGACTTCGATGAATATGATGTCTCCACCGGTCTCGGTCCATGCGAGTCCCGTTCCTATACCTATCTGGTTGCATTCCTCAGCCAGCTCGTAGAAGTATCGAGGCGGGCCCAGGAGTTCCTCCACCGTTTCAGGAAGGATTTCTTCACGAACCGGTCGGTTCTGCGTCACTTCGCGCGCGATCTTGCGGCAGATCGAGCCGATCTCCCTTTCGAGATTACGCACTCCGGCCTCGCGGGTATACGCCCGAATGAGAAGACGAAGAGATTCCGGTGTGAATTTGACCGGATAATCGGCGATCCCGTTTTCTTCCATGGACTTGCTCACAAGAAAGAGGTCCGCGATCGTCTCTTTTTCTTCCTCGGTGTACCCGGGGATCCGTATGACCTCCATACGATCGCGCAGCGGCGCGGGAATCGGATCGAGTTGGTTGGCCGTTGCAATGAACATGACGCTGCTGAGGTCAAACGGAACGTCCAAATAGTGATCGCTGAACGCGCTGTTCTGCTCCGGGTCGAGGACCTCCAGGAGCGCACACGCGGGATCTCCGCGAAAATCCTGCCCGATCTTGTCGACCTCGTCCAGCATGAAAACCGGGTTCCTCGTACCTGCTCTGCGAATCTCCTGAATGATGCGTCCCGGCATGGCTCCAATATAGGTTCGACGATGGCCCCGGATTTCCGCTTCATCCCTCACCCCGCCGAGTGACATGCGAATGAATTTCCTGCCCAGAGCTCTGGCGATCGATCTTCCCAACGAAGTCTTTCCCACTCCGGGAGGGCCTTGCAGGCACAGTATCGGTCCCTTGTTGGTATCACGGAGACTGTGAACCGCGAGGAATTCGAGAATACGGTCCTTGACCTGCGAAAGGTTGTAGTGATCATTGTCGAGGACGATCTGCGCCTGAGATACGTCGAGTCGATCCTCGGTCTTCACGGACCAGGGCAGCCCGATCAGCACCTCCAAATAGGTTCGCGAGACAATATATTCAGGAGAATGAGGCGGAATGCGCTCCAGTCTCTGCAGCTCCCGGGTGGCGACTTCGACCGCATCATCCGACATTCCCGATCCCCGTATTTTCTCCTGGAATTCCTTTATCTCCGAATTATGGTCCTCTTCTTGCGCTCCCAAGTCTTTCTGGATGGAATGCATTTGCCGGCGAAGGCCTATTTCCTTTTGCCGTCTGGGAGAAGGCGCGGCCTGCGGGTTTTCGCCTGCAATCTTCAGCTTGGGTCTCAGGTTCATGGCGTCCGCGTGGAGATGGAAAAATACCTTTTTCAGCCGTGCCACCGGGTCTTCAATCTCAAGGAGGCTCTGTTTGGCGTCCGCCTTCAGAGACAGGTACACTGCGATGAGATCCGCGAGTTTTCCCGGATCCTCAGCCCGCTCGATCATTGCCATGGACTGGTCGCTCATCGGCCTGCCGAGGCTCAACGTCACTTTGAACAGAGTCGCCACACTTCGTACAAACGTCTCCGTCAGTTCCTGCGGCTCACATTCTTCTTCGATAGGGCAAACCTCGCCCGTAAGGTACGGCTCGTGCTGAATCTGTCTCATCAACCGTACCCTGCAAATGCCGTCGGCAATCGCCTTGACACCGCCGCTCTCCAGGCGGACTACCTGCTGAATCCGAGCCAATGTGCCGACCATGGAAATCTCTTCGGGGGTCGGTCCGACCCGATTGCCGGCTTTCTGATAGAACAGGCCCACCAGGTTTTCACCGCCGACGACGGACTCGGCAAGCTTGACCACACGCGATCCCTTGAGAAAAAGCGGGATCATCACATTGGGAAAAACGACCATATCCCGTAAGGGAAGAATAGGCACAACCGAAGGAAAATTCCCCACTGACTTGAACGACTTCATAGCAGAGTCACACCCATCCCATGGAAAGATAAAAGCAAACCCAAATTGTCCTGAACTTTTTGTGGCGCTAACATACCTGTTTTTAATGGAAAAGTCAAGAACGAGTACCGAGCGTGCAGTGACAAATTGTGACGGGAATGCTTACCTCGCATCAAATTGATAGTAATTTTCAACGGCATAACAATACATTGGAACAACTTTCGCGTGTCTGTTCTAAGCTTGAAACCGGGTAGACCGATACGCGGACATACTCCCCCTCGCGCTCGATCCGTCCCCCCCGCGGTCGACTCCCCATCCCACATGAAGTGTTCCGGTCATGCGGTAAGCAGTATCTTTTCCTGAAATAGCGCGGCGGGACGGCGTCGCCGGGTCAGGCCGTCCCACTGCTCCTGCAGCATCGGTTCTCTGAACCGTATCTCCTCGGGACGGGTGTGATGCACGTCATACAACGCTGCCAAGAGCTCTTCCGTTCGCCGGCCGCCTTCACCCTCGGACCAGGATACGATCGAAGGAGGTTCGGCTTGGAGTAACCGTTCCCGGTTTACGTGGGCCTGATCCCAAATCACCGTTGCGACGGAACCGTATCTTTCGCGGACCGCGTCACGAACACGGGACAACCCGGGATCGGGCCACACGAGCACAAATACCGGATTCACCACCGAGCCTTCTCCATAGAGGGGCTCGAAGGATCGGTTCAGATACGTATAGGGCTGGGAAGTGAGATCGATTGCGGTATCGAAGAAAGACGTCTCGGGCGGTTCATGGAATTCCAGGACCACGTGCACGACCGTGTGGGGATTGGCTTCTGCGAACCCCCGGAGAATCTGCAGTACGACCGTCTCGGAGTCTTTGAATCGGCGACCCCTGAACCAGCACGTAAAGGGATCGGTGGCTTTGACCGAGATCTCGGCAAGCAACCTCAAAGGATCCGAGGAATCAAGGTCGATGATCCATTTGCTCACATAGTCTGCGTCGTCGGGGTCCCGCAGCAATCCGTGCCCGCGGTCTATTAGCGACGGGGGAGCGATGTAATCGAGTTCCATGTCGAACGATTCCTCGCACTCGAGAAGGGCGGAACGAAAATCTTCGCGGCGAAACGTATTCGTGGACCGGACATAGTAGGGCGGGCGATCATAATGGTTCAACCCGAGCTGCGCTGCATGGGCCCGGAAATCGGTGCCGGGCAGCACGGAGAGCACGAAGGGGTGAACAATGGAATAGGCCCCGGTCCTTGTGAGCCATTCCAGTGTAGCGGAGAATCCCTGCGGGGAATCGCCGGGAAGCCCCAAGATGATTCCCGTAGTGACCTCGATGCCTGCTTTCTTCAGCAACTCCACGCCTCGGGCCGTCTTGTCCGGAGATCCGCCTCGGCCGGCAAGCTGTAAGGCATCCGGATTGATCGTCTGCAAACCGATTTCCGCACTTGCCAGCCCCGCTTCAGACAACAGGTCCACGTCGTCCGCGGTGAGTAGATCGGCCCTCAATTCCGTGTGAAGTCTGGGAAACTCGGCTCTGCGTCGAGATATGATATGGCGCAGCAAGACTGAGAATTCACGGGTCGCGTTGAAGGTGGGATCCATCAGGTAGACTTCTCGTACGCCCGAATCCATTGCGTACGCCATATCCAGTGCCTGCCGAACAGCCGATAAAGGATAGCCGCGGACCCCGGCGAACGCCTTGTGGTAGTAACAGTAACGGCATCGAAAGGGGCAGCCGCGGACTGTCTCGAGAAACAGCGTACCGTCACCCGAAGGACCGATCGTCCCGTCGAGATACGGGTAGGAGCAGCGCGAAAGGTCCCATGGGCCGGGATTCTCCGCGTTTATCCACACGCCCTGCGCGCGCTTACGGAACGTACCGGGAATTTCGCCGAAGGCCCCGCGCCCCGATACGGCGGCAATTACGGCCTCGATCCTCGACTCACCCTCTCCGAATACCCCTGCGTCCACCGCAGGGTGCTCAAGCACCCAACGATTGTCCGGGGTAACCTCGGGCCCGCCCGCCACGATTCCGACCCCGGGCAGTCGCCTCTTGAGCGCCGCCGCAAGGAACAGGCTCCGTTGAACGTTCCATACGTACAGGCTGAAGGCCACGACATCGGGAGTCCCCTGCGCGATCCTCTCTACGAGCCCCCGGTCGCAGAACGTGTCAACCACTTCAGGACCGGCAACCTCCGCCTCCACAGCAGCGGCCCCCGTCATTGCCAGCGCGGACACGAGAAATCCAGCGGCGAGAGGTATGTTTGACGGAGCCTCCTCGAAAAGAAACCGAGGAGGCGGCAACTGCACAAAGAGGATACGCGTCATGGGACGGCCATGCGAATGAATTGCCCATGTGCCCGGACGGTCCCGGCACGTTGAAAGTCGATCAGGCGGCGACGGATACTCCTAATAGTGTCGCTCCTAGAATACTGCGGACGCCTTCACGTTTGTCATTGCGAGCCCGACCGAAGTGAGGGCGCGGCAATGCCGGCCTTTCAGAAGCATTGAGATTGCTTTCCCGCGTTCTGCGTGCGACTGCGCTCCTGGCAATGACATCAACGACCAGTTGGAGTGTTGAGGGACTGGGTTAGGGTCACCGCTAAACTCAATGCGCGTCACCCCTAATTCTTGTTGCACACGAGAATTTTCCTCCCGTCCCGAAAAATCACGGAAATTCTCTGCGCGCCCAGTATTTCCATAACTCTCCCTTTTCCCAGGACGGGGTGTTCAATGAATTCCGCGGGCTGGTATGATTCGGAAAGCCTGTACGGTCTCGGAGTGTGCTCGGCCGGCATCTCGTCCATCATCCTCTTCCATTCGCCGACGGCTCGCGCTTCCGCGGCTTCGCGCGATTTCACCGTTCGGACCGCGCTCGGTATCTTGCCCGCTTTCGCGGTTTTCTTGCCGGACCCCTCATACTTCGGGGGATAGTATTTGTGGTCCCCGCCACACGTAAGACAGTGAACCCTCTTGATCTCAACGCCGACCACCGCGATCACCCGATGGTTCAGGTTCATGCGACACCGCGTGCACCAAGCCTCCACATCATCGCCGGGACCGATAGCGACCCTCACCATGCATCCTCCACGCTTTGAAATCTGCTGTTGGCCCGGCAGAATACCCTCACGGCCGGGAAAGTCAAGGGCACCGAAGGCGGACCGATACCGGGTAGGTGATTGGATTGGCTCCACGACCTTCCGGACTCACGTCGCGGCCTCCAATAGAAAAGCCCTTGCTCCAATTGTAGGGCAAGGGCTCGAACTGATTCCGGCGGCGACCTACTCTCCCACGCGGTCACCCACGCAGTACCATCGGCGCTGGAGGGCTTAACTGCTGTGTTCGGTATGGGAACAGGTGTTCCCCCTCCGCCATAACCACCGGAAAGGCCAATACTTGTATGATGGCGAGCCGACCCTCACGGGGAGGGCCGGCCGTATATCAACCAAATAGGAGATCGAGGATACAGGAG
>JAVHLK010000148.1 GCA_031082285.1 Desulfomonilaceae bacterium
AAACGAGACGGCCTGCAGAGCCGCCGTAGCCAGGATATTCAGAATGCCGGCAGTCGCCTTCCGGTGCAACTGTGATGGGCCTCCCTGGTATGATGTCTCGGACGGCTCGACGACACGGCCGACCGGAGCAGAGCGAACTCCAAGGCAGGGCCTCTTCTCTGATCGCCCGTTGGCGCCCTTTCTCGCCGGCACCGCGGGGCACTGAGTGCTCTGTTGCACGGATGCGGTCGCACATTCCCGTACACGCTCGGTAGCGTCCCGGCGTCCTTGCCTGAGGTTAATGGCGGGCATCCCGCGTTCCGCGGGACCCTACGTTTTGTCAGTCGAAGGGGCTCCTGCAGAGGTTGACTGCCACGCGTCCACAAGAATGTCAGACCGGATTCAAGCAACGCTGCGCTTAGTCATTGCTTCCGCATGCCTGCCAGTGTGCTTCTCATGCCTTTCTTGATGGCGCCGTAAGTAGCACGATCTTTCTGCGACATTTCCCGGGCGATTTCCATTGCTTTGTCGAATAGTTCGTCCTCGGGGTACGCCGCGTCAACGATGCCGAGTCGGGCTGCTTCCGTTCCGCCGATTCGTTTCCCTGTGAGCAGCAAGTCTCGCAGGGCGCGCTTGTTGGGAAGAAGACCCACAATTTCGTGCATGATCGGGGTAAACGGGATCTTGATGTCGACCTCCGGGAAGCAAAACCATCCCTTGTCTTCCCTCATCAATCTGAAGTCGAACCCCGAGGCCAATATTGCGCCCCCCGCGTAGGTATGACCCGTCAAACACGCGATGGTCGGCAGTTCCAGGAGAGCCCATCTGATAAGGAACCCGTCCATTAAGTCCTTGAACTGAGGGAAATATTCCGGGGGTTGTGTAACCAACCACTCGAGGTTTATCCCCTGCGTCCAGCTTTTGGGATGCGAGCTGGTCAGGACAACCGCTGCCGAGCCCTTTGACGATTCTATTTCGTCGAGGACTCGGTGATGTTCGCTGATCACCTCATCGGTGTACGTGTTGGCTCCCTCTTGGTCACACATGGTGACCACAAAAACGGACCCCTCTTTCTTCAGGTCTAATGCGGCCATATGAACTCCTCGCTTCTCCGCGGAAGTTTAGTGAAAGCAGCCTGCGTAGGCTTCACGATACTCGGCAATGGACCCTTGCACCCCGGTTGCCGGCCCGGCTTGACGTCCGGAGTTCGTGAGTCCGGCACAGATGCTCCGGTGAGGCGAAAACAGACGCCCGCTCGCCCTCGGACGTGACGTCCGAAATGGTGGGAACGGTCGAAGATGGTTCGTGAGAATGTTAAACGACATGCTCCTAGAGAGGACAAGAAAAATCCAACGACACAATCCCTCCGACGGTCCACGATTTGATGTCGACCGCCCATGCCACGGATTCGTTGGTCAAACCGGACAGATTCCTGGAATCGGTTCGGACGCGAAGCCAATTGCCCTTAACGAACCCGCCTGCAAAGATCCCGCGTGAAAGCTTGAACCGGTAATCGGCCAAAACCTCGAGATACGTGCTCTTGGAATTGATGCGAAAATTGCCGAACTCGGCATATCCCAGTCGATCCCAGAAATGGTATTTTACCGTCCCAAAATACAGCGGAGTCCCCATGAAACGCACGAGCAGGGAACTGTCGGAAAACCGCCGGTTCAGTTGAGCGCCGATCAACGGCATGTAAGAATTAAGAATGTAATCATCGCTCGTGTCGTCGCTGTAGTCCACTCGCGTGCTCGTGTGATCCCAGCGAAAACCCCCGAGAAGGTCAAAACCGCGCATGACGCGGGCCTTCACGATACCGTCCAGAGACCACCAATCGTAGGACGGGATGTCGAAATCAAACGTTGCGCCATCAGGGCGTGAAATCCATGTTCCACTCATATGCCGCGGCACGAAGATTCCCGCGGACAAGAGAAAACCAATGTTTTCGTCAGATGCGATCTCTTGCGCTGCCTGGAACCAGAAGCCTTTGAGCGGCCAGGTCGCGGTTCCGGTCGAGTTTTGTCGCTCAAGAGCCCAGATGCTGCCGTCTCGATGCTCGAGCAGGCCGAATCCGACGCTGAAGTCGCTCATGAGCCCCAGACCCGGTTCTTGGCACGGAACGTTGCTCGGGTAGCCGGGTGGAAACCCGCCAAGTGTCGGCGTAGGGTATCCGCCCAAGAATGCGTTCGCAGAATGCACACCAAGCAGACTCCATACCATCGCGATACCCGCCAGAACAATGCACAGCCTCTTCACGAAACACCTCCAAGAGCCGCCCATTACGGCGGCCTGAACATGAAACGGGCATCATGCCCCACTGGAAAACGTACTTGAAGCTGGGGACGTACGGCGTCCACGACCTCGTACACGTTGCCCTTTCCACACTCCGCCCCGAATCCGCGAACCGGTGTCATGCTTCGGGGTGAAGCCCCGGCCGGCTTCTGAGAAACCTTTTCTTGATCTTGTATGGAGAACGTTTGTAACAAGGACGGCCCAGGAAATCAACGGAAATTCGTTGAGGATGGATCGGCCGTGGTGTCTCGCAGGGCCGCACGCGTTTTTTCGTATTGGAGAGATCCGGGAAACTCCGGGCCTTTTGGATCTCATGCCAAAACAATGACGATGTTGAGGATCTTGTTCTCCGGCTGTGAATGGAGTAATCTCTCGTATCCCCTCCCTTTGCCGGAGGGACCGGGCGGATTTGCCTGGAAACGACACGGACCGCGGCAGTCCGGACACAAGCGTCCGTAAACTACGATAACCTGGAAACCGGTCTTACTCGCTGCATTCGTCACATTCGAGTGCTATATACAAGTATGGCACAAGGTTCCCTCTTCTCTGAATGCGGATCGGGATCACCACTCCGAAGTGGGAGGAATGGAACGCGGTCGCGTCATTTCCTCAATGTGGTGGATCGAATTTCCATACTATGCGGTAAGCACCCGACGGGGCAAGGATGGAATCCTACTTCGCATCGGTTCCACAGATATCTTAAGAACTGCGAGGAAACATGAGCCCGCCGTCACTCAATTTGCGCAGCAAGATGGCACTCAGTTTCGGAGTGTTGTGCGCCGCTACTCTTATTCTGGTAAGCCTCCTAAGGACATTTGGGCTGCCGTGGACTTCCGATCAGGGATCTTACGGCGAACAACAGGCTCTTGTTGCGCGGAAACTCGGTCTCTTGGCCGACGTCAACAAGCAGCGACTGCGCCTTTGGTTGGCCGAGCGCGAAAGCGATGTGTCGGCGCTGGCTCATAGCGACACGGCCGTCTCGTCCACCAAAGAGCTTCTCGAAATAGTCCGTAGAGATGCCGTTACGGGGCGTACGAAAGCCCAACTGCGTGCCGATTTGATGGAACACCAGAGCGGTAAGGCTCTCAGAGAAGGGATGCGGGCAGTCTTCGACGCGCACAAAGTCTACTGGAAGATACAGGCGGCCGACGCTCTGCAGGGAATTGTCATAGCCTCCACCGACGAGCGAGAAATCGGCGATCAAGTCGCGCTTCACCATCTTCTCAACACGGCAAAGGAACGCGCCGGAGAGGCTTCGGTCATCGCGGCCAAGTCTCCGGTCACCGGCAAGTCCTATGTTGCGATATCCTGCGCCGTATTGGATCAGGCCCCGCCGGAAGTCGGTGATTCGACGAATGTAATCGGCGTGGTGATCATGTATGTCAAAGAGGATCAGTTCGTCAGGCCGCATTACTATGCAGGCGGCGGCATAGCACGAAGCGAGGATGTATATCTGGTGAACCAGGACCTGAGAATCTTGACCACCCCGAAGTTTCCCCTCCCGGATGGGTCGCAAGCCATCCCCTTGGAGTATCGTATGGACAACGAACCCGCGAAGCTGGCCGCTCAGGGAAAAGAGGGAATCATAATGAGTGAGGATTACCGGGGAGTGCCGGTTCTGGCTGCGTACCGATATATCCGAATAGCTTCGGGTTACGGCTGGGGTTTGGTGGTCAAAGTTGACCAAGATGAAATCTTTTCTCCCATATGGAGACGACTGATCCACGCGTCGCTCATTTCCTTGCTGGGTGTGATTGCGGCTTCGCTCATCGCGGCCGTCATCGCAGGGAGAATCGCTCGGCCCATACGAGACTTGAGCCGCACCGCCTTGGAGGTGGAAGAGGGCAACCTCAATGCACGTGCACGGGTCGTCGGTTCGGATGAAGTGGGAAACCTGGCCCTCACCTTCAACTCCATGATCGAACGGGTCGGGAACTGGCACCGAGAGCTCGAAGAGCAGGTCAAGAATCGCACCCTTCGGCTGACCGAGCTGAACGAGGAGTTAATCAAGGAAATTGCGGAGCGGACGCGTTCGGAGAGGGAGCGAGAGCATCTCATAAGTGAGCTGGAGTCCAAGAATGCCGAATTGGAACGATTCACCTACACCGTTTCGCATGATCTGAAAAGCCCGCTGATCACCATCAAAGGATTTCTTGGGTATCTGGAACGGGACGCTGCTTCGGGCAATCTTGAACGGGTGAGCAATGATTCCGCGCGGATTCGAGGTGCCGTCGAGAAGATGGGCCGGTTGCTCGACGAACTTCTGGAACTTTCCCGAATAGGTCGGATCATGAATCCTCCACAGGATGTCCCTTTGGCCAAACTTGTGCGAGAGGCGAAGGAAACACTCGCCGGTCGGATCTCGGAACGAGGCGTGATACTGGATATCGCGGACGAACTGCCGGTGTTGCACGGCGATGCGGCTCGTATCCGTGAGGTGGTGGAAAACCTCCTTGACAATGCCGTCAAATTCATGGGAAACCAAGCTAATCCCAGAGTTGAGATCGGGGTGCGACGCGCCGGCAATGAAACGGTGATCTATGTAAAGGATAACGGTACGGGCATAGATCCACGATACCACGACAAGGTATTCGGCCTCTTCGAAAGACTGGAGCAAAGCACCGAAGGAACCGGCATCGGTCTGGCAATCGTCAAGAGAATCGTCGAAGTCCACGGAGGTCGGATCTGGATAGAATCCGAAGGGGTAGGCCACGGCAGCGTCTTCTGTTTCACCTTTCCGCAAAGCAAGCCGAATACATCAGGGTAGAGGTCGGAATCATGAATGGAGAGCCATTGGTTATCCTTCTGGTTGAGGATAATCCGGACCATGCCGAGCTGATTGTGCGGAGTTTCGAAGAGCACCGCGTCGCCAACAAGATCATCCACGTGTCCGACGGCGAGGCGGCCTTGGATTACCTGTTCCACAGAGGGGAGTATGCGGATGACCAGTCCGTTGCACGGCCACACGTGATACTCTTGGATCTCCGCCTTCCTAAGATCGACGGACTGGAGGTACTGAAGGAGATAAAGGCCGCGCCGGAGTTGCGCCGCATTCCTGTGGTGGCCCTGACCACGTCGGAGTCCGAGCGGGACATGATGGGTGCTTACAACCGACACGTGAACAGTTATCTGGTCAAGCCGGTGGATTTTGAGAAATTCGGCAAGTTGATGGACGACCTGGGCTTCTACTGGCTGGCATGGAATCGCAAGCCTCCCTGTGATGCGAGTGCGGGCAGCCCCCAAGAGTGCCCGGAGGAGGCATGAACCGTCAGTGCATCCTGATTGTGGAGGACGAACAGGCTCACGCCGAACTCATATGTCGTGCGTTTGAAGAGTGTGAGGTCGCCGAATATGAGGTCCTGGTGGCACGCAGTGTCCATGAGGCGCAAAACTATCTCGATGCGTCTGTTCCGGATCTGGTCATTGCCGATCTCTTGCTGCCGGACGGCAAGGGTACGGAACTCATTGGCGACTGGAAAACAGGGGATCGAATCCCTCTGATCGTGATGACGAGCCACGGGAACGAGCAGGCCGCGGTCGACGCGTTGAAAGGGGGGGCACTGGACTATGTCGTGAAGTCCCCTGCCGCTTTTCTCGATATGCCGCGCTTTGCCGATCGAGCCATACGAGAATGGGGCCACATTGTGGACCGCAGGAGGATGGAAAAGGCCCTCAAGGAAAGCGAGGAACGCTTTCGTACGGTATTTGAGAGCGCCGAAGAATGCATCTTCATCAAGAATCCCTCTCTCAGATATACCCACGTCAATCGAGCCATGTCTCGACTGCTGGGCCTTGACCCCGCTGAAATTATTGGAAGACGAGCGGAGGACCTATACGGTGAGGAAACGGGAAGACAACTGACTGAACGGGAAACCCGCGTGCTGGCGGGAGAATCAATCGAGGCCGAGCAAACCAGGCCCGTGCAGGGGACTTCCATGACTTTCCATGACACCGTGGTACCGTTGCGAAACGAGACGGGGAACATCACCGGCATCTGCTGCATCTCCCGCAATATTACGGAGCGCAAGAAACTCGGCGAGGTGACGTTCGGCACAGGCCGGACCTACACTTCGCAGGCCATGCGCGATACGTTCCACAAAGCCGGTATCGCCTCGCAAACGGACAGCATCATCCTGCTCCAGGGTGAAAGCGGAACGGGAAAGGACTACCTTGCCCGTTGGCTGCACGATCACTCGAAGAGAGCCGGCGGACCGTTCTTCTCCATAAATTGCTCGGCTCTGCCCCGGGAACTCGCGGAATCCGAGTTCTTCGGGCATGAGCGCGGGGCCTTCACCGGAGCCGTGAGTCTGAAGAAGGGAATGTTGGAACTGGCGGAGGGAGGAACGATTCTACTCAACGAAATCGGAGAGCTTGAGCTGCCCCTGCAGGCAAAACTCCTCACGTTTCTCGACACCCAGTCCTTTGTGCGGGTGGGAGGACAGAAGCACATCCGGGTCAACGCTCGGCTGATTGCAGCGTCACACCGAGATTTGGACGCCGAGGTTGACCACGGTCGGTTCCTCGAAGCTCTCTACTATCGTCTGAGCGTTTTTCCGATCCGTCTTCCGCCTTTGCGTGAACGCAAGGAAGACATTCCGATACTCGTGGAAGAAATCATGCAAACGCTGGTGATCGAAATGCAGCTTACCGATATCCCGGTCCTTGAATCTCGACACATTACGGCCCTATCTCGCTATCACTGGCCCGGCAACGTGAGAGAACTGCGCAACGTGCTTGAACGGTCCTTAATCCTCTGGGACGGCGGCCGCTTCAATTTCGTCGTGCCGGGAGGTGCGGCGGCCGAGGACGATTGGTCGTACACCGTACGCTACGTTCCCGGCAAGACGATTCGTGAGTGCACGACCGAGGTCGAGAACTTTCTGTGTTCCGCGGCCTTGCATGCTTGCGGGGGAAACAAGAAAGAGGCCGCCCGTCTGCTGAGCATTTCCCGAGACGCGTTTTACCGGTACCTCAAAAGGGTGTCAAAAGGCGCTACAAACGAGACGATCTGACGGAACTTCCATCTGCAGGCACGGTCTTCCCTTCGCGGTCGGTCTCGTTGAAGCATTCCGGAAGCTCCTCCCGTGCAATACAATGGCCAATGAGTCCTGCTTGTCGGGGGATTTCGACGTATCTCACCGTTCCACAGTTTCGGAAGCGTACAGCTCCTACGATACATCGGTACTATTTGCTCCTCTGTTGCGTCCTTATTTCAGATGCAACTCCGTCATTGCTTACCCCAAGTACCCGGACGTGCGTTCTCCTCTTGAGCACATCTGCAGGCACTTCGATCTTGAATCCTGAAACGAGCAGTGAGGGTGCGTTGAAATATTCGACGACGTCCCTGCGGAACACGTTTGGTTTCAGGGCACGAACGGCCTCGCCGTCGGCAAAGACAAGTATAAGGTGGGGAATTTGTCGGTTGTTCGCTTCAACTGCCCATCCCGTGATCACAATGTCCGCGTCTTTCTCCGTTGTGCTCTCCACCTGACCGTCCACGGCTCCAGGCCGGACGGGAATCCGAGCGCCGTTGGGGGCAATGACCGTCTCCGGCTCAGAGCCTTCAGGAGTGGTAATAGTGAATCGACCCGGCCGAACGGCCCATTGATATCCACGACGATAGTTGACTTCCGACGCAACCTTCGGGTCCGAGCTCGACACGGCGAACAGACGCAGTTCCGTAACGTCCTTCAACATTTTGGTCGGCAGGGAAAACCAGTATCCGGAGTT
Source organism: Desulfomonilaceae bacterium (assembly GCA_031082285.1). Lineage (GTDB taxonomy): Bacteria > Desulfobacterota > Desulfomonilia > Desulfomonilales > Desulfomonilaceae > JAVHLK01. The sequence goes on from JAVHLK010000148.1 coordinate 8,002, forward strand.
GACGAACTGCGGGCCGCCCAGGAACAGTGCCACCGCCGGCATATGCCAGTTGGTGACGACCTTACGGACAAGCTGTCCGTCCGCGAAAACGAGCAGTTCTCCCGCCGGCTGAGAATTTGCCTTGTCCGCGGCCCATCCGATGAACTCCGTGTCTCCCGATTCTTCCTGCAATACGTGATCGAGCCGTCCCACCAAGGATCCATGAATCACCGGGATCCGGTCCCCGTCCGAGGATTCCAGTACTTCAGCGATGCGCCCTGGAGGCGTCGCAATGCTGAAAGTCTTGGATCGTCCCTTTCTCAACGACTCTAGGCTCACCCGACCGTCGGAGCGGGTCTTGACAATGAATACCTCAACGGCATTGCGCCCTGATCGAAACGAGTCCTCAGGTACCACCGCGGAGAAGGCTTCTTCATCGTTGCGAACGGGTATGGTCCGGGTCACGGCCCGGATGGTCCCATTCACGGCGACGGCCAGTTCGGACGGAAGGCCGCGACCGTTCCATCCCTGGAGAACCCCCGAAATGTTGCCGAAGAGAAAATTCGCGGTCGGATCCATGTCTGCAAAGAAGCCTTCATTATCCAGCAGCAATTCCGCGCCTTGATCGCCGTGTTCCACTCGCAGGTGAGAGACGTGTGTTCCGATCAGATCGCGATGCGGACCGAAGTTGAAATAGCGTTCCGTGAGATTCGGGTTTGCTCCAAAGAGGTCGGCTTTTTGTTTTACGGTCGTGCTGTTCCAGTTACCGACTGCAGGATTCTGCACGAATTTCTTTGACTCGTCGATGCGCTCACCGTAATGGTACACCGTTCTCTTGGACCTCGTTGGAGCGTCGTCGGTCAGGTTCACGCCGTCGACGGGCCAAGGGACCTTCATGCCCAATATGGAGGCGATGGTAGGCAGAATATCGATGGTCTCCACCACGCGGTCATCCACGACGCCGCTTCGCTGCCGTGGTGCCTTGATGAACAACGGCACGCCGACGAGGTCTTGGAAGTTGCTTTCCGTGAGTCTGCGTCTGCTGCCGCCTGCGACAAAACTCACCCCGTGATCGGCCGTAACGACTATGAGCGATCGATCGAAGAGATCTTGGCTCTTGAGCCTTTGCAAGCATCGTCCCAAGAGCTTGTCAACGAAGCTTACTTGAAGCAAGTGGCGCTGGAAGGCACGGTTGACCGCCCATGGGTCTTCCTTCCACCTTTCCCCTTCCTCGAGTCCGAATATCCCTGCATGCCCCTTGTGGTAGTCGTTGTATCTCTTGCCTGATGGATAGTATACCCATGGTACGTGGGGAATCATGATGTGGAGGAAATTGAGAGAGGGTTTGGACCCCGGCCTTATCCCTCGGAGGAACTTCTCATAATACGTGATGCGGGATTCCTGGCTCCGCTTAGTCCGGGAGCCGTCCGCGAAGTCCTTCAAGGTCTTGGTAACGTCGGGCAACGTGCCGGTCCAGTCTCTAGGCAATAGATAGTGCAGGTAGATCAGCCAAACGTCGGACGCCAACGATGCGACCCGTTCGAACCACGAGGCGCCCTCGATGTCATCGCTGACCAGGTACGCGGGGCAGAGGTCCGTGAACGGTTCAATCACGTGCATGTCGTGTGAGCGGGCAAGCAACGTGAAGAGATTGCCCGGATAGTTCGATACGTGCGCTCTACGGTATTCTCGAGGGTATGTTCCGGTGAGAATGGCCGGGAGAGCCGCGGTGGTATAGTCGGACACGGACGATGCATTTCTGTACCACGTTGCGGTCCTTGCCAAGGCAGCGAAGTTCGGTACCGCGCTCTCGTCGATCTCCCCCCGGCCATCCATGATGGATGTCACCGGGAATTCGTCGAACACCAGGAAAACGATCGGAATATCCTCACGAGCACGCTCCTGTCCCGTGAGGACCTCCCCGCCGGACTCAAAGACGGCTTGCGCTACCGGAGAAAAAAACAAGAATGCCGCGGGGAATGCAACAAAGGCCACGGCCGACAAGGTGAAGAGCGTTTTTATCGCGGAGAAACGAACGTAACATGCGGCAACCGCCGACCCGACAAGGAGCGCGAGAGCCGCCAAGAGCTGAGCAGG
>JAVHLK010000149.1 GCA_031082285.1 Desulfomonilaceae bacterium
AGCGGCAAAACCAGACCTGACCCCATCACTTTCAAGGCCCGGAAATGGACGGCCGAACATGGAAGACGCGTCCTGAAGGGACGCCGGAATGGTTGCCATTGAGAATGGCTCCGTGTGCGCCGTCCCTTCGGGACGGAAATCCTGTTTAATTTGTCGCGTTCTTTCCGGGGGATGAATCCCCCGGCTCACATCGTATGTGCCTTCAGCACATCATGATCGCAGAATTTCAACATCTCAACGCTGTGCACTCCTCGATTTGTCAACCTCCGAACATTCGCAAGGCCGGCAAGATTCTTAACTTAACGCGAATGGGGGGCACCCCCCTGTGGGTGCCCATGGTAGGCTCTGGTCCAGGTTATCAGACTCGGTACGGGAGCAGAATGAGTCACCGAATTTGCGCCATGAAACACTAAGGATTAGGCGAAGCCTCTTCCGAACCGCTCGGCACATCGCCTTCCACCCGGCCCTTGCGGACTCGGCCGGACCGCTCGGTCAGGTGCTGCGTGGAGCGTGTGAAGTCGAGAAGTGACCGCAGGGCTTCATTTACTGAGGCAGAGTCACGGAATACCGCGGCAATGTCCGGATCGAGAACAACGACGTTGGCCCCTTCCTCCATCAGGCGCTTGTAATACTTCCCTCGTACGGCTTCCGAGTAGTTGAACCCATACTCGGGCCGCAATTCATCATCGGATCTTGGGGTTTTGTCCTTCATGTCGTTTCCTCTCGTGCGGGGTCGCGGGCCGCGCACTGATGACTCGCAGGACTTCGCCTCTATCTGAATGTGAAACAACCAGCACACGGTCGGCCCCTGAGTGACCTATGGTCACGTAGCGCTGCTCGCCCACCGAATGATCCGGGTCATCAAAGGTTGCCGCCAACGGATCGTAGAACACGGTTACCGCTTCCTCAAAAGACACCCCATGCGTCTTGGTGTTCCGATTGGCTTTCTGAGGGTCCCACTCGAATTGCATCTCAGAACCGGCCCTCCGTCCTGGCACATGCGAGTTGGACCAGGCGAACCATATCCCGCGACGCTTGAATGTAGATCGTTCACCACGACATGTCAACTTTCGCCGGCGGGCGATACCGCCCACATTGCGTTCGTTGCCGGGTGGATTTTACTTCTTGGTAGGTCTTTGATATTGAGTGGTTTTTTGCGCGGCACGAAACAACTAGGGCGAAGTCGCCCGTTTTGCCTGGTCTGGAGAACTCCTCTCCCGTGTCCCACTCCGCAACCGGCATTCCCCGAACCGCCGATCCGGGGCTGAAGTCGATCTTTCGACTGGACGGTTTACCGAAACTGGTACGGGACTTGCTCATATGGTTCACAACATTAGACTAAGCAAGGGGGGGATTCTTTTTCGCCGGCATTCCCATCGGAATGCCGGCTCAACCCATGGGAGCCCCACACCTTGAACAGGACCCCGTCAGACGCCAACCCCCAAGGCGAAACACTTCCGAACTGCTGGGAACAGATGAACTGCGGCAAGGAGCGCGGTTGCCCCGCGTATCCCAACCACGGCCGCGGCTGTTTTGTGGTGACGGGAACCCGTGCCGGCGGACAGGACCATGCGACCTACGCCAAGAAGATGGCCGTCTGCAGGGCATGCGCGTTCTATCAGCACCTGATGCAGGACGGATTGGACGACTCCCTTTCTTCGATCTGATCGAGCGGGCATGGGGTCAGGTCTGGTTTTGCCGCGTTCACAGAAAGCGGCAAAACCAGACCTGACCCCATCACGGCCTCCGTTTTCTACCTCCGCATTCATCTTTATGGTATTCTGAGATCAGACATGCCGTCCATGCGAACGGCAACCGGAGCGAGGCCATGAACGATTGCGTCAAGACCGAGGAACAACTTGTCCATGAACTGGAGACTCTTCGTCGAAGGGTATCCGAACTTGAGGAATCGGATGCAGCGCGCACGGAGACGGAAAGACTTCTAACGGAGAGCGAGCAACGGTACAAGGCGCTGGTGGACAACGTCGCGGTGGGGATCTTCGTCGTCAATCCCCGCATGGAAATCGTAGAAGTCAACAAGACCTTTCAGACGTATTTCCCTGACGTTCAATCCGGATCCGGGCAGATCTGCTACGAGCAGTACAACGATCCTCCGAGGTCGGAACCCTGTTCGTTCTGTCCCTGCGTTCTCACCCTGCAGGACGGCGAGGTGCATGAGGCGACCATGGATACTCCAATAAACGGAGAAATCCGCACCTTTCACGTGGTTTCCTCTCCGGTGAAAGACTCGGACGGTGGGATACGGTACGTCATCGGATTGACTCAGGACATAACGCAGACCACGCGCGCGGAACAGTTTCTGCGCTTTAGTGAAGAACGGTACCGGCGCCTGTTCGACGAAGCGCCCCTGATGTACGTCATCACGAGGAATGAACAAGGAACTCCTTTTATCGAGGACTGCAATGAGTTGTTTCTCCGTTCCTTGGGATACGAGCGAGAAGAGGTTGTCGGGCAGGCCCTCGCGGACTTCTACTCCCCGGAGTCTCGTGCACGACTTCTCGAAGGCGGAGGCTACGCACGGGCACTGGCGGGAGAGTTTGTCATGGGAGAGCGCGAACTCCTGACACACGACGGCAGACTGATACCGACGCTCCTGTACACCATGACTGAAGTGGATTCTGCAGGAAAGGTAATCGGCACGCTTGCCATGTTTGCAGACATCACGGAACGCAAACAGGCCGAGGCTGCCTTGCGCGAAAGTGAAGAACGGTTCAAACAAGTTGCAGAGAACGCCGGCGAGTGGATCTGGGAACTGGACGCAGAGGGTATGTACCAGTACAGCAGTTCGGCGGTGAAACGCATCCTTGGGTACTCACCCGAAGAACTGGTCGGGCGGAAGCATTATTACGACCTGTTTCCTTCGGAAGTGCAAGGAAAACTGAAGGAAACGGTGCAGCTTGCCTTCGAGCGGGGGGATGTGTTCAGAGGCTTCCTCAATCCCACCGTCCACAAGAATGGAGAAATACGCCTCCTCGAGACCAGCGGATCGCCGTTCCGGGACGATGAAGGAAGACTCCTCGGTTACCGTGGGGTTGACACGGACATCACCGAACGCACGCGTGCCGAAGAGGCGCTGCGCGAGGGCGAAGAGCGGTACCGCTCGCTGTTCGAGAGCATGCGGGAAGGCTTTGCCTATTGCAGGATGCTGTATAAAGACGGTGCGCCGCGGGACTTCGTCTATCTCGAAGTCAACGAGGCATTTGAAAGACTGACGGGCTTGACCGATGTGGTGGGCCGCAAGGTCACCGAGATACTCCCGGGTATAGAGGAATCCAACCCGGAATTGTTGGAGATTTATGGCCAGGTGGCTTCAACGGGCATCCCGGAGAAATTTGAGACGTATATCGATTCTTTGGGAATTTGGCTCTCTCTTTCCGTATATAGCCCCCGAGAGGATTACTTCATTGCCGTGTTCGACAATGTCACAGAGCGCAAACGTGCCGAGGAAGCACTCCGCAAGAGCGAAGAACGACTGGAACTTGCACTGCATGGAGCGGATTTGGGTTTGTGGGATTGGAATGTCCGGACCGGCTACGGGTTTGCGAACCAACGTTCTGCCGAGATCATTGGGTACTCGATTGATGAGATCGAGACGACCTTCGATTTTTGGGAGAAATCTTTGCACCCCGACGATCGCCAAAGAGCGGTGGAGAGGGTTTTCAACTGTCTGTCAGGCTCCACCGATCTCTATGAGGACGAGTACCGCGTGAGGCACAAGTCCGGTGACTGGAAATGGATCCTGACCCGCGGCAAAATCACGGAGCGTGACCCGGAAGGGAAACCGGTGAGAATGACCGGAACTTTCCTGGACGTCACGGACAAGAAGGCAGCTGAATTGCAGGCCTCTGAAGCGGACGATCTCAGGGAGAAAATCGTCGAGGAATCTCCTGTCGGGATCGCTGTTTACCGGGCGGACGGACAGTGCATCGCGGCAAACGATTCACTCGGAAGGATAGTGGGAGCCGACAAGGCGCGTCTTCTCGAGCAGAATTTTCGTACACTTTCTTCGTGGAAGCAATCCGAGTTGCTGGAGCAAGCGGAGCAGGTGCTGACCGGAGGCTTGACCGAAGAGCGCGAGATTCGTCTCACCTCCACATTCGGGAAGGATATGTGGGTAAGCTCACGGATGGCCCGTTTCACTTCCCGTGGTGAACCTCACCTTCTCATGGTCCTCAACGACATCACGGAACGTCGAGTTGCCGAAGAAGCGCTCAAATTCGAAAGAGAACAGATTCTGTCCTTGTTTGAAAGCATCAATGAGGTCATCTTCGTGATCGATCCCACGACCTATGAAATCCTGTATGCAAACAAGTTCGCAGAGAAGCTGTACGGGGAAGGACTTACCGGAGGCGTGTGTCACCAAAAACTGAAAGGCTTTGACGATCCGTGTGGGGATTGCCGAAACGAAACGATCGTGGAGTTACGAGGTGAGCCGTATCAATGGGAGTATTCGAATTCGACATTGAACAAGGATTTTCTCGCGACGGACAGAATCATACGGTGGCCCGACGGGCGGGACGTGAAATTTCACATCGCCATCGACATAACGGAGCGCAAGAAGGCGGAACAAGAGCAGAATCGCCTGAAGGCGCAACTCTTTCAAGCTCAGAAGATGGAATCCATCGGTACTCTGGCGGGCGGGATTGCCCACGATTTCAACAACCTGCTGACCATCGTTCTGGGGTTTTCCGAGCTGCTTATGAGCGACAACGATGAACAAAGCCCGGCTTATGCAGACCTTCAGAAAATTCATCAAGCGGCCGGCAGCGGCGCGGATCTGGTCAATCGGATACTCGCGTTCAGCAGAAAGGCGGACATCAAACCCCGTCCCCTGAATCTGAACCGCCAAATTGAGCAGGCCGCGACCATGCTGGCTCGGACCATACCGAAGATGATTGAGATCGAATTGTCCCTGTCCGATGAACTAGCCACGGTCAATGCCGACCCGGGTCAGGTGGAACAGATTTTGATGAACCTCGCAGTGAATGCGGGAGATGCCATGCCGGAGGGGGGCAGGCTTACCTTTGAAACGAATAACGTCGCTCTGGATAAAGAGTATTGTGCGGCGCACCTCGGAGTGAAGCCGGGTGATTATGTCATGCTTTCCGTGTCGGATACGGGTCACGGGATGGATCCGGAGACATTGACTCACATTTTCGAGCCCTTTTACACCACGAAGGGACCGGGCAAAGGAACGGGCCTCGGACTGGCTATGGTGTACGGCAGCGTCAAACAGCACGGCGGACATGTGACGTGCTACAGCGAACCCGGAAAGGGAAGCACATTCAGACTGTATTTCCCGGTTAACACCACCGAAGCGGAGTCCGATACCTCGGGCGAAAAACCGATACTTGTGCACGGCACGGAGACGATCCTGCTGGTGGATGACGAAATGTTCGTCCGAGACCTGGGACGCAGGATGCTGGAGCGCGCGGGGTATACGGTCCTGGCGGCAAGTAACGGGAGAGAGGCCGTGAGCCTGTACGAGAGAGAAAAGAACCGGATTGCACTGGTGATCCTCGATCTCATGATGCCGGATATGGGGGGAAAGGAGTGTTTCCGGAACCTTCGAGAGATCGACCCCGGAGTGCAGGTTCTCATCGCAAGCGGGCACGCCTCGGGAGAAACCCTCACGGAAGCCGCCGCGCTCGGTGCGAAAGGTTTTGTCGGAAAGCCGTACAACATGGCGCAACTGCTGGGAAGCGTACGCGATATTTTGGACGCGGGTTGACGGATGTCCCGCGGCCCGCGGGAGGGCGGGGGCCGGCCAAGAGATCGTCGGGGGAACGTGGATTCGACGATCGGGAAGTCACCTGTGGGATCGCGCGTCGTCGTACCGGCCGCCTGTTCCGCTGGTTCCCGGCGTTGACCGCAACCCTCATTGCGTGTAGAATTGATGTCTTTGAGGAGGAGTTTCCGTGAAGCCCTACCCGGTAATGATGAACCTCGACGGAAAGGCCGTTATTGTCGTAGGCGGAGGGCGGGTGGCCCTGAGAAAGATCAAGAGCCTCCTGGCCGGCGGGGCGCGGGTGATCGTGATATCGCCCGAGCTTGAGACCGAACTGGAGGAACTTGCTGCCGGGGACCGGGTTGTGTGGATCACGGAACCTTTCCGGGAAGAACTTCTCGACGGGTACCCGGATGCTCTTCTCATATTTGGTACGACGGACAGGCGGGAAGTGAATACGGCCATCCACGATGCTGCGGTCAAGAGGAGAATTCCTTGCAACATTGCAGATGTGCCGGACCTGTGCACCTTCATCGTGCCGGCCGTGATCACACGGGGCGATTTGATGATTGCGGTGAGTACCGGAGGGTCCTCTCCGGCCCTGGCCCGTCGAATTCGAGAAGATCTGCAGAAGCAGTATGGGCCGGAGTATGCGGCGATGACCCAGCTCCTGGGAGACTTGAGAAAACGAATTCTGCAGATGGGCAACACGTCTGACGAAAACAAGAAGCTGTTTCTGGATCTGGTGGACTCGGAGATTCTGACCGCATTGCGCCGAAAGGATCGAGACCAGGCGTTGGCAATACTTCAGGCCATACTCCCGCAGGAAGTCGATGCGGAAAACGCCATCGAAGAAACCCGGATGATGTGAGCAAGTAACGGACGGCACAGTGGATCTCATATTCTTTAAGATAGCCTTGGTTCTTTATCTGGGGGCATCGCTGGGTTATTTGGCGTTTCTTCTGAAGGCCGGCGCCCATGAGGCCCCGCTGGGGTTCTGGTGTGCCTTAAGCGGTTTTGCAGCCCACACCCTGTCGATCCTTCACCGCGCAATCTTCTCGGGCTTTTTCCCTTTGGCCACCAGCTTCGATGCCCTTTCATTCTTTGCATGGTTCATCGTGGGGTTGTTCCTTCTCGTCGGGGTGCGACATCCCAGTCCCATCTTCGGAGCCATCGGCATTCCCATTGCCGCGTGCTTGATGCTGGTGGGAACCACGCTCTCGTACCAGATCAAGGAACCGGTAGTGCCGGTTCTTCGAAGTTGGTGGCTGCCCATACACGTGGTCCTTGCCATCGCGGGAAATGCGGTATTCACGCTGACGGCCATCGGCGGATTGATGTACATCGTCCAGGAACGATTGATCAAGACCAAGCGAATCGGCAGGTTCTACAAACTTCTGCCGTCACTCGATACGTTGGACGCGATTAACAGACAAGGTCTGCCTCTGGGGTTTTTCTTCCTCACCCTTGGAATCATTTCAGGAGCTCTGTGGGCGGGCAGCGTGTGGGGTTTCTACTGGAGCTGGGACCCAAAGGAGACCTGGAGCCTCATCACATGGTTCGTGTACGCGGTAATGGTCCACCAGAGAGTGGTTCTCGGGTGGCGCGGAAAGCGGGCGGCCATGTTGGCAATCGTCGGATTCTGTCTCGTCATGTTTACGTTCCTGGGGGTGAACGCCCTATTGGGAGGCCACCACGCGTTCGACGGATCGAGAATGGGGGCGGGTCGATTATGAACGCCGCCGTGCTCGTCATAGGCCTCAATCATGTCACCGCTCCGGTGGAAATCCGCGAGAAAATCACATTCCCGGGCGACCACGACGGTAAGGTCACTCGACGCATAATGAACATCGAAGGAGTGGAAGAGGCAATGATCCTCTCCACGTGCAACCGAGCCGAGATCATTGCCATGACCGACGATGCGAAGGCCGTTGCCCCGCGGATCGTCGACTCCGTCGGTGAAATACACGGGGTGGAGCCCGGATCCATCAGGGACTACCTTTACATCAAGGAGGGCGGGGAAGCGGTACGCCATGTGTTCCGCGTCTCGGCGAGCCTGGACTCCATGGTCCTCGGCGAACCCCAGATCCTTGGTCAGGTCAAGGACGGGTACCGCCGGGCCGCGAACGTACATGCCACGGGTCCCATCCTGAACCGTCTGATGCACCGGGCATTCTTCACCGCCAAGCGTGTCCGGAACGAGACGGGCGTAGGCATAGCCGCCGTGTCCGTTGCGTATGTGGCCGTGGAACTGGCCCAGAAGATCCTGGGAGATCTCCGTGACAAGTCGGTGCTTCTGATCGGTGCGGGCGAGATGGCGGAACTCGCTGCTCGTCATCTGGTGAGCCATGTGGAAAGACCTCTCCTCGTGGTCAATCGGACGTTCGAAACCGCGTGCACGCTGGCCGGGCAGTTCAGAGGGTCCGCGGCGGCCATGGACCGGCTGGAAGACAGCCTGGCGGGTGCCGACGTGGTGATCACTTCCACGGGGAGCTGTGAAGCATTGATCACTACCCAACAGGTGAAGCGGGTCATGAGACGGAGACGGTACAGGCCCATCTTTCTCATCGACATTGCCATCCCTCGCGACATTGAGTCCGGCGTACACGATATCGACGGCGTGTACCTCTACAACATCGACGACCTTCAAGCCGTAGTGGAAGAGAACATGGGCGAACGTCGCCAGGAAGCCCTGCGTGCCGAGACCATCGTGGCCGAGGAGGTGGAAAAGTTCCTGAATTGGACGCGGACCCTGGATTCCGCCCCCACGATCATTGCGTTTCGCGAGAAACTTGAGGCGATCCGAGCGGGAGAACTGGCACGCATCAACGGCAAGCTCGCGGAACTGACCCCCGAGGAACGCGATGCGGTTGAAATGATCACGCGTTCCATTATCAACAAGATCGCCCACGATCCGATCTCGTTCCTGAAAAAATATGGAGCGAGATCCAAGGGCAACACGTACCTCGATATCACTCAAAAACTCTTCAATCTCAATGGACTGACCGAAGAGTATGAAGCAAAGGACCAAGAATCGCCGGACACATGAAACTCACCATAGGAACGAGAGGGAGCCCTTTGGCTCTCTGGCAGGCACGCTACGTCGCGGCCGAGATCGAGAAGAACCGACCGGGAACGCGAGTGGATCTGCTTACCATAAAGACCCGCGGAGACAAGATCCTCGATACTCCGTTGGCCGTCATAGGCACCAAGGGTCTGTTCACCAAGGAAATTGAAGACGCGCTACTCGACGGCCGGGTGGATCTGGCGGTTCATTCCATGAAAGACCTGCCGACCGAACTCCCCGAAGGACTTCACCTTGCCGCGACCATGAGGCGAGAGGATCCCCGAGACGTCTTCGTGTCCCGCGACGGAAGGGGCTTGCGCGATCTGGCCGAGGGTTCTCGAATCGGGACATCGAGCTTGCGTCGGAGAGCGTTCCTGCTGAATCGGTATCCCGGCCTCGAGGTGGTCCCCCTCAGAGGAAACGTCGATACCCGCTTGCGCAAGATCGAGTCGGAAAACCTTTCGGGTGTGATTCTTGCCGCCGCGGGCATGATAAGGACGGGGTTCGGGGATCGAATCACGTCGCACATGGAGCCCGAGGAGATGATCCCGGCCATCGGCCAGGGCGCTTTGGCGATCGAAACCCGGGTGGACGACCCCGCGACGCACTCAGTGACGGCCGACCTCGACCATGCGCAGACCGCTCGATGCGTAGCCGTGGAGCGGGCTTTCCTGCGGCGGATGGGCGGGGGATGTCAGGTCCCGATGGCCGCACACTGCACCGCGAAGGATGACTCGATCGTGGTGACGGCCGCGGTGGTGCATCCGGACGGCATTCCCATGGTCGCGGACAGGTACGAAGGCCCCGACGAAGGTCCTTCGGTGGGCTCACACCTTGCGGACAGATTGATAGGGCAGGGTGCAGGCGAGATTCTCAGGTCGGTTCTCGGAGATGACTGGGCGCCGGGAGCGGTGACCACGGAAGAATGACCGAGCATTCCTCGTTCCCAGGCTCTGCCCTGAGCATGTCCCATATCTTTTTGCCGGCACCGTACGCATCGACCGACAACA
>JAVHLK010000014.1:0-2958 GCA_031082285.1 Desulfomonilaceae bacterium
ATATAGAGGCAAAGTATGAAAAGATTTGCCGTAAAGTCCCGGTGATCTGACCTCTCATTTCCTGAACCCGAGAATCGGGCTATTTATTTTTCTTTATTACGGTCTAATTCAGTCAGGGGTATGCAATACCCAAACCGCTTGGAGGATGAACATGGCACGAGAGGAGAGTTTCGCATTCAAGGTCCTGATTAAGAAGGAACCTGACGCATGGATTGCTCATTGTCTCGAATTGAATCTCATAGCAGAGGCAGATTCTATTGAGCAGGTAGAGTCAGATATTATTGATATCATTACTGCTCACGTGCAGTATGCGATTGAGAACGACAATCTGACCCATATGTACCATCCGGCTCCACCGTCTGTCTGGAAAGAGTTTCTCCAATGTGCGGATCGTGAAGAATCGTCCTATCGTGGGACAGAAACTCTTCATGACGATCTTATTCCCATCATTCGAGCCAGTAAGTGTTTCTATCGACAGGCTAGTCATGCCTAAAGCACCTATCAGGTTCAACGATTTGCTCAAGGCTTTGAAACCCTATGGAGTAAAGGTGAAGAAGGGGGGCAAAGGATTTGAGACTATCTTGATACGCCCCCTTACCGAGAACTCTAATCAAGGACCTCAGCATACCATAAAGAAGCACGGCAAGAATCCTCAAATAAGTATCCGCTCTATAACTGCTCTTCTCGAGAATCTCGGTATCCCCGAAGATGCCGTATGGGGCAATTAACCTGCTCTCACAAGATCTCTCACGCTCCACATGATACTCTGTAGTGCCGGCTTCCATCGCGGCGTGACTTTCAATGCGTCCCATTCTTGACGAACACTCGGCGATCCATTAAGCTCCGCATATCCGCGTGAGGCAGGTGAGAATCGTGAGAATAGGGCAAGGATTTGACGCCCACAAGTTCGTTGAGGGTCGCAAACTGGTACTTGGGGGCGAGGTGATCGACCATTCACTGGGGTTGGAAGGACATTCCGACGCCGACGTACTTACGCACGCCGTGATCGACGCGTTGCTCGGCGCGGCCGGCCTGGGCGATATAGGCATGCACTTTCCGGACTCCGATCCTCAGTATCGGGATGCCCGCAGCCTCGACATGCTCAAGGTAATCTGCCAGGCCGTGGACGCGTTGGGGTTCCGTATTGCCAATATAGACACGACGGTCTTCGCGCAACGTCCGAAGATCGCAAACTACCGCGCCGCCATGGTTGGGAATTTGTCGTCTACGATGGGAGTCGATCCGCAACTTGTCAACGTCAAGGCAACCACCACCGAAGGGATGGGGTTTGTCGGACGAGGCGAGGGAATCGCCGCGGCCGCGGTGGTCCTTCTGGAAAAGGACCGATGAGGCCGGCGCAATACACATTGACGCAATGAACGGCACGGGAGATATGATGGGTCTGAAAATATATGACACGCTTACGCGAAAGAAGCAGGAGTTTGAACCCGTCGAACCGGGAAAAGTGGGCATGTACGTGTGCGGCGTCACGGTCTATGACATGTGCCACATCGGGCACGCTCGTTCAATCGTTCTCTTCGATGTGATCTACCGGTACCTCATGAGCAAAGGCTATGAAGTAACGTACGTACGCAACTTCACGGACGTGGATGACAAGATCATCAATCGGGCAAGAGAATTGAACGAGGACTGGAAGAGTCTTGCAGAGCGGTTTATCAACGAATTCTATGTCGATATGGACGGCTTGGGCGTCCTGCGCCCGACTCACGAGCCGAAAGCGACCGAACACCTCGACCAGATTCGATCACTCGTGGAGAAACTCGTTGCCGCCGGATACGCATATGAGGTTGATGGAGACGTGATGTTTTCGGTGGAGAGCTTTCGCGGGTACGGAAAACTTTCCGGGAAACGAATCGAGGATCTCATATCCGGCGCGCGGGTGGAGATCGACGAGAAGAAACGGAACCCGTTGGACTTCGCACTGTGGAAGGCAGCAAAGCCCGGTGAACCGTCTTGGCCGAGCCCCTGGGGACCGGGACGTCCGGGATGGCACATAGAGTGTTCCGCGATGAGCATGGAATACCTGGGCCGGCGATTTGACATACACGGTGGGGGAGCGGATCTCACATTCCCTCACCATGAAAACGAGATTGCCCAATCCGAGGCCGCCACCGGCACCCGATTCGCCAAGTACTGGATTCACAACGGCTTCGTAAACATCCGTTCGGAGAAGATGTCCAAGTCGCTGGGCAATGTTCTGAACATTCGGGACATACTCGCGAGGGTGCATCCGGAAGCACTCCGTTTGTTCCTGCTTTCAAGCCATTATCGCAGCCCGCTGGACTATAATGAAACATCGATCAAGGAGGCCGCCGCGGGCCTTGAACGACTCTATACCGCCATGGCCGCGCTAAAGGAGCTGATTCGGCTCGACGGTACCGGCGACGCCCTCCCGGAGGATCTGTCGGGCATTTCGGAGCGATTCCGTCAGGCTATGGACGACGATTTCAATACCCCCAGAAGCCTTGCAGTGCTCTTCGATGCGGCCAGGACCATCAATAGAATGGCATCTCACGCAGGCGGAACTCGTGAAAGTGTTCCCGAGCCGAGCTTGCTGGCTGAGATCGACGACGAGATTCTGAGGCTCTCTCGAAACGTGCTTGGACTGCTCAACGAGGACGCGGAAGCCTTTCTTGCTTCAAAACGGCGGGCCGGCGCATCCGATTTGGAGATCGGCCAGGATGAAATCCTTGAGTTGATCGAGAAACGTGCGGAGGCGAGGAGAGGGAAACGCTTCGCTGATGCCGACGAGATACGTGAAGAGCTTTTTGCGAAAGGTATCGTGCTTGAGGACGGTCCCAAGGGCACGGTGTGGAAAGTTAAGGAATGACTCGGTTTCGCGGGCCGAACCCGGGAACGAGAAAACCATCAGCCGAATTGTGGAGGTGCGACGCAACGTGGAGATCCGGGCTGAGCGTGTCTCATACGTGTACAATT
>JAVHLK010000014.1:3057-57467 GCA_031082285.1 Desulfomonilaceae bacterium
CCGGTACGCCTCTGGAACGGCATGCGTTGAGGGACATAAGCTTCGAGCTTCCCACGGGCAAGGTCCTGGGACTGCTTGGCGGAACCGGCAGCGGCAAGACTACGCTGATCCGCAATCTCAACGGCCTTCTCATTCCGACCGAGGGCGGCGTGCGTCTGGACGGAGTAGACACTCGGGATTACGGTCCCGATGCCCGTCTCAAAGTCGGCGTGGTGTTCCAAAGGCCCGAAAGACAGCTCTTCGATGAGACGGTGTTTCTCGACATTTCTTTTGTCCTCAGACGGTTTTCACGGTTGTCCGAGTCAACGATTCGGACCGCGGTCGAGAGGGCCTGCCGGCTGGTGGGACTCGACATTGCGGAAGTCGGTGAACGTCCTCCCCGCGCATTGACGGATGGGGAAAGACGAAAGGCCGCCATGGCGGGAATACTGGTGAACGAACCCGAAGTGCTTGTGCTTGACGAACCGGCCGTGGGCTTGGATCCGCCGTCGGTTGCGGATCTGGTTGCCATGATCCGTTCAATGAAGGAACAGGGAGGCACGACGATCGTCATCGCTTCTCACGATATGGATCCGTTTCTCGAAATTCTCGATCTCATGCTGTTGCTCAGCAACGGGCGAGCCGTCGCATTCGGAACTCCGGATGAGATTTGTTCGGACCTTGCCGACAATGAAATGTTCAGGCCCTGGCTGCCCGACGTGGCGGTGCTGGTTCACGACCTGCGCAGGGCGGGCTATGCCATGATACCGAATGAATTCAGGGTACCCGAGCTCGTGCGGCAACTCGCAGCGGGCGATCAACCCCCGGGAGGCAACTCTTGAAAAGGGCCGCTGCGGTCATTCTTCTCCTGCTGCTCGTAAGCGAACAGGTGCCGGTATTCGCCGAAAGCAAGATACCGTCGGTCGAGCAAGCGGTTCATCGAATCCAGACCGTGTACGCCGGGTATTGTTGCTTCAAGGCGGCGTTCGATCAATTGACGGTAAACGTGTCAATGGACCTGAAAGATCGCTTCAAGGGCACCATGTACGTCAGGAAACCCGGCCACATAGCACTTGATGTCGATTGGCCCGAAAGGCAAAAGGTGGTGATCAAGGGAAGGTCGTACACCGTATTTTTCCCCGACGAAGGCAATGCCGCGCGTGGAGAAATACCGCCGGAAGTAAATGTCGAGCACTTCTTTGGGTTCTTTGCCAATATCGGCGACCTGGACCGGAACTTCACCATCGAATTTCCGGCAAAAGCCTTTGACGAATCTGCGAACTTGATCTTCCTGGAACTTACGGACAAGAAAAAGCCCACGAGTACGTTCCGAATCCTTCTCGGGGCCGACCGAGATCATTACACCATCAGACGCGCGATCATCTACGACGCACTGGGAAACTACAACCGCTTTGACCTTTCCGACATTACGTTTCTCAACTCAATTCCCGAGTCCCAGTTCCAGGTTGCGCCGGGCCCTGCGGAAATCATCACTCCATCAACACCACGGAATCCGAAACAAAGTGACGCCGATTAGACATTTTTCCCTCGTGAGCCTGGGATGCCCCAAGAATCGTGTGGACTCGGAACACATCCTGGCGGTCATGTCCCGAGCAGGTTTTGTCTTTGTGGAAGAGCCGTCCCGGGCCGATGTGCTGATCGTCAATACATGCGCGTTCATAGAGTCCGCCGTGGAGGAATCCATCGATGCGATACTCGACTATCGAGATCTGAATCGCGAAGCGGTCCTTGTCGTAGCGGGCTGCCTGCCGCTGCGATATGGGGACGACCTGAGAGCTTCTCTCCGGGAAGCGGACATCTTTCTCAAACCTGAAGAGATCCCTCAGATCCCGCAACGTCTCGGCTCCCTCGCTCCTCTCGCACAGCCCACGGCCGATGAAGCGTTCCCCTGTTCCTATACGGCGGTTCCGCAAAGAGTACTTACCACTCCGGGATATGCGTACCTGAAGATTGCGGATGGTTGCTCGCGAAAGTGTGCGTACTGCACAATCCCTTCGATCCGAGGTCCCCTCCGCAGCAGAGACCTGGAAGCCGTCGACCGGGAGGCGCGGATGTTGGCATCCCAAGGCGTCCGCGAACTCGTGCTGGTGGCGCAGGACTTGACCGGTTACCGCACTGATGCCGGTGAAGGACGCGGACTGGTGAGGCTGTTGGAGCGCCTCAGAGTCGTTCAGGGCATCGAGTGGATCCGCCTCATGTATCTCCATCCCCACGGTATCCCGTCCGATCTCGCCGCGGTCATCAATGAATCGAGAACCATCCTGCCGTACCTGGACATACCCTTTCAGCATGTCTCGGAAAAAGTACTGAAAGCCATGGGCCGGCCGTGGAAACACGACCGGACACGAAGATTGGTGGACGGACTGAGAAACGACGTGCCGGGACTGGTCCTGCGAACAACCCTCATGGTGGGATTTCCCGGTGAAGGTGACAAGGAGTTCACGGAACTGAAGGATTTCGTTCAATCCTCCTCCATCGAACACGTGGGAGTCTTCACCTATTCCCCTGAAGAGGGGACTCCCGCCATGGCCCTCGGCGACCCGGTGCCCGCAGAGACCAAGGCGGCCAGGGCGGATGAACTGCGGAATCTGCATCTGGAATCCGAGGAGAAACGTAACCGCGGTCGGGTGGGATCCATAGAGAGGTGCATCGTTGAGGGAGTATCCGAGGAGTCGGATCTGCTCCTCCAAGGACGTACGTGGGACCAGGCTCCTGAAGTTGACGGCGTTCTTTACATTACGGAAGGCGTCGCGTCCGCGGGGGAAATCCGCGACATTGAACTTACCGACTGCAACGGCCCCGACCTGTTCGGAGAAATCCGGTAATACGGTACCCCCACATCCCCGCAACAGTGGACCGGTTATTCCCGGCTGAACTATTCCTCTTCCCGGTACGTAACCGATTCGGCACTTCCGGCGGGACGCGGACTATCTCGGTACGCATTCCCGAGCGAGGTCCGGCAACCTAGACGCGGGTTGTGTCGCCTTCAGAAATTCTCCGGAGAGCATGTGCTCTGCCGGACAAATGTCGTGCGGCCTGCCGCGGCGAGGTCAGTTATACATGAATTCGTACAGAGCCACGGCAATGATGACCGCGGCAATGACTACGATTTTGATGATCAACGCGCTTTCCATGAAGAAATCATAGCCGAGGCGGGGGATTTTTGGAACAAAAAACAATCTGCGCCGATGTTCTAACATAATATTGTGAGGATACGGTAAAATGCAAAAGTGGCGGCTCTTATACAGATCAAGCGTAACTTGAAATAAAATCTCTATCACACCGTTTTTAGATCTTTTTTATTGACACAACCACCTCCGCTCTGCTATCATCCCTTCAGCCTGTCATCCGGCTGAGGATTTTGTTCCTCTGAAAAATGAGCCGGACTGGGTCGCAAAAATTCATCACCCAGGGCACCGTGACTTCCGCATGGTCTGGACAGCCTCCACACGGTCTTCGGGAGAGGATAAAAATGAGGTCACCTGTAGCAAGTTATAAATCCCTCTGGCTCGGATGCCTGCTTGTCGCGTTGACGCATGTTCCGGCGTTTGCCGCAGTTTCCGGCGAGATCACCGGAGTAGCGCTGGACACTCCGACACCAACAGTGTCGTGATCGATGCGAAAGGAAAGGTGGGCAAGTACCTGGCACGTGTTATCGGCAACCCTAACAGGCTCGTGATGGACTTTGACGATACGCGTGTGGGCAACATCCCCCGCAACGTCTCTGTGGGCAAATCCGACATTCACGAGATTCGCGTGGGTGAATTCAAGTCCAGGGCACGTGTGGTGGTCGATTTCCGTGATCGGCCCGTTCCCGCGTTTAAGGTGAGACGCGAGAACAATCGGATCTCTCTGATGCTCGGAAATTCACTCGCCGATTACCTTCCCAAGGCCGAGACGGAACGGACGGCAAAGGGTTCCGACGGGGGGGGCAAGAAGTCCGCCCTGACGCCCACCTTTGTGCCGGCCGCGGCCAACGGTTTGGAAGGCGCTGCTGCGGGAGGAACCGCCCCTGGTAAAGCGGCAGGTTCCGAGCGTGCATCCAAGCTTGTGGGTAAGCGAATTTCGTCCCCTCATTCGTCTCGGAGGGCACACACGGGAGCACACGGCGTAGACGAGGGTGCGCGTCAAACCGAACGCTCGAAGCTCGATGTCAAAGAAGTCAAGTTGGCGCAACAAATGGACATCGGCAGACCCTCTTCTTCACAAGCAATGCAAAGTGCCCCGCGGTCGAGTAAGGCGGGTGCCTCTCCATCAACTTCGGTCAATGTACCCTCAACTGCGAGAGGCGGAGAGGACCGGAGAATGGTTCGCGAGGTCCGGCCTCCCGTTACCCCCCCGACTCCCGATCCGCGGCTCCTGGTTCAGGAGATTACCGAACTGAGGTTCTTCCAGGTCGGCCACAACTCACGGTTGATGATCCGTGGGGGCGATCAGCTCGACTACCGAATGAACAACGTCAGTCCCACGAAGATCAGGCTGGATCTCATCAATGCAGAGATACCCAAGGCCCATCAGAAGCCGCTGAGAACCGATCTCTTTTCGACTTCCGTGGAGATGATCGTACCTGGTTCGCAAACGATATTCATCCAGCTCAAGGATTCGGTACCGACGCAAGTTCAGAAGCAGAAAGGCGTCTTGATGATTGATTTTCCGCCGCCCCGGTTCAAGACCGAGCAATCCGGCGATCGAGAAGGCGGCGGAGAGGCGACTAGAATCATTCAGGAAGAGCAGATTCGCAAGAGTATCGAATCTCGCAACACGGCTATTGAAAGGGTTCAGAAGGATCTTGAGCAGCTTCAGAAGCAGCGACTTGAGATTTTGAAGAGCTTCCAGGTCACGCCCGACCCGGAGGTCTTTCAAAAGCCGGTCACTATGGACTTTCAAGGCATAACACTGAGGAACGCCTTCCGACTCCTCGCGGAGCAGGCCGGCGTGAACATCATTGTCGGCAACGAAGTGAGCGGCACGACGACTCTTCGACTGTTTGAAGTGCCTCTGGGCCAGGTCATGGACACCATATTGAACACCCACGGCTTGGACAGGGTCATGGTAGGCAACGTGATGCGCGTCGGAGCCAAGGGTGCGATCACGACGTTCAAGGAGGAACGGCAGAAGGAATACCTGCAACGCATGAACGAGGTGGACAAGAGAATCGAGAGCAGCCGCCAGGAGATCACCTCTAACCAGCAAGAGATCGAACGGTTGCTCGAGGAGCTCAAGACGCTTCAAGAAGCTCCGGTAGACGACACCAAGGCGGAAGAGATCGGTGAAGCGGGCTGTATTGAGTATGAAGGAGAGCGCATCTGCTTCCAGTACGCCACGGTGCGGGTGGTTTATGCACGGCCGTCTCAAATTGTGACTACGCTCGACTGCCTGTTCCGTTTGAACTGCCCGGGGGCCCGTGCGGTGGGCAGGCGTGCCACGACGGTCACCAGCGAAGAGATGGGGGACCTTCAGGCCGAGCAGGCCGAGGGACAGATGGGCCGCCAGCAGTACATGCAGTACCTGTCCGACCAGGGCTTCACTTCGGACAGTCCAGGTGGCCGTGCGAGAATGCAGCGGTACGATCGGGTTCAGTCCGAGAGGGAAAGGGCCGCGGCTTCGGCCGCCATGGCGGCCGGGGTTACGCAACAGGGAGGCGGCGGCGTTCAGGTCATGCTGCCGTACGGTGAAGACCCCAAGCTGGCCAGGATCCTTGCCTACGGAATTATCTGGGCCAACGACAACGATCGGATGATATTCATCAAGGATACGCCCGAGCGCATTGCACAGATGAAGAAGCTCATCTTCACACTCGACGTGCCGATACCCCAGGTCCTCATCGAGAGCCGCCTGGTGCTGGCCGGCAAGACCTTTGGCCGAGGCTTGGGCGTCGTCTGGGGCGGTCGCAACAACCAGGCCGGCCCACTTTCGGTAGACAGGCAGCTTTTCTGGGGATACGCCGGCAACACTGGTAATGCCGCCAGAACGGCCACGGCCGGCACCACCGCCGGCACCCCGATTCCCTCGCAACTTGCGATCAACCTGCCGCCGACCATTTCGGGCTTCAGCACCGCACAGTCCGTTCCGAGTGCGGCCATGCAGTTTGGTTTTCTCGCCGGAGACTACCTCACCGAGTTGGATGCCCGCCTCACCCTTGGAGAGAGCACCGGTCAAACCAAGACCATCTCACGACCCAAGGTCCAGGTCGCGGACGGCCAGAGCGCAATCATCAGCAACGGTCAGCGCGTGCCCTATCAGACGATCACGGTGGAAGGCACACAGACCCAGTTGGTCAACGCGGTGCTGTCGCTCACGGTTATGCCGAGGATCTATGCGGACGGCAGAATCCGGATGCAGATCAACATAACCGACGACTCGCCCGATTTCACCTTCAGTCCGCCGGTCATCAATACGAGAAGGAGTTCCACCACTCTGACGGTAAAAGACGGCGAGACCGCGGTAATCGGCGGCATACTGAGGAATGACGGCGGCGACAGCAGACAGGGAGTCCCGATCTTGATGAACGTTCCCGTGCTCGGCTACCTGTTCAGCGCAAAGCAAGCGAGTAAGTCTCTGGCGGAGCTGCTCGTATTCATCACACCCTCAATCGTCAGGCGTCCTCCGCCTGCATCGTAAATCCAAATCCACACATACCCGCAACGCGTCTCCCGTACATACGGGGGACGCTTTTCTTTCTTGATCGATGATTTCAGGAAGGGGCGGGGACCTTTTCCAGGAGACGTTTCTTGTACTGTTCGACGGTTCGAGCCAGGTCGCCGGTCGCGTCGGAACCCGCCGGCAGCTTGGGCATTACCGCGCTTCCAGAAATCCCCCAAGAGGCAAGCTTCTTGGTTTCACGCAGGAGGATCTTTTTCGTGTCCTTGGAGCCAGCCTTTGCCGCGTTCTTGAAGGCTTCCCGGGCTTCCCTGAGAATCGGCTTGGTCGGTTCGGCCTGGGGCATCTTTGCCAAAAGGTCCAAGTGCTTCACGCCGCGGGCACCGCTCGGCATCTCACGCACAAGCTCTTCCCACAGATACGCTCCGAGGAGTGCGCGGTCCTCCTCGCTCTCCTCCTGCACCGATCGCAGAATCTGATCACAGCCGGCCGGATCCTCCATGAGTTTCACGCGCAGCCCTCGGGCCCTCTTACGGAAGTCTTCCTTGCGAAGGTCTTCCTTCTCTTCGTCGGAAAGGGCCATTCCGCGTGTGCGCTCCATGATCAGATCCATTGTGCTTAGGATTTCACCCAATTTGATGTCCTTTTCCTCTTATTCCCGAATCGCGTCGGGGTTTGTCTGCCTTGCGCGGCCTGCCGGCCCGCGTTCTCCGACCGAGCCCGCTCACGAGATACACGTCCCCAACGAACGTGCCATATCGGCCGGCCGTGTCGGCGACCGTCACAAAACTCTGAGGCGGGACGGCGGTCCCTTACCCGCCATGTTCATTCTCGAATCTGTCCGTCACCCAGTACGATGAACTTGGTGGTCGTCAAGTCCTCAGTCCCCATCGGCCCGAACGAATGAATCTTGGTGGTGCTGATGCCGATCTCGGCACCCAAACCGTACACGTATCCGTCACTCATACGCGTGGACGCATTGACGATCACCGACGAGGAATTCACCTCTTTGAGAAATCTTTGTGACGCGGCATAGTCGCGGGTCACAATAGATTCGGTGTGAAGGGAACCGTACTTGGCGATGTGACGCATTGCCTCATCCATGTCGTCGACTACTTTCACCGCCAGTATGAGATCGAGGTACTCGGCATACCAGTCGTCCTCGGCGGCCGGCTTCATGTCGTTCACGATGGATCGTGACTTCTCGCATCCTCTCAGTTCGACTCCGGCCTCAATCAATCTCCGTGCCGCCCTGGGCAGAAACTCCTCGGCTACATTCTTGTGCACCAGGAGCGTCTCCATGGCATTGCAGACACCGGGGCGCTGAACTTTTGAATTGAATGCCAGCTCCACCGCCATGTCCAGGTCCGCGGCCGCGTCGACGTATAGGTGGCATACGCCCTTGTAATGCTTAATGACCGGAATCCGGGAATTTTCGGCCACGAACCGGATGAGTTGCTCGCCGCCCCGCGGTATGATGAGATCTATCAAATCCTCGAGTTTCAGCAGATGAAGGATCGCTTCTCGGTCCGTGGTCGGGAGCAGGTTGACGACGTTCTCGTTCACTGCATTCTTCTTCAGAACCTCTTTGAGAAGCTTTACGATGGCCGCGTTGGAACCGGACGCCTCGGATCCGCCTCGCAAGATGACCGCGTTGCCTGCTTTGAGGCACAGAGCTGCCGCATCCGCGGTCACATTGGGTCTCGACTCATAAATGATGCCGATGACGCCGAGCGGGATCCTCATTCGTCCCACGCGCATACCGTTCGGCCGGGTCCGCATACGGACGATTTCCCCCACCGGATCGGGAAATGCCGCGATTTCTTCCAGGCCCGCGGCCGTTTGATCGATGACCTTATCCGACAGGGTGAGCCTGTCGAGCATGGCTCGCGAGAGACCCTGAGCTTGTCCGGCTTCCAGGTCCTTGCTGTTTTCCCGTTGCAGGAAAGATCGGTTGTCTCGAAGGATTTGTGCCATCTCCGCCAGGATCTTTTCCTTGGCGGTCATCGAGAGCGCGGCCGCCTCCCCGGCCGCTTCACGTGTGAGGGCTGCGATGGTGCGAACTTCGTCCTGTAGGGTCATTTTCTTCTCCACGAGGTTACGTTATCCTGACTGTTCACCGGGCTTGCACGACTCGTCGTGGTGCGCGAGGCGAGGACGGCAGGACGGACAACCTCCCTCTGCATCCATACCCGGCGTGATTCCGAACTGCTGTGCACGTCACGGTGAACGCGATCACATTCTGTGTGGCAATCGTCGGCCGAGTAAATTATTCTATGTTTTTTGGAATTATATCGAAAGGATTTTTTGATGATTCCCATTCTCTCAATCGTCGGCAAGTCGGATTCCGGAAAGACCACGCTGCTGGAAAAGGTCGTACGGGAGCTTACGGATCGAGGGCATAGAATCGCAACCGTCAAACACGATGCACACAGCTTTGAGATCGATCACGAAGGAAAAGACTCGTGGAGACACAAGCGGGCCGGTTCACGGCTCACGATCATCTCGTCCCCCACCAAGATGGCTCTGGTAGCCGACACGGATCATGACCACCGTTTGGACGAGATCCGAGACAGGTACGTGTGGGGCGTAGATCTGATCATCACCGAAGGGTACAAGAGAGAGACTCACCCGAAGATAGAAGTCTATCGGAGTGAACTTCACAGGGATCTGCTGTGTCGGGCCGACGAAAATCTCGTGGCCGTTGCCGGCGACCCGTCCGATCCTCCGGAGGGCATCCCGGTATTCGATCTCAACGACGTCCGTCCATTGTGCGATTTCATCGAGAAACGATTTCTCAATCCTCTGAAAGATCGCTGATAACAGGCATCGGATGGATTTCATCCGAACAGTTTTTCAGGAATGAAATCCTTTGCACGTACTTCCTTCATTGTGACGGCGGCGGACGGGCAGGTAACCTGGCACAATCCGCATCCCATGCACTTTTTCTCATCGACTTGCGCGGTCTGGTCCGGCGTCAGGGATATCGCGCCAAAGAAGCACCGATCCAGGCAGGTTTCGCACCCGGTGCACAGCTCCGGGTCGATTTGAGCGGCAAAGCGGCTGGGTTCAATGACGCTCACATTGTGCTGAATCAGTACCGGCATGGTTTGACAGCAGCACGAGCAACAGTTGCATATGAAATGATCGACGCTTTGCTTGTTCATGACCACGTGAATCAGACCTTCTTCCTCGCATCGGCGTACGAGGTCGAGCGCCTGGTCCTTGGTGAGTTTTCGGCCGGTTCCCCGAGCGAGAGAGTAATCCGCGGCACGGTTGATTTGCAGGCACGCCTCCAATTCCTTGTCGCATTTGTGCGCCGTCAATCTGCACGTGCACTTTGTAACACTCAGGCTCTTGGAACTATTGATTATTTCTTCCACGTCTTCGTAGGCCAACACATGGGATTTGGCCTGAACCGTGATTCCGACGGGAATGACGCGTGTGAACGGCCGAGGGACGATCCGGCTGTACTGTTTGGCAACCTCGGGCCATTCCACCTCCATAAAATCCTGCCAGAGGTCCAGGAAGGCTTGAGGAGCACCAGGCCAGAGTATTGTGGCGTCGTGAAACTGGACCAGGTCCCGGCCCATGCGATACGTGGGAGGGTCGGTCTTTGCGGAAGGAAATACCAGTCCCTTCACAAAGAGAGTCTCGAGCGCGGTCTCGACGCGTTCGACGTCATGCCCAAGCTTTTCCGCCAGTGAGGGCGCGTTCCCCGGCATGCGAAGGAGCATCTCGGCTTCTTCTCGACCGGCAATCATCTCAAACAGCCGAGGTATTCTTTGTGAGTGACCCAAGCCGATCCTCTTGGCAAGTTCCGTATAAATGGCATCCATTCGGTCATCCTCCATTGCCCGGTGTCGTGAGGCCTCATTGCTCCACGGCCCTCATACGGTCGCGTGCGCTCAACCTCCGGTAATGCTTCGTCCAGCCTCTCGCTTTAGCGTCAACGCCGGTATCACACACGGGACCGACGGTGGGCCGATGACCCCACTAAGCCGGTTCCCGGGTCCGTGCACACCGTCTCGACGTCAGTGGTGTTCTCCGTACTCGTTGCTCACCGCCTTGGAGAGGGCTTCGGCCGTCCTGACCGCGAGAGCCTTGGTTCTCTCCATCTTGCCCGGGGTCAGGTGCCAGTCCAGCCCCACCAGCCAGATACCGGCAACCATTCGCTTCCGGTTCTTCTTGCCGTAGAAAACCGGCACCGCCACGGCCTGTACATTGGAAATATACTCCTCGACATCGAGTGCCACGCCGGTCTCGCGGACCTTTTCGAGCTGGAGCAGATACTCGTGCGGGTCCGTTATGGACCGGGACGTAAATTGCGGAAGGTGCTGCCGCGTGAGTATCTTCTGCTGGGTCTCGCGGTCCAGGTACGCAAGAAAGACCTTGCCGCACGCTCCGGCAAACATCGAAAGCCTTGTGCCCGGTTTCGCGGTAACCTTGAGCTCTTTTGTCGACTCGATCTGGTCCAGGATCAAGATGTAATGGCCGGTGAACATTCCGAGGAACACGTCTTCATCGAGATCCCTACTGAGCTTCTCGAGAAAGGGACGAGCTTGTCCCACCAGGGGAATCCTAACCGACGCTTTTACCGCGATGTCCCTCACCGCGTGCCCCGCCGTGTATTTGCGGGTAACCGGATCGCGCAGCACCCACCCGGATTCCTCCAGCGCGGCCAGAATACCATGAGTGGTCGACTTTGCCAAAGCCAGCTTGGCGGCAATCTCACTTATGCCCGGATTGCTCGGGGACGTGATGATCATTTTCAGCACCCGCATCGCCTTTGACACGATGGGTGCCGAATACGCAATGGGGGCGGCTTTTTCTCTCCTCATCATAACTCATCCGTGACGTCTTGAATCGCGGTTTGCCGTTACCCGGCGTTCTCCTCGGAAGTCGCGGCACAATGTTTCCTGTTCATGATAATGAACTGCTATTGTTATAAGCCCGTCGACGACCGGTTGTCAATGGTTTTCAATAGCACTGGTTTATGGCTTGACACAGATTCGTCCTGAGGCTATCCTGAAGAAAACAAAAAGTTCCTCATACAGAAACTGTATCGAGCCGCACATGCTCAGTATAAAATTGTCCGATATAGTGAGGGCCACCCTGACGAAGCAATCCGGGAATGAAGGGTGGATCGGAGTCTCTCCAAGGGGAGATGAATATCACGTGGTCGTGCCCGTGGACGTCCAGATTGCCCGAGGCGTGATGGCGTGCAACCGGCCGACGGACGGCACCCCGTTCGGGGGATATGCCGGGTGGCTCTACTTCAGATGTCCTCAATATGAGGGCCAAGGCGTCGATGACGAGGCCCTGCGCGAAGAAAAGGCCCGCGAGACCGGCGCTCGGCTGATCTCGTGGCTGGCTTTATTTCAAATCGAGGCGCGCCTTGATACCCGCCCGACGGGGGGCCGTGCACAACCCGGCACGTCTGAGGACGGCCTTCGAGGCCCGTCACCTTCCCGAGGCAAGAAAACCTCGCACGCCGAACACGCGCCGCGCCGCGAGCGAATTACCTGTTCAGGATGCGGCAAGTCATGGAGCGGCCCGGCACGGTTGATCGGAGACGCGGGAACGAAATGGGAGGGATACCGCGCGTGTTCGGAGGACTTCCGTTTGGGACGGTACGTCTTTTCACACGAATGCGGCGCCCAAGTTGAAGTCGCGGTGACGCGATTTGCGAGGCTGAGGCGCGGAGGACGATCGCTGGTCGGATCGCATGCCTGCCCGGGACTCTGTTATTACGAAACATCTCTGCGCGGGTGTTCGGCTGCATGTGAAGGTGCAGTCTACAGGCGCATCGCGCGACGACTCGGATCGCGCGGAAAACAGAGGAAAGTCTGACTGCGACGGTTACCGTAATTGCTCGTCGCGGCCTTGTTCAACGGGACCGTATTTTCGATTCCTTCATTTTTTTCACAGGAGGTAAGTGAAAATGCTCCTGCCGAAATTTGAGTACCATGAGCCGTCGACGCTTCAGGATGCTCTCAATCTCCTCTCGGAATTGGGAGGCAACGCGAAGGTGTTGGCGGGCGGAACCGATCTCTTGGTGCGGATGAAGCAGAAGATCGACAGGCCCAGTCACGTGATTTCCATTGCCCGGGTTCCGGGTCTCGATGCAATCATCCCCAGAAACGGTCATGGAGTGACTATCGGAGGGGCGGTGAGCGCGGGGGCGATCTCGCGGCACGAACTTCTCAACGATCGGTTTCTTCCCTTGGCCTTGGCTGCGGGACGTCTCGGGGCCCCCATGATTCGGAACCGGGCCACCATAGGAGGCAACCTGGTCAACGCCCGCCCCGCCGCGGACCTGCCCCCCCCGTGCATGGTGCTCAATGCGGAATTCAAACTGAAAAGTGCGTCCGGCGAGCGCGAGGTGGCGGCCGTCGAGTTCTTCCGCGGACCCGGGGAGGCGGACATAGAGCCCAATGAGTTGCTCGTGTCGATCAATGTGGAGACTCCCATGCCGTGGACCGGCGGTTCCTACATCAAGTTGGGTGCAAGAAAGACCCTCGAGATCTCAATGGTTAACGTTGCCGCTCTGATCACGCTCCAGTCGCCCGACGGCGTAATCACAGATGCGAGAATCGCTCTTGGAGCCGTGGCTCCCACACCGGTACGTGCATACGCGGCCGAAGAATTGCTCATTGGAGAGAAGCCGACCGACGAGTTGTTCGAGAGGGCAGGTATGACGGGAGTGGGGCTTTGCAGTCCCATCACCGATCATCGCGGTACCATGGAGTATCGGTGCATGATGATTGAGGTACTGGTCAAGCGGTCACTCAAGCAGGCCGTCGAAAGGGCGAAGTCGTGGAAACCGTGAGACCCTGTCCAAACCCAACCGGTGTGAGGGAGAATATGCAATGAAGACCATTATACAAATGACCGTCAACGGAGAGCTGGTGGAATCGGCCGTGGAGCCGAACCGGACGCTCCTGCAGTTCTTGAGAGAAGACTTGGACTTGACCGGTACCAAACACGGCTGCGGTCTCGGTGATTGCGGTGCGTGCACCGTGATACTCGACGGAAAGCCGGTGAACTCGTGCTTGGTGCTAGCCGTGCAGGCTCACGGCAGGGAAGTGCTCACGATAGAGGGACTTGCAGAGAACGGCAACCTGCATCCCATTCAGCAGGCCTTTGTTGACAAGGGCGCGATTCAATGCGGGTTTTGCACTCCGGGTATGATTCTGTCGGCCAAAGCTCTGCTCGATGAGAATCCCAAACCGTCGGAGCTTGAGATTCGAACCGCGATTTCGGGGAATCTCTGCCGTTGCACCGGCTACCAGAAGATTGTCGAGGCCGTTCAGGAGGCGGCAACCGTGATCGATGGAACGGAGGTGTCCTCATGAAGGATTTCAAGGTTCTCAATACCAGAGCCCCGAGAATCGACGGACCGGCCAAGGCCGTTGGCAAGGCCAAATACGCGGACGACCTGACCATGCCTGGTGCGCTCTACGCAGCGATTTTACAGAGTCCTCTCGCCCATGCCAAAATTCTGAATATCGATACGTCCAAGGCCCGCAAGCTGCCGGGCGTGAAGGCCGTCGTTACGTCCAAGGAGGCGGGTCTGGTCAGGTACGGGGTTTCTCCCGCACGATACGATGAAACATTGTTCGCTCACGAGAAGGTCCGTTACGTGGGTGACGAAATTGCCGCCGTGGCCGCAGTGGATCTTGCAACCGCGCAGGAAGCCGTTGAATTGATCAAGGTCGATTACGAGGAACTCCCCGCGGTGTTCGATATGTTCGAAGCGATGAAAGAGGGTGCGCCTCAGATTCACGACGAATTCCCCGGCAACATGAATGCCGAAGTGCATCAGGAGTTTGGGGACACGGATGCCGCGTTGGCCCAATGCGATCTCGTGGTGGACCACACCTTTCTCAATAAGAGACAGGATGCGGCGTTCATAGAACCCCATTCCTGTTTGGCCGTGTTCGATCTCGACGGCAGACTCACGTTGCACACGTCCACCCAAGTGCCGCATTACGTGATGCGGACGGTGGCCATGGTGCTCGGCATTCCCGTCGGCAATGTGCGTGTCGTGAAGCCGTACGTGGGGGGCGGTTTCGGTCCCAAGTGTGAGGCCACGCCCTTGGAAATGAGCGCGGCATTGCTGGCCAGGACAACCGGGAAACCGGTGAAGATGAACTACACGCGCGAACAGGTCTTCCTTCACAGTCGTGCTCGGCATCAGTTCTATGCGGAGATGAGCCTTGGAGTCATGAAGGATGGAACCATGGTCGCTCTGCGTAACAAGGCCGTACTCGACGGCGGCGCATACACGAGCTTCGGAATCGCGACCGTGTACTATTCCGGTTCCTTGCTGGGCGGTCCTTACAAGCTCAAAGCCATGAAGTATGACGGCTATCGAGTCTACACGAACAAACCGACCTGCGGGGCTCAGCGAGGACACGGAGGGGTCGCCCACCGTGCGGCCTTCGAGCAGCTTCTTGACATGACCGCGGAGAAACTCGGAATCGATCCGGTAGAGATGCGTCTCAAGAACATCATGGCCACCGGCGACGTGACCATCAACGAACTCGACATGTCGAGTCTCGGCATGAAGGAATGCGTCGAAGCCGTTCGTGACGGTTCCGATTGGAAAAATAAGAAGGGCAAGCTGCCCAAAGGTAAGGGAATCGGTATGGCGTGCGGGTTCTTCGTCTCCGGAGCCGGATATCCCATTTATCGGTCGGACACGTACCATTCCACCGTGGTCATCAAGGTAAGCGAAGATGGGGGTGTCGCCACCGTGCTGACCGGGTCCGCGGAGATAGGCCAAGGGTCCGATACCACTATGGCGATGATCGCTGCCGAGACGCTTGGGATTCCTCTTTCCCATGTTCGCGTCGTTTCGGGGGACACCGATTTGAGCGTCGACCTCGGTGCATATTCGAGTCGGCAAACCCTGATGACGGGACACGCGACAAAAGAAGCCGCGGAGCAGATTCGAAATGCCATAGCCTCCTATCTTGCGGAAGAAATGGACTGCAGTCCGGAAAGCATATCCTTTTCCGACGGGATCGTGAAGTTCGACGGCCAACCGGGAAATTTCCAGCACATACGCGTGCAGTATATTAAGGAACACCGCGGTTGGACCGACCCCCCGTCAGGAGAGTACCTGACTTTCAGAGAAGCCGCACGGCTCGCCTACCTTAAGGGAGGCACGCTTGTAGGCACCGGCAAGTATAAACCCCCCAGATTGGGCGGATCCTATAAAGGGGCCGCCGTGGGAACGTCGCCCGCTTACGGCTGTTCGGCACAGGTGGTGGAAGTCTCGGTGGACATGGAAACCGGCGAGATTACCGTGGACAACATGACCGATGCACATGACTGCGGGCTGGCAATCAACCGCACCCTGGTCGAAGGCCAGATGCAGGGTTCACTGTCCATGGGGCTTGGCGAGTGTCTCTTCGAAGAAGTCAAGTTTGACTCGCGAGGGAGAGTCCTCAACCCGTCGCTGGGAGAGTACAGGATACCTACGGCTCTGGACATGCCCAACGTGAAATCCATCATCGTTGAATCGAGTGAGCCTCACGGGCCTTACGGAGCCAAGGAAGTCGGCGAGGGAGCCATCATGCCTACCATTCCGGCAATCCTCAATGCAATCTCCGATGCCACGGGCATCCGGATCAATGAATTGCCGGTAACATCCGAACGGCTGTTCATGGCGCTCAAGAACAAAGAGAACGCGTGAGGCGGAGGCGAACGGGGGAATGTTCGTGTGACCCGACTTCCCCCGCTCGTTCCACATATGCCGCCCGTCATCCGGCCATGCCTGAAAGCTTCAACCTCCCTCTACTCCGTCTCATCCGTTCCCTTATGCACCCCGGCGGATCATGTCTGCGCCGCCGTGCACGCACCGGCACCGTGCCTGAGTTGTCACGACCGGGAGAAGCGTCCCGTGCTCACGCGGGAAAGCCGTCTCATCCGGGGCGCACGTACATCCACTTCATGCCCGGTTATGAAGTGGTCGTGCCGGCGAAAGGGATTAGCAGGGGCTTCGAGTCCTACTGAATGAGTAGTGAGGGTCGGTGCCCCATGAGAGGTTTTCAGTGAAATTCATATTCAACGGTTTTCCGGAAGAGGTGGAAGGCTGCGAGCTGACCGTAAAGGATCTCTTGGAAAGAACCCGGGAAGATGATCCCGCAGTGATCGTGGAAGTGAACGGTCGATTCATTTATCGCAAGGATTTCAGCAGCTGTTCCATCAAAGAAGGCGATCGCGTCGAATTCATCCACCCGTCCTTCGGCGGATAGATCGAGCCCGCGGCGTCAACAGGCGTCACACGCCTCTCGCGTCGTGCGGCCAGATGTACTTGTGTATCTGGAGTTGAAACCGAACGGACAGGCGATCCTCAAGAATCCACTCTACGAGATTGCGCGGCGGGAGCTCGCCGAAAACCGTCGAGAAGAGAATCTCCGTGCGCGAACGTCCGAACCGTTCCCTGACGATTCCTCTGGCCCACTCATAATCGTGTCGGTCGGAAATGACGAACTTGACTTCATCGCCGTCTCTGAGCCGCCAGATATTTTCCCACATGAACTGCTTGCTTTCTCCGCTGGCAGGACACTTGATATCCATAATGCGTATGACGCCCTCGGGAAGCAATGATATGTCCAGGGAGCCGTTTGTCTCCACAAGAACCCGGTGACCTCGCTGTTTAAGAAGCGCCGTGAGTTCCGGAGTCCCCTCTTGTATCAACGGTTCCCCGCCCGTAATCTCGACAAGATTTGAGTCGAGGGATGAAACCCGGTCCAGTATTTCGTCAAGCGACATCTCGTGGCCGGCTTCCAGAGCGTATCGAGTATCGCACTGCCGACACCTGAGATTGCAGCCCGCCAGTCTGACGAATGTGCAGGGCAGCCCCGTGTACGATGATTCCCCCTGGATGCTTCTGAAAATCTCACTGACCATGAACTGCATTGGTTTCTCCCTCGAGAAGGTAGTGTCCCCATGCTCATCATGAAACTTCCGGACCGGCCCGACGCGGGTTCGGGACGTCGACGCGTCGGAATCGCGTCCTTTTCGTACTGAATACTCGTTGAACCGACCCGTGACGGCCGGCCGGGGGAAGCCGCGGTGTCGGGAACCCGGCCGAATTCGCGGTCGACCTCCTCGTCCGGAGAAGCGGCCGGAATATTCATAACCAAGGAAATATCAGATCGTTTTGAAAAAGTCATCCTTGGTGGTAACATACGGGTTTGCATTGAAGGGACTCGTACGTCCTCAATGCGACACGGTTTGGATCAGCAACCGGCGCCCGGCCGGGTTTGGAGGGGATGCTTTGGGAAAAGTTTCGGTACGGTTTCTTCCCGATGAACTGACGGTTGAAGCTCAAGAGGGGCAATTGG
Organism: Desulfomonilaceae bacterium; assembly: GCA_031082285.1. Classification (GTDB taxonomy): domain Bacteria; phylum Desulfobacterota; class Desulfomonilia; order Desulfomonilales; family Desulfomonilaceae; genus JAVHLK01. The sequence goes on from JAVHLK010000014.1 coordinate 21,021, forward strand.
TCCTGGACGCTGCGTTGGAGGCGGGAATCTTCATTCCGGCTGCATGCGGAGGAACCGGTGGGTGCGGTCAGTGCAAAGTGAAGGTCGTAGAAGGGTCCGTCAAAGCTCAAATGCTGGAGAAACTGTCCGACCGGGAGCGATCGGAGGGTTACGTCCTGGCATGCCAATCTCGTCTTACCACCGACGTCGGCATCGAAATTCCGAAAGTCAAAGTGGGGCGTAAAGTAATCCCCCGCGATGAAGCGGAGCGCATGAGCCTGACTGCTCGGCCCATGGAATCCCCTATATCGGCTGAAATGAGCCCCATGACTTTTCGTGTTCTCATGGAACCCAAGGCTCCCACCCCTGAAGACAATTCGAGCGACTACGAAAGAATTGTGCGCACGCTGAAGACAGACCACGAGATATATCCCGTGACCGCAAGTCTAAATGTAGTGCGCGAACTCCCTTCGGTCGCACGCAACGACAATTGGCGGCTCACCGCGTGCATGCGGATCGAGGAAACATTCGACTCGGGATTGCCGGTGTACCGTCTGGTCAGGATTCACAGCGGACACGTCTCGGCACCGCCCACGGCCGTAGCCGTGGACATCGGCACGACGTCGCTCTGGGGGGAATTGATCAATCTGGAAACGGGAGAAGTTCTGGCCAGAGCCTCGCGGTACAATCCACAGATATCGATGGGAGACGACGTCATCAGCCGAATCGTCTTCGCACTCAAGAGGGACGGGCTCGAGAAGCTCCAGCATCACGTAGTCAACGGTCTCAACGAGATTATTGATGAAATTCTCAAGAAGAGCAATCAACCCAGAAAAAGTGTCAATTACGTGGTTGCCGCGGGCAACACGGTCATGACCCATCTGTTCCTGTGCCTCTACCCGAAGTTTCTTCGGGAATCGCCGTATGTGCCTGCAGCGCAGAACGTCGGGCCCGTGGATGCGCGTGAGCTTGGCCTGAACCTTCCGATGGGCGCATTCGTTCGGGTGTTTCCCGGGGTGGCGTCCTACGTGGGAGGGGATATCGTGAGCGGGGTGCTGGCAAACGGAATGTGGGATTCGGATGAGATGACGCTCTTCATCGACATCGGGACAAACGGAGAAATCGTTGCCGGAAACAGAGATCTTCTCATGACCGCCTCATGTTCCGCGGGACCGGCATTTGAGGGCGGAGGACTGGAATTCGGCATGAGAGCGGCTCCCGGTGCAATCGAGGGAATTCTTATCGATCCCGACACCCTGGAACCCATGATCAAGACCATTGACGCCAAACCGGCCATGGGCATTTGCGGATCCGGAATCATCAACATCATTTCTCAAATGCTTAAGATCGGCATCCTGAATCAGAACGGCACATATGCGCAGGACCTGCCTACGGATAGAATTCGCAAAGGCCGGAGCGGAAACGAGTACGTGATTTGCCGGGCCGACCAAACCGGCATCGACGAAGATATCGTGCTTACCGAAGTGGACCTGGACAATGTCTTACGCGCCAAAGGCGCGATGTTTTCCGGGTATGCCTGCCTGCTCGACAAGATCGGGCTCAGCGTGGATGCGTTGGATCGGGTGATCATTGCCGGGGCATTCGGCAGTTTCATCAATCTTGACCATGCCATCACCATCGGCCTCCTGCCCGATATCGATCGCGAGAAGTTCCTATTCATAGGCAATGCCTCCCTGAAGGGAGCGCGACTGGCAGTGATGTCACGCCAGCTGTTCAGTCGGGCCAAACATATCGCTCGGACCATGACAAATGTTGAGCTGTCGGAGGATCACACGTACATGGACAATTTCATGGCTGCCCTCTTTCTCCCCCATACCCGCGGGGATCTCTTCCCATCGGTTCGAGTCGGGATGTACGGGCATTAAGCTCCGGATCGCGTCAAGCCGGCTTTGGGCACGGCCATGAGGGTAACCAGCGCTTTGGCGGCCTGGACCTCTTCCCCGCTTCTTACGTCGTACACATCAGACTCCGCGACAATTACACGGCGGCCCTCTCTGATGACCCGTGAACGACAGACCAGCCGATCGCCGAAAGCCGGCCGGAGGAAATTCACCTTGAACTCAATGGTGAGAATCTGGAGGTCCTCAGGGACGATCGTGAAGGCCGAGTACCCGGCGGTGTGGTCTGCCATGGTCGCCATTACCCCTGCGTGAATGAACCCATCCTGCTGACGGTGGTCGGGGTTGATCTCTACGCTGGACTCGAATCCGCCCCAGCAGGCCGACACCGCTCTAAATCTGCAAAACTTGATGAATCCCCGTTCGTAGTCCGCTTTGAGAAAATCTGCTCTTTCGTCAGTGATTTCAAGACCTCGCATGCTTCACCGCCGTTTCTGCCGTATGTCCTTTGTCTCTCATGGTCCGACGACCTTAACAATGGGCTCGAAAGCCTGTCAAGGATCTCTTTTCAAAGGTGCTTCGCTCCGGAGTTCACGCGCGTCGAAATGATTTTGTTGCAATTTGAGAGCTCCTTCTGCTACAGTTGTGAATTGCCGAAAAAAGTTCACCTGTTAGTCCTTCAGGCCGTCGGTCATTGCGCCGGGACGCATGGGGTGTTGCACTCGATCCATGAGACCCGACGCGGGAGTGGATGCCAAGCTGCAGGGATCGAAGTGCGCTCCGGTCAAGGGTCGGTGCCGACAAGTTTCTCGGCCGGAAACGTGTCTCCGACATGGGGACCGTACAGGCCGGCCGTGTATTTTCCGTGGAGTGAGGTCAATCGTTCTGAATGAGTATTGGATACGGGATCGCCAAGCATGCGATCATACGATAGCGGCTTGAGGGAGGTAGGAATCGTTTTCAGATCATGGGCTGATATTCAATTCTGTTGAATTACTTGAATAACGGAGAGTGACATGAGCCGAAAGTATGTCTTCGCGTTTGAAGAAGGGGACGGAAAGAACAAGAAGCTCCTTGGAGGGAAGGGCGCAGGGCTGTGTGAGATGACTCAGATTGGTCTGAACGTGCCTCCCGGTTTCGTGATAACCACGGAGGCGTGTCTCGATTATCTCGAATCCGAGTCCGGCCGCCTTCCCGATGGGTTGATGGATGAGATCGGGGAGCACATGAAGGCCGTTGAAAAGGCCACTGGGAGGAAGTTCGGGGACAGCGATAATCCGCTCCTGGTTTCTGTTCGCTCCGGTGGTGCCCTGTCTATGCCGGGAATGATGGACACCATTCTGAACCTGGGACTGAACACCCAAACGCTCCAAGGGCTTATAAAACAAACCGGAAACGAGAGGTTTGGGTACGATGCATATCGGCGCTTCATCCAGCTCTTCGGAAAAGTAGCTATGGGAATACCGGACCGGCCCTTTGACGAAACTTTGGAAGCCATCAAGGTCAAGACCGGTGCGTTGAGTGACCTGGATCTGACGACGGACGATTTGAAGGAAATCAGCGACCTCTTTCTCCATGTAGTCGAGGAAAACGCTTTTCGGCCGTTCCCCGAGGATCCGGACGAGCAGTTGGCTCTTGCCGTCAAGGCGGTGTTCAACTCCTGGATGGGCAAACGCGCGGTGGATTACCGACGGGAATTCAATATCACCCCGGACCTGGCAAATGGAACCGCGGCCAATGTAGTTGCCATGGTTTTCGGCAACATGGGCAACGACAGCGGTACCGGCGTCGGATTCACTCGGGACCCCGCCACGGGCGAAAACCACATGTTTGGGGAGTACCTTGTCAACGCGCAGGGTGAAGACGTCGTGGCGGGCATCCGGACGCCCAAGCCGATCATGGACATGGCCAAAGAGATGCCGGACCTGTACCGCCAACTGGAAGATCTCCGCACCAAACTGGAGAAGCACTACCGTGAAATTCAGGATTTCGAGTTCACCATAGAGAAGGGTGTGCTCTACTGTTTGCAGACGCGCAACGGAAAAATGAATGCGGCTGCAATGGTAAGAACTTCCGTAGAAATGGAAGCCGAGGGAATTCTCTCAAAAGAGGAAGCTCTGCTCCGTATAGACCCGCAGTATCTTGAACAACTTTTGTACCCGGGGCTGGATCCCAACTATGATGCGGAACCCCTGGCTCAGGGCCTGCCGGCGTCACCCGGGGCCGCGTCGGGCAAGTGCATTTTTGACTCCGATCGAGCCGAGACCGAGGGACGAGCAGGAGAAAAAGTCATATTAGTGCGGGAAGAAACAAAGCCCGAGGATATTCATGGTTTTTTCGCAGCTCAGGGTATTCTCACCAGTCGGGGAGGCAAGACCTCACACGCGGCGGTTGTGGCTCGAGGAATGGGGAAGCCATGCGTCGCGGGGGCGGAAGGAATTCGGGTCGACACCGAGCATAGGCAGGCTCAGGTAGGCGATAAAGTCATACACGAAGGCGACGTCATCACGATTGACGGGGCCACGGGAAATGTGTACCTCGGAGAGATCCCCACGGTGGAGCCGGAATTCAGCGAGCAGCTCCACGTCTTGCTGGGCTGGGCGGACGAGGTGTCCCGCCTGGGGGTCAGGGCGAACGCGGATACTCCCGAGGACGCGAGAAGAGCGCGTGAATTCGGCGCGGTAGGAATCGGCCTGTGCAGAACTGAGAGGATGTTTAACGATCCGCAGAGGTTGCCTATCGTCGTCGAGATGATCCTTGCCCAGGATCTTGAGCAACGAGAGACGTTCCTCAATCAGTTGCAGGAGTTCCAGCGATCGGACTTCAAGGGACTGTTTCGGGCCATGGCTCCTCATCCCGTTACCATCCGTTTGCTGGACCCGCCCATCCATGAATTCTTGCCGTATGAATTCGAGCTGCTGGGCCAGCTCCAAGATTTAAAGCAACTGAAGACTTCGGTCCGCTATGCACAGCAGCTCATGAACGGAGTGAAACAGATCGATGCCGCTTTCCAGGTAACGGTGCTCGAGGGCCTGGCCAAAATGCCCATCGACCTGTCCGAACTGGAACCGGCCGCAATCGATGCGGCCATCAGGAGGAAGGAGCTGATGCTCCAGAGGGCGAGGGCGCTGCGAGAAGTGAACCCCATGCTCGGACATCGCGGAGTCAGGCTCGGCATCACCAATCCGGAAATCTATACCATGCAGGTGAGGGCCATACTGGAGGCGGCGGCCGAGTGCGTCAAAGAAGGCATTGAAGTGCATCCTGAGATTATGGTCCCGCAAGTGAGTTCGGAAGCGGAGCTGAGCTGCGTGAAGAAACACGTCATGGCGGCCAAGGAGGAGGTTGAGGCTGCATATGAAGTGACGCTGGACTTCAAGTTCGGAACAATGATCGAAGTCGTGCGGGCATGCGTTACCGCCGATGAGATGGCCGAAGTCGCGGAATTCTTTTCCTTCGGAACGAACGATCTCACACAGGCGACTTTCTCGTTCAGCCGGGAGGATGCGGAAAATAAATTCCTCCCCTATTACCACGAGATAGGCATCATACAGGAAAACCCGTTTGAAGCGTTGGACGTCAAGGGAGTCGGACCGCTCATGAAAATGGCGGTCGAAGCGGGAAGGAGAGTGAGGCCGGATCTCAAAGTGGGAATCTGCGGAGAACACGGCGGTCACCCGGGTTCCATTCGGTTCTGCGACAGTATCGGCTTGGACTATGTTTCTTGTTCGGGGCCAAGGGTTCCGATAGCCCGTCTGGCCGCGGCTCATGCGACCATGAATGAACACAGCCGCGACAGATAGGCGATTGCGCGACGCAGTTCATGCCGCGGGTCGGGGAACACCCCGGAGGCCGTGCTTGGCTTTCCGTAGCCCTGCGGGGAAAACAGTGTCGCCTTTCGCCCCGGATGCCCATGAAAAGGAAAAGGCGGCCTCAGGCCGCCTTACTTGTTCCCGGGGTTCCCCATCAATCACCGGTAGCGCACGCCGGGGAGCGCAGGCTCATGCCAAGCGGCCGGCAACGAGTTCGGTGATGTCCAGCACCTTGATCTTGCCCTTCTTCTCTTTCCTGGCACGTGCCGCAGCCTGGTTGAAGGTTCCCTTGCAGGACGGGCAGGCCGAAACGATGGCGTCCGCGCCCAAATCAATGGCGGACAGAAGCCTCTTGTACCCGATCTCGCCGGCTAATTCGTTGTCGAAGCCCTTCATTCCTCCTCCTCCGCCGCAGCATTTCGCCCTCTCGCGGTTCAAGGGGAATTCGAGCAATTCTACGCCGGGCAGAGCCTTGAGCACCTCACGTGGGGGTTCGTACACGCCCATGTGACGTCCCATGTCGCATGGATCGTGATACGCGACCTTGATCGGGCTCGCGTCCGGACTGAACCTGAGTCGGTTCTCCTTGACCAGCCGTTCGAGGATTTCCACCGCATGGGACACGGTGTAACCGTTGGCTCCCCCGTACCGCGGGTACAAATCCCTGAAGGTCTTGAAACATCCGGCGCAGGTCGTGATCAGGTCCTTGGGCTTGTACGTCTTCATCCGCTCTCCGTAGACATCCATGGCCTTCTTGAAGGTGTCCATGTCCCCAACCAGATAAGCCAGGTATCCGCAGCAGGGTTCTTCTTCGCCCATGGCACCGTAGTTGACGCCGGCATTGTCCAGGATCTTCATGATCGCGGGAATGATCTTCACGTCCTGAAAACTGGTTACGCAGCCCAGGTGAAGTAGTGCGTCGGTTTGCCCCGGAACAGCCTTTCCGTATTCCGCCGGGTAGCTGTCTCCGCGCTTTTCCTTCGGCGCAAGCAGCGGATTGGCCGCGTCGATCATCGAGGCGAGAACCGGCTTGAAGATCTCCGGCAGGAAACCCTTTTCGACCAGCCTTTCCCGAGCGCTTCTCACGATGTCCGCCACCTCGACCTTGGCCGGGCACACAAATTTGCAGTTCAGGCACATCATGCACTGATACAGACGCTTTGCCAGATCCTCCGACGGCTCCAGATCGCCCATCAGCATGTGAAACGCCAGGGTGACTCTTCCCTTGGCGTTCAGCGATTCCAGCGTGGATTCGGCGAAAGTGGGGCAGCCGGCCCTACAGAAACCGCATTGGATGCATGCCAGGATTTCGTTGTCCACTCCCTCGGGGAAATGCCGGATCTTGTCGGGCGCCGTCAAGTATTTCTGGAAGCTGTTTTCATCGAGGATGTCCCCAATCGCATCGTCGAATCCCATTTTTCCGGGGTTGAGGATATTGTTTGGATCCAGAGCCTTCTTGATCGCCTTCATCACGTTGAGTCCCTCGCCCAGCTGTTGGGCGATGTAAGGCGATTTCGCGATTCCCACGCCGTGCTCCGCGGACACCGTTCCCTTGAACCGGAGGGTCATGTCTATGAAATCCAACGCGATCTTCTTGACGCGATTCCATTGCTCCGGGACGGTGGGATTCATGATGAACGTTGCGTGAAGGTTGCCGTCGCCGATATGGCCGAACGTGGCCACGGGAAAACCGTGTTTGTTGCCGATCTGCTGAATCTCGGCTATGGTCTCGGGAATGCGGCTGATGGGAACCCCGAAGTCCTCCACCAGCGGGACAAGTCGATATCCCGGCTGCATACGGCTCATGGCCGGAACAAGCCCGCCCCTTGCGGCGAAGAGTTGGGCTTTCTGTACCGGATCGTCGGACCAGACGTTTTCAATGCCGCCGACGGCCTTACAGATTTCATCAATCTTTTCGATCTGTTCTCTTACCGTGCTTCGCGCTCCGTCGATTCCCATGAAAAGCTGGCAGTTAACTTCTTTGGGGATGTCCATCTTAAGCGTGTCGCGGCATACGTCCAGGCAGACATTGTCGAGGATCTCGCAGGTGGCGAGCTCCATGCCGGAAGTAAACATCTGTTCGACGGCCTTGCCCGCGGTGTCTACGTCCGGAAAAGACGCCTTGGCAAAAGCCTCGTACTCGGGCATGGGGAGAATCTTGACCACGGCCTCGGTAATGATCCCCAGGGTGCCCTCGGAAGTGGCAAAGAGGTGTGTAAGGTCATACCCTGCTGAACTCTTGGGCGCGATGTCTCCTGTTTGAACGATGCGACCGTCGGCCATCACCACGGTCAGGGATTTTACATAATCTTTGGTGGTTCCGTACTTGGCCGCTCGCACGCCGCTCGCGTTGGTCGCGATCATGCCTCCGATGGTGGCTATGGGAGCGCTCCCCGGATCCGGGGGGAAGAAATGGGAAGGCGCGAGCTTGGCGTTCAACGCGTTGCAGATGACTCCAGGTTCGACAACCGCGTACCCGTCGGCCTTATTGACTTCCTTGACGGAGTTCATTCTAGTGAAATCGAGTATCACGCCGCCTTTCGCGGCAAGAACTGCGCCCGTGACCGACGAGCCGGTCCCCCGTGCGGTTACCGGAACCTTCTCTGCATCGGCCAGGGCGACGATCTTACTGACCTGATCAGTATTCTCCGCAAATACAATTGCTTGAGGCGTGGCCGCGTGGATGGACATGTCTCTGGAATACGCGAGACAATCCACGTGGGATGTCGTAATGTTCTTCTCTCCCACGATTTCGGTCAATCTCTCCGTGAAGTCCATGATTCTCTTCTCCTAGAGCATACATCCGCACCCGAGGTTGCGGTGAGCATCGTGAATTTCCGTCACCCTTGCGATGGAATCCGAGACGGGCTTTAAGTGGGTCATCCGAATACATTCATGATATCCTAAGTTCGGAAACAAATCAACTTCTTGGGGAACATGAGCCGCTTCGCGACCGAAGAAGTCGTGAGCGGCGGCCGAAAGGTGTTGCCGAAGTGGAGGAATCCATATAAGTGGTTGATATATCGAATGAGTAAACTCGGCAGGATCTGCGTACGGCACACGGGAGATTTCAGCAAATTGCGAGCCGCGTGTTCATTATGCAGAATTCGTGAACGGCACGGTCATGGCGCAGGCATGATCAACCATATCCCAACCAGAGGGTTTTCGCCCGGTGGACCGGGGCTCGCCCCCCAAAGTCATCTCAGGCGGGCAAAAAAAGTTTCCCGTACGCTCCGATCATCTTTACTTCATGCCTGCCGTGTGGTATTCATTTGAGATTAAGCTGAAATAGCCGATTAATGCCTGTTTAGGAGGAACTCGAGCGTTGGCCTTCCCAACCGAAAAGAAAAAGACAATCATTGAAAAGTACCGCATCCATGATGCCGATACCGGCTCGCCGGAGGTTCAGATAGCTCTGTTGAGCGAACGGATCGGTTACTTGACCGAGCATTTCAAGATTCACAAGAAGGATCATCATTCCAGACGCGGGTTGCTGAAGTTGGTCGGACAGCGAAGACGCCTGTTGGACTACTTGAAATCCAGAAATGTCGACCGGTACAAAACGATAATCGCCGAATTGGGTATCAGGAAATAGAACTGACGTCCCCGTCGGACTTGCTGGATCGCTCTTGAGCGATCATGAGGACCATGACAATTATGGTGCATAGTACATTCGCTACAGTTTCAGACAAGCAAATTGTATTCGAGACGGGACGTTTGGCCAAACAGGCATCCGGTTCCGTACTGGTAAGAACCGGGGAAACCGTGGTTCTGGCAACCGCGGTGGCGGAGAAAAAGGGTCGTGAGGGCATAGACTTCTTTCCACTTACCGTTGACTACCTCGAGATGACGTACGCCGCCGGCAAGATTCCCGGAGGGTTCTTCAAGCGTGAGGGGCGGCCCACGGAGAGAGAGATCCTGACGTGTCGATTCATCGACCGGCCCATACGCCCTCTCTTTCCGGACGGATTTCGTGCGGAAACTCAGATCATCGCTACGGTGCTCTCTTCTGACGGAGAAAACGACCCGGACATGATGGCCATCAACGGTGCTTCCGCGGCGCTCCACGTGTCCGACGTTCCCTTCGACGGACCCATAGGCGCGGTTCGCGTCGGCCGTGTGGAAGGTAACCTGATCATCAACCCGTCTCCACTCGAAGACACGTACTCCGATTTGAGCCTGATCGTGGTCGGGTCCCGCAAGGGCATCGTGATGGTCGAGGGCGGTGCCGACCGGCTTCCTGAAGAGATCGTGATCGAGGCCATATTCAGGGCCCACGAGGAGATACTGAAGATCGTCGAGGCTCAGGAAGAACTTCGCGAAAAAGCGGGCAAACCCAAGAGAGAAGTATCCCCGCCGGTCAGGGACGAGGATCTCATCCGGCGAATCCGGACCGAACTGGGAGATAAGATAGCGCAGGCCTTGACCATCCCCGAAAAACTTCGACGTTACGCCGCGCTCGAAGAAATCTACGTCGAATTCCTGGACTCTCTGGGTGAAGACGGGTTGTTGAGACGCTCGGAGATACTTGGGTACATGGAGAGGATTCAGGGCGAGTACATCCGAGGCATGATTCTCGACCAAAACACGCGGATCGGCGGGCGGTCGTTCACCGAAATCAGAGACATTTCATGCGAAGTGGGAGCGTTGCCGCGGACCCATGGGAGCGCCTTGTTCACCAGGGGCGAGACGCAGGCCCTCGTCATCGCCACCTTGGGAACGTCATCGGATGAGCAGAAGATCGAAGCTCTGGAAGGTTCCAGTTACAAGTCTTTCATGCTCCACTACAAGTTCCCCCCGTTTTGCGTGGGAGAGGTAAAGTTCCTCAGAGGACCTTCTCGCCGTGAGATCGGTCACGGCGCGCTCGCCGAAAGGGCTCTGGTCAATGTACTTCCCAACGACGATGATTTCCCTTACACGATCAGGGTCGTTTCGGAGATACTGGAGTCAAACGGCTCCTCGTCCATGGCGACCGTGTGCGGATCTTCGCTGTCCCTGATGGATGCAGGCGTTCCGTTGGCGGAACCGGTTGCGGGCATCGCCATGGGTTTGCTTCAGGGCGACAACAAGACCGTGATACTGTCGGACATCATCGGGGATGAAGACCATCACGGTGACATGGACTTCAAGGTCACGGGGACTCACGACGGCGTGACCGCGCTTCAGATGGACATCAAGATCGACGGCATCAAGAAGGAAATCCTCTCGGAAGCTCTGTATCAGGCACGGGACGGTCGCCGCCACATTCTCAAGGAAATGAACAAGATACTGTCGCAGGCTCGAGCCGATCTCTCCCCGTACGCTCCGAGAATCCACGTGATGTACGTAAATCCTGAAAGGATCCGCGATATCATTGGACCCGGAGGCAAGGTGATACGGGCGATCCAAGAGGAAACCGGGACCAAGATCGAGGTGGACGACACGGGCAAAGTGCTGATTGCCTCGGTGGACGGCGCGGGTGCGAAGCAAGCGCAGGCAGAAATCATGATGCTCACCCAGGAAGCGGAACTGGGAAAGATCTACATGGGTACGGTGAGAAAGATCACCGACTTCGGCGCGTTTGTCGAGATTTTTCCCGGCACCGACGGTTTGGTGCATATTTCTCAGCTTGCACCGGAGCGCGTGCGAAAAGTGAGCGACGTGGTGCAGGAAGGGGATTCGTTTCCCGTCAAGGTCATCGGGATCGACCAGCAGGGCAAGATAAAGCTGTCCCGCAAAGACGCAATCGGGAAGACCCCGGACTTTTGATCCCAGGAGATAAGACCGTTTCTTTGAGTAAGCAATACGACGACGCAAGCACCTACCGAAAGACCATCCTCGATAACGGCATCCGCATCGTCACGGAACGCGTCCCCTATTTGAGGTCAGTGTCGTTGGGTATATGGGTACGTTCCGGCTCACGATTCGAGATCCCTGAACTCAACGGCATTTGTCACTTCATAGAGCACATGTTGTTCAAGGGGACCGAACGCAGATCGGCGTTGGCCATTGCACAAGAGATCGACTCCGTCGGCGGCGTGATAAACGCGTTTACAAGCAAGGAGTTGACATCGTTCTACTGCAAGGTCCTCAGCGAGAATCTCGATCTGGCCGCGGATCTTTTGACCGATATCTTTCTCAACCCCTCGTTCCCGGAAGAAGAGATCGAGCGCGAAAAACAGGTGATATGCCAGGAAATTCACCAGATGGAGGACACCCCGGAAGATCTGATCCACGAGATTCTGGGTGTTCGGTTCTGGAGCGACGATCCGTTGGGGCGACCAATCCTTGGGACCATACCCAGTGTCAGCAAAATGGACCGCGAGACCATGGTCCAATTCAAGAAGGATAACTACACGACAGGGGAGAGCGTGATTTGCGCTGCGGGGGATCTGGACCACGACAGAGTCGTGGAACTGTTCGCCGAGAAGATGAAGGGCCTCAAGAATGGATCCGCTCCGGTTCCCGGTCCCGTGCCGAAGAGCAGGGGATCGTCCCTAGTCGTGGCCAAGGATTTGGAGCAAGTGCACATCTGCGTTGGGGCGGACGGTCCCAGCGCGGTCGACGATGCGCGCCACGCCGGGTACATCCTTAACACGATCCTCGGGAACGGAATGAGTTCTCGGCTGTTTCAGGAGGTTCGGGAAAAAAGAGGTCTCGCATACTCCGTGTACTCATTCCTCTCTTCGTTCTCGAACACGGGAATGTTCGGCATCTATGCGGGCTGCGATCCAAACCGTGTGGACGAGCTGCTCGCTACGGTCGGCAAGGAGACGTTGGGGCTTGCCGCCGGCTTAACGGACAAGGACATCCAAACCGCAAAAAAACAGATCAAGGGCAACATCATCCTGGCAATGGAGTCCACGGAAACCAGGATGAATCGGTTGGCAAAGGGCGAGTTCTTCTTCAATCGGTACATCACGTTGGATGAAATGATCGCCGCGTTGGAAGCCGTGACCGCGGACCAGCTTCACGAACTTGCCGAGAACACCATCAGTTCGCAAGGACTTACCATGGTCGCCCTTGGACCGGTCGACGAATCCATCGACCTCCTTCGTCCCTTCACCGGCTGACGAGGGTTGCCCATGGCCGGGCATGGTGTACGTATATTCCCCCCGTATGGATTCTCCCCTTGGACAAAGGCGGTTTTCACCGGCCCAAGCCTGTGAACCGGACGTCGGATAACAGTCACTTCTCTTGACGATTGCCGTACATCCGCGGTTCTCACAGACCCTGATGAGCGGACCCTCTCCGGCTTATCCTGGCCTTGCCGCTCTTGTTGTCGATGTGGATATCGATGTTCGCAAGGCTTTTCGTGCCGAGCAGGTTTGTGATGCGATTGTTCCCGGAGTCGAACACATGAACTTCGATTGTGCCGAGAGGTAAGTTTGCAAGGAACGCGTTTCCGATCCTGTACCGCGTTACCCGGTGCCTCGAGCCGTCCGCGATGGTCACCGTGTCCTGACTGATCCTCGTCACTTCGGTCTCACGACGGATCTGCTTCATCAAGTTCCTGGATACAAGGCTGTACGATGCACCCGTGTCGAGTAGAAATCGGTAAGGCGTCCCCCGTTTGCTGAACTTCACCGGAACAAAGATTTGCCCCATTCTGTTTACGTTGACCGTGACGCTCAATGGGCCGGAGGCTTCTATGGTGAGCTCCTTGAGTACGCTCTCGGCCATTTTTCTGGTCTGTTCGTCCGGGCTGAGCTTCAATGCAGAGAGACTGTCCGCACGTGCGTGTGCGATTTCGTCCGCGCGAAGATGGGCGAGGCCTCGACCCGCGTACGCGAATGAAAGGTTGGGTTCGAGTCGTATTGCCTGGTTGAAGTCGCTGACGGCCTTTTCCGGAAGGTCCAGATTGATATACGTAATTCCTCTATTGGCAAAAGATCTTGCCCTCAGAGACTGATTGTCGTGGGGTACCTTGATTGAGGCCGTAAAGTCCTGGAGAGCCTTACGCTCTCTACCTCTCTTGCTGTGAATGAACGCTCTCAGGTTCAGGCACGCGGCAAGGATGTCGCCGTCGGTCACCGGGGCCGGTATGATAGCGTTCACGTCCTCCCACGCCTTCTTCAGGTCCCCCTTCTTGAAATAGGCCTGGGCGCGGTCGTAGGTCACCGCATATGCATTGCGGCTGTGAGGCTCGATTCGGTCGAGTACCCGTGAAAAAGTCCGGATCGCGTTGTGATGGTCGCCTGCATTCAGCTGAGCCTTGCCCTGTTCGTACAAGGCCGCGATATCGACCGTACCCTCTGCATGGCTTCCACACATAAGATGAATCGTCGTCGTGAAAAGTGCGAGTGCGACGATGATCTTTGTCTTCTGACCGTCAGACCGCCACGGCATATACATAGTTACCATGTTTCGCCCTATGTCTCCGGAGCAACTTTTTCAAGCGATTGCGAACATGTGCTCGGTCGATCACTTCTTCTTCGGTCGATTCTTGAACCAGTCCAACATCTCTTCCAACTCGCCCAGTTCCCTCCCGGAGAATTTTCTTACCAGCGTCAGTGCCTGTTGAGAAAGCCAAAACCTTTCTTCCGGTTGAGCCCGGTCGGCGACGTGGAGGAATTCCGTCAAGATGTTCTTGATGACGCGAATCTGGTCCAAGACGGAGTCTGCGACGATGGTGTCGAGACGTCGCTGCTTCATATCAAGAATATTGACCACCTTTGACGGGTCCGTGGACCGACCCTTCAGAATAGGAGCGCCCGATTTCAAGATCGCGCCCGCGAATTCCTCCGGGAGGCGGTGTGCCCCGTCCAGTTCCACCTCTTGGAGAGACGGATGGATTTCCCGAATCTGAACCCCGGTCCTCACATCGAAGAACTCGGGAGGATTCTCCTTTTCCTCGCTCCCACCGACGCGGGAGATACGTACCAGGATGCCTGCATCCCGAATGAGAAAATAGTCGAAGTGCTCGTCCCCGTTCATGATCGTATCATACCATGGCAAGAGAGGCGGCGTAAGTTCCAAAGGCAACCGTCACGCAGACTCCCGCGATGTGTGAGATGGAGACCTGGGGAACGAAATACGTTTCCGCATGCCGAGTCCCAGGCCATGCCCGCGTGCCTGCGTCCGCCGCGCAACGAAGTCTCTTGCGGGGAGGCGATGCGGGCGCAATCGCGGGGCTTGGGTGCGGTGAATTTTCTCTTTACAATGCACTTGTCTGAAGATAGTATCCGGCCGACTCTGTGACAAAACGTAACGGAACAATGAAGATCAAGCGTCTGGAAATAAAGGGGTTCAAAAGTTTTCCGGATAAGACCGTCCTTGAGATCAAGCCGGGCATTACTGCCGTGGTCGGACCCAACGGGTGCGGCAAGAGCAATGTGATGGAAGCCATTCGATGGGTAATGGGCGAACAACGAGCCAAGAGCCTGCGCGGCAAGAAGATGGAGGATGTGATATTCAACGGGTCTGAGAATCGCAAACCCGTCGGAATGGCGGAGGTGCGACTCGTGCTCGCGGCCGCGGAAGGCTTTCCGAACCCGTCAATGGCAGACTACGACGAGGTCATGATCACCAGACGCCTCTTTCGCGACGGCGATTCCCAATATGAGATCAATAACGTTGCCTGTCGCCTGTCCGACATCACGGACTTCTTTCTCGACACGGGAGTTGGTCGAAATTCCTACGCGATCATCGAACAAGGTCGGGTCGACTTGGTGGTCGCCTCCAAGCCCGAGGACCGTCGGGTGCTCATCGAAGAGGCGGCGGGAATCAACCGGTACAAGTCCCGTCGCGAAGCGGCCTTGAAAAAATTGGAGCTAACCAATCAAAACCTTCAGCGAATCGGCGACGTTATCGGCGAAGTCAGGCGCCGGCACGCCTCACTGAAAAGACAGGCCGCCAAGGCCGAACGTTATCGCAAACTCAGCGAACGGCTCAGGGAACTCGACGTGAGCCTCCATGCCTTCAGGTGTCGTGCAGTGGAGGATCGACTCGCCGAAGTGAACCGAGAGCTGGAGAGGAATCGATCCCTTCTCGAGGATTCTGAATCGGATTTGGCCGCGGTGAATGCCGAACTTGAAGCGAAACGACTCCAAGCACTTGAAACTGAGAAGGATTATAAGACGCTCCTTGAAGAACGCCACGGAATCGATATCGAACTCACCTCGATTCGGGGACGCATCGAAAAGGATGAAGGTCGTATCGCACAGCTGAAGGATCGCGGGAATCGCCTGCAGGAAGACCGAATCGCCGCTGAAGAAGAGTTGCGGGACTTTCGCGCGACAAGGGACGCTTTGGAGACGGACAGGACCTCGGTCGCCGAAGATCTGAGCACGGCTCGGACTCGGCTGGAACAAGTTCTCGGGGAAATGCGGGAGAGAGACGAGTCGCTGAAGCGGGAATCGAAGCGACTGGAAACGCTCAAGGATGACATCTTCCGCACACTACAGGAATCCGCTCAAGGACGAAATCGCCGGGACGGTCTCAAGAAACGGGCTGCGGAAATCGAGACTGAACTCCGTAGAGTCGGTCAGGATGCAGTGCGAACAGAAGAGTCCATGGCGAGAGACAGAGCCGAACGGGAACGCCTCACACGCGATGTGGAGGATTTGGAGAAACTCAAGCTGGACTCACACGCTCGAAAGCAAGGCCTGACCGATTCCCTGAAGTCGACCCGGAAACGCATCAGTGAATTGACGCACGATCTTGCCGATCATGAGAAGCTCCTGGCGGCACACAGGGCAAGGCTTGAGTCCATGGAAGAGATGCAGCGAAGCTTCCAGGGGTACGACCAGGGTGTGAGGTTCCTGATGAAGGAGCGAGAATCGAACGAAACAAAGGACCTTCTCGGTCCCCTCGCAGAAATGATCGAGGTACCTCCGCGCTACGAACGAGCCCTTGCGGCCGCTCTCGGGAATCGACTCGGGCACTTGGTGGTGTCCTCCCCTCGGGACGCGGTGTATGCAGTCAACCGGCTCAAAGAAGCAGGCGCCGGAAGATCCACCTTTATTCCGGTTTCTCCCAGGCCGGCATCCGAAGCGCGCAACGGGGACACGTTGGAGGGAACGACCAGCCTCCGCGAAGTCGTCAAATTTCGAGAAGGATACGAGAACCTTGGTGATTTCCTGCTGCGACGGTGCTTCGTTGTTGATGACATTCACCAGGCGGTCGAGATATGGGAAAAGAACGGCGTACAGGTCGATCTGGTGACGACCGCGGGAGAACTTATCAATCGTTACGGCGAGATCACCGGAGGCTCGCAGGACAAGGAACATGAGCGAGTCTTCGAAAAACGGCGAAAGATCTCCGAACTCAAGCAGACCATCGCTTCACTGGAGCACACCGTGCCGGCTCTGGGCGCTTCGTTGAATGAGCAGGAAGCCGTCGCGGAACGCCTGGCCTCAGAGATCGACGAAGAGATGCGCGTCACCAACGATCTTACCATGCAGCAGGTCAGGCTCAAGAAAGATCTGGAACGCATCGAAGCTCAGCTGTCCACTTCGGAACGGAGATCCCAGGTAATCGGATTGGAGACGGAGCGCCTGATCGGGGAGCAGGACGGCCTTTCCGTCGACATGCGGAAAGCCGAAGCAATGGTCGCCGCTCAGGAAGCCGGGCTTGCCGAACTGGAAAAGGAGCGGGAGGAGGTCGGCCGACAGGTTGATAAACTGACCGAGGCGGCCCGGGAAGAAGCCGGTCGCACCGGAGAGATCCGAGTGCACGTGGCTCAATTGGAGGAGCGTCACAGGTCGCTCGAAAGAGAATATCGGTCCGTCACCGCAAGGGGTGACCATCTGGACAAACGGATCGCCCACCTGAAGGAGGAAGTGGAGCAAAGCGCGGCCGAGCACACGCGGCTCCGCACCGCCGTGGAAGAAGCACGTTCACGCGAAAAGGAACTCATGCAGCTGCACTCGACCCAAGCCGGAAGACTCGAATTCCTGATGACGCGATCCGCCGAGCTTGCTCGGTCGGTACGGGATCTGGATGCGGATTCGAACTCCAAAGGAAAAGCCGTGCAGACCCTGAGGGAGGTCGTGCATGGGCTCGAGGTGGAATCGGTCAAGATGGAGCAAACCCTGGAAGGCCTGGTCGAGAAAACCATCGACCGCCATCATGTGGACCCGCGAACCGTTCCGTACCCCGAATCTCCGCCCCAGGAGGCCGAAGTAACGAACATCAGGGAACAGCTCGAAGCGCTGGGGGACGTCAACCTCGCGGCCATCGCGGAACGGACCGAGACGGAAGAGAGGCTTACCTTCCTCCAGGAACAGCAAGCGGATCTCAAGAAGGCCGTGGAGTCATTGTACGAGACGATCGGCAAGATTAACCGAACCACGCGGGAACGCTTCCGCGCGGCCTTCGACAGCGTCAACGAAAAATTTCAAGAGATCTTCCCCTTCCTGTTCCGAGGAGGCGAGGCGCGATTGGAACTCACCGACGAGCGCGATTTGCTCGAAACCGGCGTAGACATTATGGCGCGGCTTCCGGGCAAACGTAAGCAGAATATGGATCTGCTTTCCGGCGGGGAAAAAGCACTTACGGCCGTCGCGCTCATCTTCTCGATTTTCCTGACGCGACCGTCGCCGTTCTGTCTGCTCGACGAAGTGGATGCGCCGCTTGACGACGCGAACCTGGCACGTTTCAATGAAATGATCAGAGACCTTTCCAATCGGACTCAATTTCTCATCATAACCCACAACAAACGGAGCATGGAAGAAGCCGATTCACTCTACGGAGTGACCATGGAAGAGCCTGGTGCGTCCTCCGTGGTCTCCGTGAAATTCATGGACTGACGGCTCGTTTCCTCACGCGTTCCCACCGCCGGCCGCGGCTTTTGTCTTGACAAAATCTACATTAAGTTATATTGGTTAGCTCGCTTTGTTAAAGTAGTTTGTACTTACGGAAGCCGACAGGCCGCAATCATGAAGCGATTTATTGCAACAACCTGGCTCACCGCCCTCTGCTTTCTCCTGCTGAGCAATGTACATGCATGGGACGTTCCTGCGTACGTCCGGATAGACGGTGGAGCGAGAATGTGGTTCACCGTGCTGGATGGGGACCTTGTTCAGCCCGACAAGACCAAACTTGACCTTGTCGAGAATCTCGGACTCAAGAAGGATCAGCTCGTCTGGGAGTTCTTCACAAGCCTGCGGTTCGACAACATTCACGTCTTCCGGGTTCGATTCGAGCCGTTCACGGATTACGATCAGTCCCAAAGCCTATCGTATCTGAAATTGCGAGATCTTCGGTTCGGTTACGACCTTGACTTCTGGATGACGCCCCAAGTCCTCTTCGGTGCCAATGCGGATCTGGCGGTGTTGGGCGCGGACAGTCGAGTGAAAGATGTCACGGTGGGGAACGTGTTGTTCAACTACCAGACGAGCGACACGAGGGTGCACCCGACCGTGGGGCTGCACGGAACGTATTATCCGATTCTCGAGGGCATTGCCCTGCGGCCGAACGTATCGGGTCGAGTCAATTGGTGGAACTACGAGAGTCTTGAGACATGGGACTGGGAAGTGGGCGTCGCGGTGGATGTGCCGATCAATCGTCTGTGGACGTGGAGCGTGCACGGAGGGTATCGGTACTGGCACATCAAGTTCAAGCGATCCGTTGACTGGATCGATCTGAACCGATCGGGTTTCTTCGTCGAGACGTCGGTTCTTTTCTAGGGCTCGGGATACGACGCCTGTAACGGCCAGTGTTCTGCGTGGAGTCAAGCCTTTCTCTGAGGTCGGGACCTTCCTCCCTATCCGGCCGGATCACCCATTACGCGATGAGGCCCCAAGGCCGGTACGACATGCGGCGGGATATCCCGGCCGATTAAAACTTCAGGTCTCGTCTCGGCACGGCCTTGCACGGTAATTCTCCGGGCCGGCCGGCATAGTGCACGTCGCCCTGTTCGGAAACCGCCGAGATCATGAGGCTGCGCGTTGGATCTCCGATTCGAGAGCAACCATCAGCCGGGTCAGGATTTCCCCGGAGCTTCCCTGAATGAGAATGTCCGTGACCTGACGGTGGAGGGCCGACGGCTCGCGGTTGATTTCTACAACCAGGGCCGGGGGACGCTTAGCCCTGACGGAAATGGGAATCTGAGCAGCAGGGTATACCTGAAGGGACGTGCCGATGACGAGCAAAAGGTCACATTTCTGTGACTGGACGTCGGACATCATCAATGCCTTTGAGGGGATCGGTTCGCCGAAGAATACCGCATCCGGTTTGAGCAGTCCCTCGCATCGTCTGCATCTGGGGATATCGTCCCCGACTTCGCAGATTCTCGCTTCGACGTCTTCGATGGGCTCGAGATCGCGGCACTTCATGCAGGAAGCCCGGAGGAGGTTGCCATGGAATTCAACGACCTCCACCGATCCGGCTCTCTGATGAAGATTGTCCACATTTTGGGTGATCACACACTTGAGAATTCCCATTTGTTCCATTCTTGCCAAGGCGTAATGTGCGGGGTTGGGGTCGGCCGCTGCAAGGTCGAAGTCCCCGGACGCCTTCAAATCCATATGCAATTTCCAAAACCTGGATGGATTCTGGAGAAAGCGATCGATGGAAAACTCTCCCGGATCGACGCGCGTCCACAAGCCTCCGGGACTGCGGAAGTCCGGTATGCCCGATTCGGTACTGATTCCGGCCCCGGTCAAGGCCACCGCGTTCTTTGCCTTTGCCAAACGTTCGGCTACTCTGGTTATCTGATCATCCATGTCCACTCCTCATAGTAAGTGATGATATAGTGCCTTGAAAATTCTCGCAACGGCTTTTTGCGCAACAAGCGGGCTTTTCTCAAGAAAAACATGAACTCTTGCCTGGGGGAGGACAGGCGTGGGCGTTACCTTCGCGCAAGAATGCTTCCGACCCGGCCTTGGTCAGGTCGGGGGATCGCAATAACGCACATGAAGGTCTTCGCAGTATTGAAGGAGTTACGCCGTAAGCCCGCCGCATATTGACAACGGTCAGTCGGCATACCGCGTTTCCCGGTCCTTTGCCCTTGACACGGGAGACCTATCGAGACTATCTACTAGGTGTATACGTGGGTTATACGAATCTTTTTGTCGCGGTGTGCATCAGTGTAATGAGAAAAGGTACGGTTGAAGATCAGGCAGCCATAGACCAAGTACTCAGTGGAGACTATGATGCCTTTGAGAAATTAGTGGAGAAATACCAAGGGCGAGTCTACCGGCATTTGAGGAAAATGGTAAAAGACGGTCAGCAGGCCGAGGACTTGCTCCAAGAGACCTTTCTTAGTGCGTACAAGGGATTAGAAAGTTTTTCCGGGTCTTCATCGTTCTCCACGTGGTTGTTTAGGATTGCAACCAATTCGGCGCTGATGTTTCTGAGAAAGAAACGTCCGGAGAGCGTTGAGTACAACGATGAAATCGGGGGTGGAGGGAATCACGACATGATGATGCATTCCTCCGAATTCATCAGAACGCCGCTCGAAGTTCTTCTATCCAGGGAGGGCCGCGAGAAAATAGAAGAAGCTATTGAGGGTCTGCCGGTCCTTTATCGGACCACCATAGTCTTGCGGGATGTTGAGGGCTTTTCACTCAAGGAAGTCGCGGACATTATGGACACTTCGGTAGCCGCGGTGAAATCCCGCCTTCATCGAGCGAGAAATTCGGTGAGAGGGACGTTGTCGTCCTATTACACGGAACGGGACGTCGACGCCAATTAAGGCGAGAGGACAGCATGAAGACGTGCAAGGAATTCTGTGATAATCTATCCGACTACCTTGACGGCGAGATGTCGAGTGACGAGTGCAGACTTATTGAAGATCATCTGGCAATGTGTCCGCCATGCGCCCTTATGTACGAGTGTCTTAAGACCACGGTGAGCATTTGCGAGAAAGGCGTGTCGGAGGACATGCCGGAGGATGTGAAGGAAAGGCTCAAGGTGTTTCTTAGGACCCACTGCAAGTCTGACCGATTAAAATTCAGAGAGGAGTAATATGATGGCAGAAAGCGAACATCTCTTCACCGTGACCGATGAGGATTTCGACCAGGAGATACTTCAATCCGACGTCCCTGCGTTGGTCGATTTTTGGGCTGCCTGGTGCGGGCCTTGTCGGACCGTAGGACCGGTCGTCGAAGAGCTGGCCGGCGAGTACGTGGGCAAGGTGAAGGTGGCCAAGCTCAATGTGGACGACAACAAACAGACGCCGACCAAGTATGGCGTGCGCGGCATTCCGACCCTGATGCTTTTCAAGGACGGCCAGGTGGTGGATCAAATCGTGGGGGCAGTGCCCAAAAGTCGCATCAAAGAGATCCTGGACAAGGTGTCCTAGTATGCATACCGACCTTGTAGTCCTCGGCGGCGGGCCCGCGGGTTTGGCGGCGGGAATGTATGCCTCTCGAGCGCGTATCTCATCGGTTCTCATTGAAAAGGGGCAGCCGGGAGGTCAAATGGCGGCCACCGAGATCGTGGAGAACTACCCCGGCTTCGTCGATCCGATCTATGGTGCGGAGCTCAGCCTGAAAATGGAAGCACATGCGAGGAAGTTCGGTCTGGAAGTTGTTCAGGCCGATATCCTGAGTGTGGAAAAAGAGGGCAAGGGCTTCACTTTGACGGATGATTCCGGCACCGTCTATTCCTGTCGCGCGTTGATCATTGCGACGGGAGCCTCGCCCGTGAAACTGGGCATACCCGGGGAGCTGGAACTTGCGGGGAAGGGGGTAAGCTACTGTGCCGTATGTGACGGACCGTTCTTCCGCGATTTTGAAGTCGCGGTGATCGGAGGCGGCGACTCGGCCGTTCAAGAGGCCGTTTACCTGACCCGGTTTGCGACGCGGGTCCACCTGATACACCGACGCGACGAGTTGCGAGCCCTAAAGGAACTGCAGGAAAAGGCCTTCGGCATGCCCCGGATCGTTATACATTGGAGTCACGTCCCGGTGGAGATTACGGGAGTCAGGGAGGTTGAAGGAATCAGGATTCGATCGGCGAAGGACGGCTCGGAAGAAAATCTTCCCGTCGGAGGAGTCTTCTTCTATGTCGGTCTCAAACCGAGCACGGAAGGCTTGAAGGATCTTGTAGATACCGATTATGCGGGATTCATCCTCACGGATGACACGATGGCGACATCCACTCCCGGGGTCTTCGCTGCCGGCGATGTGCGGTGCAAGCAACTTCGACAGATTGCCACGGCGGTCGGCGATGGAGCGACGGCCGCGTTCAGTGCCCAGCACTATCTGGAGAAGCTTTAAGTACTCGTTTTCACATTCTGTGGCACCCTATGAGGGGGAGACGAGTCTCCCGCTCACAGGATCAAGATGGTGACGCATCGGCTTTCCGTACCTACGACGTCGCGGTAGGCCTTGCCGAGCGGAGCATGCACGGTTTGTTCCGGCCCCAGGCGGCTCCACGTAATCAAGGGGCCGGCTCACGAAGCCGCCGCCGTGTGAATGAAACGTGAGCGCCTAGAATTTGGGCGGGCCGATGTACCAGTACGGTTCCGCCTCGAAGAAGCTGCCGTCGGCACGATTGCGGGTGCCCCACACCGGGTCGAGCGTGGGTCCGTACTCGGGTTTCCAGAAGGTCAGGATTTCCAGGAAGCCGGTGGTCAAGCGCCTGGCGAATCGATAGGAACCGTCGATGCTTCCGGCAATGAGGCCGTTGGTAGAGCCGGCAAGGTAACCTTGCAGGCCGCCGTCATACGCCCCGTACAATGCGCCGTCAACCGACGCGTTGGTCATGGTGGCGACCATCTCGTAGGGCGCCGAAAGGACGTTGACCACTCCTCTTCCCAATTTCCATGCCGGGAGCGTTCTGTCGAAACGCCTCAGATCGTCGAAGTCGGTCTCGTAGGCGTTCGATACGCACACCGTCCCCATCACCAGAATAGTGGCGAGTAACGTTATTGAGAGATTCTTCATTGCATCCTCCGGAATCAGTATGCCCGCCGATCGTTCTTGTGGCGGCGTCCCGTCGGTGTAATCTGCCCGAAAAAAAGGATAGACGCGTATTTCGAGCAAGGCGGGCGCCGATTCACGATCCGATCCTATCACACATGACGAGATTTGGCAACTGATTACCGTTGAATTCCCCTATGTTGGGAAATATTTCGAGAATTTTGTTGCAGAGTTCGTTCGGTCGTCGATCCTTTGCTCTTGCGATCTATACTGAATTGCGGCATATTCCCAAGCGGGATCGTGAACGGTCTATTCCGCGAGGAACCTTATGAAGAAATGGCTGCTTATCGCATTGACCCTTCTGCTCATGTCGGGGTGCTCTCTTACCAAGATGTGGAGATGGATCGATGAAATGGACTGGGAGCGGGACGATCAAACCATAAGGGTGATGCGAATTCTGATACGATAGCGGTTTGTGATTTGTCCGGACGATGAATCCGGCAGTTTGATGAGCGCCGAGAAATCCGCGATGTTTTCCAACGGAGGTGCGGCGCCGGGAGGCAGGATGTCTGATTACGGCATAGACAGAGCAAGATTGGAGGAGTTCTCCACAGAGGAGATCGTGAGGATTCTCAGGGAGGAAAGAGACGATTACACTCCCGAGGGCCTCAGCGTGTTTCGGGAGATCCTCGCGAAACGGGGATACGCGGATGACGGTTCGAGCCTGGCCTCGGCCCAATTGGTCTCCCCAGGTTTCGCGGGCGGCACGAAGGGTGTGACCGGAGAGGCGGTTCGGAGCCCCACGGATGCGATTCGCGTTCTCAACGGTGTTCTCGTCGGAGTTCTTGACGGCAGCGTGGAGCCGCAGGTAGCTCAGGCGGCGACATCGGTGGTACTGGGCATCCTTCACGCGCTCGAGCAGGAATTCATGACCGGTTCGCGGGAGGAATCTTGATGGCTGAGGATATCTTGGGCAAGGCTGAAATCGATTTTGACAAAGGCGGAGGCCTGGTTCCGGCCATCGCGCAGGACGTGCGCACGGGCAAGGTGCTGATGATGGCTTACATGAACCGGGAAGCTCTCGAGACGACTTTGAAGGAAGGCCGGGCCTGCTATTGGAGCCGTTCCCGCAAGGAACTTTGGCGAAAGGGAGATACATCCGGAGACATTCAGATTGTAGAACAAGTCCTGGTCGATTGTGATCAGGACACAATATTACTTCTCGTGCAACAACGCGGACAAGGAGCGTGCCACACCCGGAAATGGAGCTGTTTTTTCCGGCGTCTTACCCGAGAGGGAGAACTGAAGGACATTGATGAGTAGTGAAGTATTGAGACTGGTAATTCCCAAGGGCAGCCTCGAACAGGCTACGATCGATCTGTTCCGCCGAGCAGGCTGGAATATAACCGTGTCTCCGAGGAGCTATTTCCCCAGCGTGGACGATGATGAGATCATGATGGCTCGCCTGAGGGCCCAGGAGATATCCCGTTACGTTGAGGCAGGCACCTTTGACGCCGGTTTGACCGGAAAGGACTGGATTCTGGAAAACGAATCGGACGTCAAGGTTATTGACGATCTTGTGTATTCAAAGGTTTCTCAGAATCCCGCACGGTGGGTGCTGGCCGTGGACGCGGAGTCCGACTACCAGAAGCCGGAAGACCTGGATGGAAAACGAATCGCCACCGAACTGGTCAAATTCACCAAGAGATTCTTCGCGGAGCGAAGTATCAACGTCGAGGTTGAATTCTCGTGGGGGAGCACGGAAGCCAAGGTCAATGAGGGCGTGGTGGACGCAATCGTCGACGTGACGGAAACGGGCAGCACGTTGAAGGCCAACGGTCTGCGCATCATTCATTGTCTTCTGACCACCAACACGCAGTTTATCGCCAATCGCCGAGCCTTTGAAAATCCGGCAAAGCGGGAGAAAATCGAGCAGATTCTTCTGCTTCTCCAGTCGGCTTTGGAAGCCCGCAAGATGGTAGGTCTGAAGATGAACGTTCCGGAACAGAAGGTCGATTCGGTCGTGAGCCTGCTTCCCTCCTTGAATGCTCCCACGGTGGCGGGCTTGTATAAGAGCGACTGGTTCGCGGTGGAGTCCGTGGTATCCGAAGAGGTTGTTCGATCGCTGATACCCAAGCTCATGAAGGCGGGCGCCACGGGAATCATCGAGTATCCGTTGAACAAGGTTCTCTAAGCAGAGTCTTTCCGACGAGCTTACTTCTCGTTCCCAGGCCCTTGCCCCGGAACGAAGCAACGATGATCCCCGGCTGACCCAATAGGTCTCCCCGGCGAAGGCCGGGGCCCAGTCTTGTTTTCCTTGCCCACGGCCATCGCCGCAAAGATGGCGGGCATCCCGCGTTCCGCGGGACCCTACGGTGAGGGAAGAGGAACATCCCCACATTATATCAACATTATCACCCACATGTACTGTTGATCGACCGCGCAACAAGATCCAGGGCCATCATTGCCCGAAGTGCCCGCTCTCCGTCCACAATGGGCGTGCATCCCTCCCGTATGGCCCGAATGAAGTCTTCGATCTCAAGCCGTAGCGGCTCGTCATCCGGAACTGCGATCTCCTCGCGTCGTATGTCGCCCATGAAGCAGACGTCCATGCCCTTTGTGGGAACGCGGTCCGCGGTGTACACCGTCAGTGAACGAGACAGAGTATCCGCGACGAGATACCGACCGGGAGTGGCCACGGTCGTGGTACGGACTTTTGTCGGCAGGCACTTGGCCGTCCAGAATGACGCCACCGCGCGGTTTCGGAATTCGATCACGGCATGGGCCGTATCGTTTTGAGAGGAATAGACCGGTCTGCCCGTTGCCGATACACGGCTTATGTCGGAATCCGCAATTTCCAGGGCCAAGTCGATATCGTGGATGAGGAGGTCGTAGAGCACGTCCACATCGATACAGCGAGAGCCGTCAAAAGGAGCCAGTCGACGGGCGTCGATCGAGATGATCTCTTCGGGCACGTTCCGAAGCATCTCCATCAGCTTGCCTATTGCGGGATTGTATCGCTCGATGTGTCCCACCATGAGGACCGCGCCCGATGCGCGGGAGAGAGAAAGCAGGCCGGCCGCGCTTTCCACATCATGCGCGAGGGGCTTTTCCATGAGGACGTGAATGCCTCGCTCCAGACAAAGTGTGCCGATCTCCGCATGCCATGTTGTCGGCGCGGCAACGGTCATCGCGTCCACGTTTTCCAGAAGCTCTTCCAAAGTGGGGAAACTAAGGCAGCCGTGGCGACCACAGACTTCCGCCGCGCGCTCGGGGTCGGGATCGTACAGACCTGTGAAATGCACGCCTGGGTATTGGGACAGTATCCGCACGTGGTGTTGCCCCATGGTCCCCGCGCCTGCCACGCCTATTCTCGGATGTTCGCTTCTTTTTGTCATCACAGGAACCATACACTCACTCAATAGGTTCCGTCAAACCATAAACCGTTTACTTGCGGAGAGCCTTTATGCTTAAATGTGTTGCAGACAAATTACCGGGAGGTTCGGGATGAAGAGAAGAGTACTGTTGGTCGTCATGGCCTTACTGGTCTTCTGTGCGCCCGCGTGGGCCTCGGAACCGGTCAATCTGGGCGTGTATCTTCCCATGACAGGAAACGTCGCGGCTTATGGGCAGATGGCGTGGTCGGGGATTACGATCGCGCATAAGATGGAACGCGAGGTTTTGGGCCGACCCGTTGACCTGAAGTTGGTGGATACCAAGTCGGACAAAGTGGAATCTGCAAACGCGGTGTCACGGCTCATAGAGAGAGAAAAGGTTGTCGCCATAATCGGCGAGATGATTTCCGGAAATACCATGGCCGGATCGGACCATGCTGAGCGGCGCAAGATCCCTATGGTTTCTCCGACCGCCACGAATCCCATCGTCACCCAGAACAAGAAATACATATTCAGAGTATGTTTTATCGATCCGGATCAGGGGCGCATCGCCGCGAAACTGGCCGATCAAGAACTCAAAGCCAAGACCGCGGCCTTGATCTACGATATTTCGCAGGATTACTGCGTCGCCTTGGCCAAATTCTTCAAGAACGAGTTTGCCAAGACGGGCGGTAAGATTGTTGCAGAGACGAAATTCAAGACCGGCGATCGGGACTTCACCCCTCAGCTGAGTGCCATCCTTGCAGCGAAACCCGACATCGTGTACGCACCGATCTATTATACGGAAGGCGCTCTTATTGCCAGACAGGCACGGGAGATGGGGCTGGACGTGCCCATACTTGCCGGGGACGGCGTCCAGGCGCCCGAACTCATAAAGATCGGCGGAAAATCCGTGGAAGGAGTGTATTTCACCGCGCACTTTCACAAGGAAATGATAGCCAACGAGCGCGGCAAGAAATTCCTCGAGGCGTACGAAAAAGAGACCGGCAAGTCGCTCGATGCATTTGCAGCCATGGGGGCCGACGCATATTTCATTACCGTTGATGCGATCAGGCGTGCGGGATCGACCGATTCGACGAAAATCCGCGACGCGTTGGCTTCTACAAAGGATTTTGAAGGCGTCACCGGAAAGATTACCCTCAAGGACGACGGAAACGCGATCAAAGCCATGGTGGTCAACAGGGTCAAGGATGGGGAATTCGTCTATGTAACGACGATCAATCCGTGATTCGAACAGCATGTGATCGCGCCTTGGTACAAGATTTCATAAGTACCTTTCCGTATTCCTGTGACAGCCGGCAGCGTCCCGGCGTCTCTGCCTCAGGGAGGATGGTAATAAGTACTTAATCATTTAAGGGCGTCCCTCATTTCCCCCTGAGAATGATTGCTCGGAGAATAGTAGTATGTTATACCAATGCGCGTTCCGAGCAATTACTCTGGTTAAGATTTCCTCCTAATCACGATTCCGAACGCGAGGCATTCGCTTGCCGAGCGGGAACCATCCGGTCAGTGGATTACGCATTCTTCCTCCAGCAGATCGTGTTCGGGCTCACCTTGGGGTGCTTGTACGCTCTGATCGCCATAGGCTACACCATGGTCTACGGAGTGCTGCGCCTGATTAATTTCGCGCACGGCGACCTCCTCATGGTATCGGCCTACATCGCGTTCTTCGGTATTGTCATGTTTCACTTGCCATGGCCCGCGGCCTTGGTCATTGCAATCATGCTCACCGGTCTGTTGGGTATACTCATTGATCGGGGCGCATATAGGCCGCTCCGGAGAAGCCCGAGGATCAGCGCGCTCATTACGGCCATCGGCGTGTCGTTTCTCTTGGAAAATCTAGGCATTGTCATCATTGGCGGCAGACCCAAGTCCTTTCCCGTTCCGGAGATGTTTTCGGGGTACGTGGCCGTGGGAGGAGTGCGTATTCCGGTCTTGTCTTTCTGGGTTGTCCTGATCACGGCTCTTCTGCTCGTCGCCGTGGTATTGGTGGTGAATCGGTCCAAGATCGGCATAGCGATGCGCGCACTGTCACGCGATGTGGAAACGGTCAGCCTCATGGGAGTTGATGCGAATCGCGTCATTTCATTCACGTTTTTTCTCGGATCCATTTTGGCGGCCGTGGGAGGTATCCTCTGGTGCATGAAGTATCCCGCGGTTGAGCCCTTTATGGGGGTGATCCCCGGATTGAAGGCATTCGTGGCCGCGGTGCTCGGAGGTATCGGCAACGTGACCGGCGCCGCCATCGGGGGGCTTATCCTCGGATTGGCGGAAATCCTCATTGTGGCGGTCCGGCCCGATTGGTCCGGCTACAGAGATGCAATCGCGTTTTGTATCCTCATTGTGATACTCCTGACGCGTCCGACGGGGATCATGGGCGAGGATCTGCCGGATTAAGTACGGGGTAACCGTTCACCGGGAAGAAAGATGAATGAACCACAAAGACACGAAGACACCAAGGAAGACCGGAGGAAAAGAGCGGCTGATACCCCACTGCATGTTTGACGATTTGATGTGTCGGTTTTCCCCGGGAGCGGCCCGAACCTGCGTTTGGATCCGGAAGTTCCAACTGTCGTAGGGTCCACCAACGGAGCATCTTCCTTGGTCGGCCGCTTCAGGGCCGGCCAAGAGAATTGGGTGTTTGCCCCTTTCCACCGGTTGAAACCCCTAGAAGAGGGCAGGCACAGGGACCTGCCCCTACATTCGGGGGCGCTGGTCGGTCGGCACCCCGAACCAGTTTGCCTGTTGTCGGCCGAATCTGACGGTGTCCATCATAAAGATCTGCGACATGCTCAGGGAACAATCCTGAGAACGAGAAGGATAAGACACCGGGCACGGAGGCCCGGGCTACGGGAAACTTCACGATGCCTTGCACCGCTTTCGTGGGACGGGCGTCCCTGCCCGTCATTTTCTGCGGCAGGCCGTACCCGCCGTCTTCCCGGCGAACAGCCTCTTGCCACGCCGAAGCGCGGAAGCCTGGTGATCACTAACCTGGATACGCAATGGAGACCACGATACCATCAACCAAGGCCCATGTTACCCGAGATCGGTTACTCGCTGCCGTTGCCGTGGGAGTGTTCCTTGTGTTTCTCTGGTACGCGGACAACCACTTCAGCGCGTACAGCATTAGAATTCTCAACAATATTGCGATATTTATTATTCTGGCCGCGAGTTACAACCTCATAAACGGGGTCACGGGCCAGTTTTCACTCGAGCCGAACGCGTTCGTCGCAGTGGGTGCATACACGAGCGCGATTCTGACGCTCTCGCCCCAAGAAAAATTGGCCTCCTTCATCATTGAACCCATGGTGTGGCCGTTGTCGGTCATCAGTGTGTCGTTCCCCGTTTCCCTTTTGGCGGCAGGACTCGTGACTGCCGTGATGGCCCTCCTCATGGCCGTTCCGGTATTTCGTGTGAGAGGAGACTATCTGGCCATCGTGACGTTGGGGTTCGGAGAAGTCATCCAGGTGGTCGCCAACAACATTGTGTCCGTCACGAACGGCCCGCTGGGACTGAAGGGGCTGACGCCCCATACGAACCTCTGGTGGAGTTGGGGAATCTGTATCGTCACGATTTTCTGCATCGTACGTCTGGTCAATTCGTCCTATGGTCGGGCCATGAAGGCCGTGAGGGAAGACGAGACAGCGGCTCAGGCAATGGGCATTGACGCGTTTCGGATCAAGACCCTCGCGTTCACGTTCAGTGCGTTCTTCGAGGGGGTCGCCGGAGGCTTGCTCGCGCATCTGATCACGACGATTTCACCCACGCTGTTCACCTTTCTGCTCACGTTCCATCTTCTCATCATTATCGTGGTGGGAGGCCTGGGCAGCACGACCGGCGCGGTCATCGCGGCAGCGGTTTTCACGTTCGGCAGTGAGTTCCTGCGAGTCGTGGAAGAGCCCTTCAGTCTTTATGGATTCGACTACGCCGGCATTCCCGGGATGCGGATGGTGATACTGTCCATGATGCTCGTCGTGGTCATGCTGTTTGCCCGCCGCGGCATCATGGGAAGAAGTGAATTCTCGTGGCAATGGCTCTTCGAAACGGCCGCTCGAGTGAGACGACGGATACGGAGCGATTGATGACGGACGTTGTGATGCGGATCGACGATCTCACGGTCACCTTCGGAGGGCTGACGGCTTTGAGCGGTCTCGACATGGAAATCCGCAAGGCTGAAATCGTCGGACTTATCGGGCCCAACGGCGCGGGAAAGACCACCGCGTTCAACACGGTCACCGGAATCGTGAAGCCGGAACGGGGCACCATCACTTTTCAGGGCCGTGACATCACGGGATGGAAGACGCCTCACATCGCTCGTACCGGAATCGCCAGAACGTTTCAAAACATCAGACTTTATGATGACCTGACCGTCGTGGAAAACGTAATGGTCGCCGGCCACGCATCGATTTCTTACAGTTTCCTCGAGGCGCTCATTGGTTGGGGACGGTTCGCACGGGACGAGCGGCAAATTCGTGAGAGCGCGGAGTACCTGCTCGAATTAATGGGATTGATCGACATGGCTCGAGATAAAGCCGACTCCTTGCCGTACGGCAGCCAGAGAAAGCTCGAAGTCGCACGGGCTCTCGCGCTCAACCCCTCGCTGTTGCTCTTGGATGAACCGGTTGCAGGCATGAATCCCATCGAAACGCGCGAGTTCGGCGAGCTCGTCGTCAGGCTTCTCGATGACTTCAATCTTGCCATAGCGCTCATCGAACACGACATGGGTTTCGTGATGGACGTCTGCCACAAGATCAGGGTCATCGATCACGGATTTCCCATTGCCTGGGGCACGCCTGACGAAATCCGGCACGACGAAAGGGTCATTGCGGCATACCTGGGTAAGGAGTGACGCGGGGCAGGAGAACTTCATGCTGGAAATCGAGGAGCTTCACGTACGGTACGGGGGAATCGCGGCACTAAGAGGGATTAGCCTGAGCGTGGCCGAGAAGAAAATCGTGAGCCTTCTCGGCGCGAACGGCGCGGGTAAGAGTACCACCGTCAGAGCCGTATCGGGCATCGTTCCCATCAGTTCCGGAAACGTGGCCTTCAAGGGTCGGTCGTTAAGAGGACTGCCTCCTCACGAGATCCAGCGGCTTGGTCTGGTCCACGTTCCGGAGGGCCGAAAGATCTTTGCCAACCTCACCGTGCGAGAGAACCTTGTCATGGGAGCGTACAACAACCAGGACAAGGACGACGTAACGACAAAGATGACGCGGGTCTTCTCGACCTTTCCCAGGTTGGAGACCCGAGCCCGCCAACTTGGAGGAACCCTGTCCGGCGGCGAGCAGCAGATGCTGGCCATCGGAAGGGCTCTCATGTCAAGCCCGAAGCTGCTCATGATGGACGAGCCGTCACTGGGCTTGGCTCCGTTGGTGACGGCCGAGGTGTTTCGTGTCATCGAAGAGATTCGAAGCGAGGGGATCACCATTTTCCTGATCGAGCAAAACGCCGACGCGGCGCTCAAGATCGCAGACTATGCATACCTTCTGGAGACCGGTTCGGTGGTTCTGGAAGGATCCGGCATGGAATTGCTCGACAATCCGAAAGTCCGAGAAGCCTATCTGGGAGAGGCCGCCCGCCTGTAACCGCGGTCCGAAGTCGTGAGAAGTTCACGGAAATGAACCGCTTGCGGCAAATCCGCTTCAATGGTATTTTGATGCTTGGCGCACGGCGATACGCGCAACATCCTACTCTTGATCCCGCAGACAACCGCCTGAGAGGGTCGAGATGGAATGCCGGGAAGCATCCGGATTGTTCCTGAAAGTCTACTTCCTTCTCGTTCCCGGGCTCTGCCCGGTCTTTGACCGGGAAGACTGCTCCCGCGAGAGACTTTCACAGTCCGTTGTGACCGGCGGGTCATGGCGCTTCGCCAATACCGAACGAGGGCACTGTCTGCTTCAGGAGGACTTGTTGGACCTGCTCGATTCAATCCGATGTACGATGCTCGAACTTGAACGGGAGCTCATAGCACAGCTGACGAGCCGCGTTCCCGCAGCCTTTGAGATCGGTGCTCACATTATGAACAGCGGCGGCAAGAGGATACGTCCTCAGATGGCGATCATCTCCGCCAGGTTGGGCGGCTATGAGGGATTGGACGCGGTCAGGTTGTCGGGCGCAATCGAGTGCATCCACACGGCCACTCTTCTTCACGACGACGTCGTTGACGAAGCCGACACACGCCGCGGGCGACCTTCGGCCAACACGTTGTGGTCGAACGAAATGTGCGTGCTGGCCGGCGATTTCATTCTGGCCAAGGCCTTCTCCGCCCTTACATCAATCGGGAACTTGAGGGTCCTTGAAATAGTCTCCGCGACGACGGAACGTCTGAGCGAGGGCGAGCTTTTTCAAATGATGAACATCGGGAACATGGACTTGACCGAGGAAGAGTATATCCGAATTATTACCGACAAGACCGCGGTCTTGATGGAAGCCGCGTGCCGTGGAGGCGCGGTTCTGGGAAATCTCGACTCGGAACGTGAGGAAGCGCTGGCGCAATTCGGCTTCAACCTGGGGATTGCATTTCAGATGACGGACGACGTCATAGACTACCGGTCCGACAGGCAGACCATGGGAAAGAATCCCGGCAAGGATCTTGAAGAAGGCAAACTGACTCTCCCGTTGATCCGTGCCTTGAGAAAGGCCGATGATGAGGAGAAGGCCGCGGTCGGTGCCATGATTCAAGAACGGTCGCCGTCCGACGAGGATTTGGCGTGGGTAAGGGATTTCCTTCACATACGCGGGGGAATAGAGGATACGCTGGAGATGAGTCGGCATTATCTTTCCAGGGCTTCCGAACATCTCGAAATTTTTCCCGATTCCGAAGAAAAGCAGGCACTCGCGAAGCTTGCGGACAAGATTCTTCACAGAACATATTGAGTGATCCTTTGACAACACATCGAACATTTACTACAAAACGATCGGACATTAACGGGCAGAGGGATGAAATATGCTGAAAAGCCTAATCCTCATGGTCTTGACTGTGATTACCGCAGGAGTCCTGGCGGGTTGCCCGTCGCTCTGGAACAGCAAGGTCGGCGAGGAGGCTCCGGGCGCCGGAGAACTGTACGAGAAAGCCGAGGCCCGCTTCAAGGATAAGGACTATCCGGGCGCAATTGAGGCGTACCAGCGTTTAAGGTCGGCCCATCCGGATTTCGACAAGGCGCCCGAAGTCTCTATGAAGATTGCCGACGCCACC
Source organism: Desulfomonilaceae bacterium (assembly GCA_031082285.1). GTDB lineage: Bacteria > Desulfobacterota > Desulfomonilia > Desulfomonilales > Desulfomonilaceae > JAVHLK01. The sequence goes on from JAVHLK010000014.1 coordinate 55,053, forward strand.
TACGAGAGCGGCGACCTCGAAAAGGCCGCATCCGCTTACCTTCAATTTGTTGAACTCTACCCAGGACACGAAGAGGCGGCTCGAGCCAAGTACCAAGTTGCGATGTGCTATTTCAGGCAGATCAAGAATACGGACCTTGACAGTCGAGCAGTGATGACCGCGGCCGAGCGTTTCAAGGCGTTGCGCGATAACCCGGATGCCGGGGAATGGGCAACAAAAGCCGGGGAAAAATTCGACGAGTGCATGAAGAAATTGGCGGAAAAAGAGCTCTACAAGGCCCGCACATACATCAGCATGGGCAAGTACAAATCGGCTCGGTTAGCCGCCAAGCGGGTTCTCGAAGAGTACGGGAAACTCGGGCTGGACCAGGAAGCCGAAGATCTTATCAAGCGCATTAAGGGGAAATAGCCGGGCGAGGCTTATGGCGCTCTCAGCCTTCCACTCGGCTCGCCGCGGTCAGGCAACCCATGCCGGCCGTTCGGCCCACCGACCCACGTTGGCGAGTATAGGGTCCGGATTATCAAAGACTTCCATGAACAGCCTGTGATAGTGACATTCCTCCGGTGATCTCAGATTCCATTTCGCGTGAAGGCGTTGGTACCGTGCAGCCTCTTGGTCGTTCATGACCTTGGATAGAGCCGCGTTGACGATGTCCACGGTACCGCTTCCTTCATCGAACTGCTCTTTGTCGCGCCACACGATTTCATGGGGGAGGAGATCTTCAAAGGCTTTCCGGAGAATCCATTTTTCCGGTCCCACGCCCGCCGGGAGCTTCAGATCGGAAGGAATCATCTGGCCAAGCTTGATCATCTCAAGATCGAGAAAAGGCACTCGCCCCTCAATAGAGTGGGCCATGGTCATCCTGTCTACACGCTGCAGGTTGACGTTGTGCAACGCGGATACGGAACGCCGGAGCTCCCGAGAAAGTGCGGACTGATCCATAATGCCTTTGTAGTACGTGTACCCGGCGAACAGCTCGTCGGCCCCCTCACCGGTAAGGATCACCTTTACCTCCTCCGCTGCCAGCCTCGAGGTAAAGTAACAGGGGATGGCGCTTCTTACCAGATCCTGGTCGAATGATTCCAGGTAGTAGATTATTTCAGGAAGCTTTTTCACGACTTCTTCGGGGGTGATGACGTATTCGTGATGAATGGTATCAAGATGCCGGGCGACCACGCGCGCGGCTTCCAGATCACGGCTCCCCTCAATCCCCACCGTGAAGGTGTGAACCGTGTCCATATGCCTGCGAGCAATCGCGGTAATCACGCTGCTGTCGAGTCCGCCCGAGAGGAATGCGCCAACAGGCACGTCGCTCATGAGCCGCTTGACAACGCAGGCCTCGAGGGTCTCTCGCAGACGTCCGATATGCTCCTTTACGCTCCGATTCTCGGGTGAAACCTCCGGAATCTCATAGAACGTCCCGAATCCGTCTCGTGTGTGGAAATACGAGCCGGCGGGAAATTCATGGATGTCTGCACAGTAAGGGGACAAGGCCTTGAGTTCGGAAGCAAACCAGAAGGCCCCGTCCTTTAAGCTGAAATAGAGCGGCTTGATGCCGATGGGATCCCGTGCAGCGAACAGATTCTCCCCATCCGCTATGGCAAACGCGAACATCCCGTCAAGGTGGTTCACGACGGAAACACCGTGTTCCTCATACGCGTGGAGCACCGCTTCTGTGTCGGATGTGGTGGTGAATCTATGACGGGTCGCCAGGTCCGGCCGCAACTTCGGGAAATTGTAAATTTCACCGTTGGCTATGATCGCCATGGTCTGCCGTTCGTTCAAGATCGGCTGGTCACCGCCCTTGGGGTCCATAATACTTAGGCGTCTGTGGCCGAGGATTCCCGGACCGTGAACCGAACGATACATGCCTTCCGCATCGGGTCCTCTATGTACCATGCGGTTCATCATCTCTGCGACTTCGGCTGGTTGGCATGCTCTCCACACACCTGAAATACCACACATATATCTATCTCCACTTCTCTTCGGTGAAATTGGCGCGCCTCGTTCCGAAGGGGTGCAGCGCGCTCGGCCGGCGCCCTCCGAATGACGGACGGAATTTGCGGCGACCGCGTCACGCCATCCCGGTGATGCACGAGTAGGCGGGAGTGCGGCTCTGCGGCAGCCGTATGGTTCAACGCAAAGTCCCTACAGGCAAACCCATTGCCCCACGGTTTGAATCGCCTTGCCCGTACCGAACCTCTCGGCAAAAATACGGAAGTAGTACAGCTCTTCCTTGCTGCGAACCATAGGAAATGCTCGCTGAGCTTCGGCGAGTTCCGTATCACTGATTACGTCTTCAAAATACCCGGGGAGGACGCTTGCCGATCCCGAACCCTGGGAGAACTCTTGCTTCAGCCTCCACACCACCTGTCCGGGAAGGTCGGATTCAAAGGCTTTCCTGAATATCCACTT
>JAVHLK010000014.1:57566-59651 GCA_031082285.1 Desulfomonilaceae bacterium
GATCTTGTCGTCGCCTTGCGGTTTTTGTTTGAAGTCCGGCGGCATTGCCAGGGAATAATCGAGCAATTCTCCGGATATCAACGGGGCCACGACCCGTACTCCGTTGCACTGATTCATACGGTCCAACCGAAGCGACGCGTTGTTGTGCAGGTACCCCATGCAGGCCATTTGCCTCGCATGTAATTCTTCGAGCGGATACTGCTTGAGGTACAGATATCCGCAGAAAACCTCGTCCCCTCCTTCTCCCGACAGAAGAATCCGTGTCCCCTGACTTGCCGCGTACCGTGAAATGAGAAAATTCGATGCGGAACTCCGGACAAGAGAGGGATCGAAATTCTCCAGATAGTAGATAACCTCGGGCAATACTTCCAAGATGTCGTTCAGATCGACAATCAGTTCGTGATGATCGGTCTGGAGGTGGTCTGCGACCAGTCGGGCGTTATGAATATCCTCACTTTCACCCACACCGAGTGCATACGTCTTGATTCTCGCTGCTTCGCCGAACTTTTCCCTGTAGGCTTGCGAAGCTACGAATGCAATGACGCTGCTGTCTATCCCGCCGCTCAGGAGGCTCGCGGTCTCGTAGTTGAAATCAATTCGGTTTCGCAAGCTCTTGGTGACGATCGACTTGATGTCGCGTGCCGCCCGTTCCGCATCCGTGTTCGTCGAAGGGAGCGGGTCGGCCGGCAATTCCCCAAACCGTTGAAGGCGGCCCGATGCGTCCATGAAATGACCTGCAGGGAATTCGTACACCTCGTCGGTCGCCTGCAAGATACTCTTGAGTTCGGTTGCAACATACAGCGTGTCGCTCGTCCGGCCGTAAAAGAGGGTCTTGATGCCGAGGAGGTCCCTCGCGGCAAAGAAATCCGTTCCATCGGAGACGACCAGCCCGAAGATTGCGTCGCCCAGGTAAGAAAGCATTTCAGGCCCGTGTTTCCGGTACAAATGGAGGATCGTTCGCTCTTCACGAAACGTCCCGTCGGAAATACCGCAGGATACGCCAAGTTCGTTAATATTTCCGATTTGACCGTCATAACAGATTCTCAGTCCGGATGAATCCGAGACGGGAAGGCTCACGGATCCGTCGGCGGCCGCCCGGTCGGATTCAAGGTAATTCTGGGCCATGACGGAACGACCGTTCGCGAACACGCCGGCCAGATCCGGACCTCGATGTTTCATCTTTTCACTCATCTTATTGACAACGCGTTTTTCAGGGTTGCCGTAACCCACAGCTATTCCTGCCATATACTCCTCCACCGACGATGTCGGCTTACCGGTTCGGTTTGGTGAACGGCATCACTTTCTGATCTCGAAGACGCCGATTAAGCCGTGGCCCATGCCCGAACCCGGCTGCAGGTCCATTTCGAGCTTTCGCAAACAGTATCCCAGCATTGGCTCGATCATATTGGCACGGGGTTCGCACCATGCAATGCGTCCCAGCCCTTGGACCACATTCTGCATCGTTTCCATGGCCTCCTTGACCGACTCCGAACAGGACTCGGGCATCTCAGGCCGCACGCCGACGCTTTGGTTTTCCTCGTCGAATGCGGCGAGGAGGCTCTTGGTGTATCCAACAAGATCGTTGCACGAATCGAAAAAGGATTTGAAGAACGTATTGAGATCGTCGAATCCCTCTTTCGGGACATAATCAACCAACAAGCAGTCCAGGTCCGTTCGCTTATACTGCTCAAACAGAGAATTCACCGCGGATCGGATCTTCGGACAATTCTTGTTGTACTCTCCGGTTTCCGTGTGGCGTCCGATATAGATCGAGCGATCGAAAAACCGGAGGGGTCTGATTTCAACTCCGGTGATCCGACGGACCTCGTCGATGAGCGCCAGAATCTCGTTGTGGTTCATGAGTCTCAGGGGGAAGGAAAGCACTTGCACGTTCCGACGCTCGTCCTCGGGGTAGATGTACGAGATCCGGTAATCCATGAAGTACTCGCGATCTGCGGGATGGTGCCAAAGGTCCTGCCACTCGTACGAATACCGGCCCAACCAATCGCCGACAAATACGGCTCCATCCGACGCGTGCCGACAGATGTCCGCGACGATCCGTACGGTCTGTTCATCGTGGAAATG
>JAVHLK010000014.1:59748-70571 GCA_031082285.1 Desulfomonilaceae bacterium
AAAGCATTCAGCGATTGCACGTGACGCGGCAGGCCTTTTGACAGGTCGCCTTGCTCGAACCGAACTTTCGGATTGGTCCCGTAGCAGGCCTCGGCTTGACGTATGAGGTCATCGTTGAGGTCCACGCCGACGTATTCTTCGATAACTTCCGGGCTGAGCGCGGACGTATGCACGTCTCCGATGATGCTGGTCGGTCGCGACACGCCGCCGAGCAGATCGAAGCCGTCACCGCTTCCGCAGCCCAGATCCAGAATCCGAACGCGTTCATTACGGTTCATCTTGCGAGCGGCAAGATCGTCCAGGATCGGTGCGAGAAAATCCGCGGTGATTCGATCCTCCCAGAAGCGTCGTACATTGTCGTACTTTCCCAGCAGTCCTGCCGGTCTCTCGTATTTCCCGGTATGTGCGGCCTGACAATAGGCTCTTTTCTCAGACATTGCTCCATCTCTCATTCGTGCGGTTGTTTCGGCATGCGAGGTGAGACTCTTGGACGACTGCCGCGACCGCTACGACCGTGCCATTTCCTTGAGTACATCGATTGCCTGAAACGCATCTCTGCAATACGCATCGGCTCCCACTTCCGCGGCAAACTTACCGGAAGTAGGCGCGCCTCCGATGAGGACTTTAACCTTGTCCCGTAACCCGTTTTCCTGAAGGCTTGCGATGACTTCACTCATCACCCGCATGGTCGTGGTCAACAAAGCGGAAAGGCCCAGGAAGGGCGCGTTGGTCTCTTTGATCTTATCGACAATACGTGCCGTGGGAATATTGTTGCCCATGTCGATGACCTCGTACCCCGCTCCCTTGAGCATGATCGCCACGATGTTTTTTCCTATGTCGTGGAGATCGCCGTGCACCGTTGCAATGACGAACTTGCCCTTGGACTCGACTCCGGCCTCCAGCATCTTGGGCCCAAGCAGGTCCATGGCGGCACCGACGCATTCAGCAGCGGCCAGCATATCGGGAATAAGGTATTCCCCTGATTCGTATTTCGCGCCGACCTTTTCCATGGGCTCGCTGAGACCCTCCAGGACGAGCCTCCTGGTATCCACACCTTGTTCGATCGCCTGTCCAACGAGTTCGGTCACCCCAGGTTGTCCTTCGAGGCCTTGGTCGATTCCTTCATCCTCGGCTTCGACTCGTCCCTGAATCACGTTGTATGCAATATTTTCTATAAGCTCTCTCTCATCCATGAAATTGATCCCTCTTTCTCTTGGTACTGAACCCGGTTGGGGGCTTTATGCAGATGTCCGCAGCCCCGGTAGAATCCCCGGCACTTCTCGAAAAATCGCATCAACGACCGACGCGTCCAGGTGGGGAGCAGGCAAGGCATCCAGTTCGGCCAGTCTTTCCGAGGCCTTTTCGATCACTCGATCGTCGTGACCCTTGTCTTCAAACAGGTACGGATCGGAGACGTCTCCCGAATGGATGGCTTTGCGCGCGTGCCGGGCATAGAGTCGATTACCCGAAGACAACACCTTGCGAATCATCTTGACCGCATCGTTGACATGGTCTTCCGAAACCTTCGGGTCCCGCAGGCAGTGCTTCACCTTGCCCACCTGTTCGTTGTCCAACACCGCCTGGACGGGACAAAACGTATTGGTCCTGTCCAGCAGCCCGAACGCGTAGTGAATGTACTGGGCGCCGCTCATCGCCATGTACATGTGGGTCAACATCTTCTCGAAAGTCGCTTGCATCCCCGGTCTCTTCGCGTCTCCCACTCCCGCGGTCGAATAACAGGGTATCCCGTAGAATCTTGCCAACTGCACGCAATCATTGTTGTAATGGTTGAATTCAGGGCACCCGTACAGGTCATGAAGATCATCCATGCGGGCTCGAACGGGAACGCTTCCGTACAGGACCGGCGCACCCTCGCGAATCAATTGCGTCAGGACTATCCCTGCGAGAATCTCGGCATTGATCTGCGCCGCCATGCCGGCCTCTTGAATGGGCGCCGACGACCCTCCCTGCGGCGACGAAGAGATCACGAGCGGAAATCCCGACTCTACAATGGCAAAGACTTTTTCCGCGGTGTCGTCCACCATCTCCAACGGGGATTTGAATATGCACGCAATAAAAGATATGACGGGATTCTCTCCCAGGGCCTCCGGTCCGCCGGCAATAATCTCCGCCATGCGAGCCACGTCCGGGAGACGCTCAAGTTTTGTCAGGCCCGCCTGCACGTGCTTGGTGATGTTGTTGAGGCTCGCAAAGAACTTGTTGACGTCGTGATTATCCTCCGTAATGCCCGGGTCCTGAACGTTCACCGGCCGGATGAAGAAATCCAGGTGTTCGAGTCGGTCACAGAGCCGTGCAGCTCTCCCCAGTAACGCGGAATCACCCCTAAGTTCGCTGAATCGGGGCACCCTGATCTTCTCGGTCGGTTCGGATACGGAGACAAAATCCTCCATACGGGTTTCAAGCCACACATTGGTCTCAGACCCCGACCCGAAATAGATCCTCGGCACCTCTGCATCCAGCACGAGACGGTTCGCAGGGTTCCTGGCCCCGAGCACGAGTCTCGACGGCGCTTTTGCCACGGCTTCTCGCACGAGGCCTTCGGGCAGTCTTACACGACGGCAACGTGCACTCCCCAGGATGTCGTCGACGACCGTCGCTCCATGTTGCTCGTAGAGTTTTGCGGCTCGCTCGTTGAAACACCAGAACCCCGGGTCGGCCAGAATCGCCATGGACGCTTTGTCCAAATGCTCGACCTGATCTCTGCGTAAGCGTTCGTAGGGCTTGACAATGATGCTTTCTCGGAATAGTTCCGTCACAACAATCTCCTCGTGATGGGGCCTAAGCGGGCAGGAAGGGCCTCGGCCGCGGTTCGTCAACGTCGAAAGGCCCTGCTGTAACGACGGCAATGCCTGTCCCTTCCCACCAGCACTTCCCCGGTCCTCACCGCGGCCATCAATTCATCATCCGTTGCGTCCGCGATGGCCGCATCAAGCCCGGCACTCAACGCCATGTGAAGAAATGCCGCATTGAGCCGGAGCCGATCGGGCAATCCGAACGATATGTTGGACAAACCCATGACGGTTCGCGCCCCTTCGAATGCGACCTTGATCTCTCGTATGGTCCGAAGCGTGACCATTCCTTGCGTGATATCCGTGCTCACCGGCAATACCAGCGGATCGAAGAAGACCTTCTCCAGGGGTACTCCTTGGCGACGGCATTCCTCTGCAATCTTGGCGCAGGCGGCCAGCCTTCCCTCCACAGTCGGGGGAATCCCCGACTCGTCCATGGCAAGCCCGACCAGGCCGGCGTCGTATCGTGCCGCCAGGCCTACGATTTTCGGCAGACAGTCCTCATCCGCTTTGGCCGAATTGATCATGGCCTTGCGGTTGCCCATAGCCCGTAGTCCGGCCTCCAGGACCGCCGGGTCGGCGCTGTCCACGCACAGGGGGGGCTCAATCGCGTCGGTGAGAACACCGACCGCCCAATCCATGTCGGCCATCTCGTGCTCACGACTGCCTACGCCGGTCCCGACGTTAACATCGATGTACCCGGCGCCCGCACGCACCTGTTTCTCGGCCAGCTCTTTCAGGCCTTGCGAATCCCGCTGTTCGATGATGGCCTTTACCGGGCCCCTCGTCGCGTTGATTTTTTCACCGATGACGATCATGCAGTTTGACTCCGTGTCTTCATTGGAGAATAAAGTCCTCGATGCCCGGTATGCTCTCTCTTATTCTCGCTCTGACCTCCGCCGAGAGCATCGGTTCAGCCGGCTCGTCGAGTATGCCGCGAACGGTCTCCGTGGCCCGAGTCCGTGCATCCTTGCGTCCCGCCTCGTTCCATTGATCGCGATTCTCCCGATCGCTGAATTGGGGGCGGTACAATTCCGTGCGCATATGGCGCCTCGTGTGACGGCTTGAAACGAAATGACCGCCGGGACCGGCCTGCTTTATCAGTTCATACGCGAGAGTCTGCTCGTTAACCTCTATCCCCGCTACCGCCCGCATGGTCATGCCCAGGATTTCATTGTCGATTACCAGTTTGTCGTACGACGCGGTCATGCAGAACTCGAGAAAACCCGCGGCATCGTGAATCCAGTTTCCGCCGGCCAGGGCAACCATGACGTTGGTAATGGCCGACTCGTACCCCGCCTGCGCGTCGTTGACTTTGGAGTCCGACATGCCGGCGGTCACGTACACCGGAAGGTCGTAGAATTCGGCCAACTGAGAAGCTCCCGCGTTGAGAAGCCCCATCTCTACCGCTCCGGAAAGGTACTTGAGGTCTCTGAGATCCGTGATGGACGAGACGCATCCCGCCAATACCGGGGTTCCCGGTCTCACGAGCTGAGCCAGCATCACTCCCGCCAGCGTGTCCACCGTCCACACCACGAGGTTTGCCGCCAGGGTTATCGGCGCGGTCGCTCCGCAAAGCGGCTCCGAGGGAACCACCAATGGGATGCCGGCCTGAGCCGCCTCCACTGCGAGACGTCCATAGTGCTTGTCGACCTTAAAGGGGCTGATTACGCAGGTAACCATCGAGAGAAACGGGCGTTCCCGGAAAGCTTCCGGGGACCCGGCAATGATTCCCGCCATACGGGCCACGTTTCGAACGCCGTCCACCGTGTACACGCCCCCCATGACGTGTTTGCGGGTTCGATTGAGCGCGGCGCCGAAACGATTGACGTCCACTTGCCTTGCCGGAACATCGTTCGGATATACATTGAGCATGTAGAAGTGAATGTTATCAAGAGCATCCACGACTCTCGCCATGTCCGCCACATCCGAGAGCCGGGAGGGCCGCCGATCGTTCGATCCCGGGTCCTGCACGTTCAGCGCGGTACCCCCGGTTCCCATGTACACTCTGGTGCCGCCCACTTCACAGTCGAATTGACCGTCCGCGGCCCGGCCGCACAGCATAACGGTCGACGGAGCACGCCCTATCAATTCCATGACCAGATCCGGCGAAAGCTTTACGGTTTCATTGGAATCGTCGACCTCGGCCCCCGCCTTCTTGAAGAGATCTCTGGCGCCTTTGAGCCCCACTTGAAAGCCCACCTCCTCAAAGACTCGTAAGCTGGTTTGGTGGATGGCCTTCACATCCTCGTCATTCAAAGGTCTATATTGTCCGCCAGGAAGTCCCTTCCCGGTTCCCATATGTGCATCCTCCAGTTGATGGTGTTATCGGTCCGGCGCGGTTTCGCTGCGAGTCAGGATGTCCGTCGCGCCATGCAATTCGATTTGCCGCAATTGGTACAGGGGTTGTAGGGCTCGAGGCTTCCCGAAGCGTTTCTCGTTACTCCGAAGATTCCGGAGACGGACTTTCTCGGGACCATCAGTGAGGAGTCGGTGAGACGGACGCCTATCAGGTCGGATCTTACCAGCCGGAACAGCTTATGCTGTTCGGTAACGGGCCAATCGCAGTACCCGGGGGAAAATCGAAGGGTGACGCCCTTGCCCTGTTTCCGAAATCCCGCCTCGGTCATTCGGTGAAAACTTTCCACCAGTTGTTCGGTTCCGACCGATCCTATGGCGTCCACCACAAATCCCTCGGACAGGTTGTTGTCCCGGGTAAGCGTATGGATTTCCTCATCGATGACTCTGCCCAACGTTGCGACAAAACAGACGGCTTGATACGATTCTCTGAGCGCGGCGGCCATTTTGGCGCTGTTCAATACGATGCCCCCTTGAAGCCGGACGCGCGTTTTGGTCACGTCGGCAAGCGGCTGTAGGGAGTAGACGATTCTGGGCCTGACAATTGACCCCAGTCGCCTGGTCCAGTTGTGCACCTTCTTGACCGTTTGGCGAGACCCGAGTCTTCCATTGCCGCCTCCCATGAGCCGGAAGACCTCCGGTCGGGGAAAATGAGGCGCACTCTCAAAGACTCGATTCTCTTCTACATGTAACTCGTCGACCAAACGGGACTGAGTTTCAGGCACTACCAGACCTCCCTGGAGATATATGTGATGAGATTATTCCACTAAGGATCATACCAAGCGAGATAGTTTCACATGAAACTATTGTAGCAAACCTCAACACCATGTCAACCCCTATCACGGATTTTATTTCCTTCCGTTGATTGTCAAGCGCTTCCACAGGGGGGTTGGACTTCATGTCCCGACCACGGGAACGCTCTCATTCTTGCCGGGCTTCCGGTTCCCCCTGCCTGCCGGCATGACGGTCGGCATCAGATTTACGGAACTCGCCGTTCACTTCGCGGTGGTGAGGAGAGTGGAGGGAAAGGTTCCTGACGCGCTGTTGGAGCGCGACCGATTGATCGTGATCATTGAGGGCACATTTCGTGCCGATCCGTGCAGGAGGACTAGATCTTGTCGTCGGGAAGTTTGGATACCAGAATGGCAAGGCTCTCGACGATGTTTTTCACCTGTTGTGGGGAAAGCTCCTTTAAGCCGTCGACTATTTCTTTGGGAATGGGCGGCGGGGCCTCTGCCGCAAGCACTTTACCCGCGTCGGTTAAATCGATGGTCACGACTCGGCGATCGACCAGGTTTCGCTCACGTTTCACGAGTCCCTTGTGTTCCAGGCGATCGATGATACCTGTGACGGTACTCGGCTTGACCAGTATGTACTTGGCAAGTCTCGATATGGGCATCGGACCGTACTCGTCCAGCGCCAGGATGCATGAGACCTGCGGTTGGCTTACCTGATATTTCTTATGGAGTCCCTTACTATAGATATCTCCGGCCTGCGCCAATCGACGCACGTACCAGATGACCCATCGTATCAGTTCCGAAGTGGATTGGCCTCTCGAATCGGTCCGAGTTTTCTCGTCGGATCCATTTGGACTCTCGGTATGATCGTTGTGCACTTTACCTCCAGTGCAGTTTCCACCTTCGCCGGCGGCATCACCCGCACAATCAAGAGACATGATACATATATATCATGGAACGCGCGCGTCAAGCGTTTTCCCCTGAATCGTCGCTTCGCTTGGAGACGTCTCCGTACACGTGGAGTCGAGGTCGTATTGGACTCGACCCCGGAGGGTTGAGGTTGGAATCACGAGTATCGATGTGACATAATGGGCGTGCCCCTTTTGTGACCGAGGCCTTCCGGAACGGCTTTGGTCCGAGCGATCCGAGGGGTCCGTGAAGCCGCGTCGTGTTTGCCGGCGCATCACCAAGGGAGCGGATTTTTCATGGTTGTGGAAAGACGTGGTCATCCGCCGAAACTGATCCATCGCGCCAGAGGACTGTTGCCCGCCACTCTGGGCATTCTGGTGGGGCTGTTGGGAGGCTTGGCCGCGGTGGGCTTTCGGTATCTTATCGAGTTCTTCCAAAAGGTGATTTACTCGAGTTCCGAACCGTTGAGCATCGTCACTCAAGGACTGCCCTGGTGGCATATTATTCTCGGCCCCGCGGTGGGGGGTGCAGTTGTCGGGCCGCTTGTCTATTTTCTTGCAAGAGAAGCCAAAGGTCACGGCGTTCCGGAAGTGATGAACGCGGTCACCATGGAGCGGGGGATCATTCGAAAACGAGTGGTGATCGTCAAGAGTCTCGCGTCCGCGGTGTGCATCGGATCGGGCGGCTCCGTGGGAAGGGAAGGGCCTATAGTCCAGATCGGCAGTGCGATTGGATCGACGCTGGGACAAGTGCTCAAGGTGCCGGACGATCTGATGCGGATCCTGGTCGCGTGCGGGACCGCGGCGGGAATTGCGGCAACCTTCAATGCGCCCATAGCCGGTGCGATTTTCGCATTGGAGATAGTACTGGCCGATTTTGCGCTGAAGAACTTCATTCCCGTAATTCTATCGTCAGTCTTTGCCACGGTGGTTTCGCGGGAGATGCTCGGCAATTTCCCCGCGTTCCAGGTTCCGCCATATGACCTCGAGACCCCATGGGAACTCGGCCTGTATGTGATTCTGGGAATTCTGGCCGGGATGGTGGCCGTTGCCTTCACCACGGCTCTCTACAAGACGGAAGACGTGTGGGATTCCTGGAAGATTCCCGATTACCTGAAGGCTTCCGTGGGCGGAATGATCATCGGGATCATTGCGCTCCAGTTCCCGCAAATCATGGGAGTGGGCTACTATTCCATAGAGAAGGCATTGCTGAATCAGGAAGTCTGGACCATTCTCCTGTTGCTTGCGCCTCTCAAGATACTTTCAACGTCGATCACCATCGGTTCCGGCGGCTCCGGCGGCATCTTTGCACCGTCGCTCTTCATGGGCGCCATGGGCGGCGGGGCATTCGGATTTGCCGTCCATTCTCTGTTTCCAGATTATACCGCTCAGCCGGGCGCCTACGCGATCGTGGGTATGGGAGCCGTGGTGGCGGGCACCACTCATGCGCCGATACAAGCGTTTCTCATGCTGTTCGAGCTTACTCAGGATTACCGAATCATTCCCCCGTTGATGATCAGTTGCGTCATATCCACCTTCGTCGCGCGAGGAATCAGGAAGGAATCCATCTACACCCTCAAATTGCTCCGCCGGGGCATAGATATTCAGGCCGGCAGGGACGTCAATGTTCTCAGGACCATGAAAGTGGGAGACTTCATGACTGGGCATCCGGAAACGATTCCCGAACGCATGCCGCTTCGAGAGCTCACCCAAGTGTTGCCCCACAGTCAACATACGTCGTTTCCATTGACCGATGGAGATGGAAATCTCGTGGGAATGCTGTCTCTCAGAGACTTCCGAACGGTGGTATACGAAGAGAGTCTGCTCGACGTGGTGATCGCGCGGGATCTGGGAACCATTCCGGCCATTTCCGTGACCCCCGGAGACGATCTTGCCGTTGCCCTCACGCTGATCAACGACAACGAAATAGAACGTCTCCCGGTGATCTCCCCTGACGGTCATTCGAAAAAGGTGCTCGGCATCCTTTCCCAGCGCGACATTATTTCGGCCTATAACCAAGCCCTGGAGGCACGCGGACTGAAAGAGATGATGCTGGGAGGAAAGGGGTAATGTACCACCTACCATGCCGGCAAAGCCCAGCAGAACGTCCAAGAGTCAGATTTCTTGAACCGGTTACTTGTCGGTGAGCACCGGGCCGATGTGCGGGCCGGATTGTACGGCCGCCCGATTCGTCCATGCGATCAGCACGACAATTGCGCCGACCAGTATGACGGATATTATGCCAAGAGAAACAAACGCGGCTTCAATGCTCCATGCCGCTTCAATGCGCTGGATCATCTTCACCGCCAACGCGCCCACCCCGAACGTCAATATGAATTTCATCCCGTATGCCGAATGATGCAGCCGCCTCGGCGCGAATGTCGCCACCAGGGTGTTTTCGATGGGTTGCATTCCGAGCAGGAAGAAGAGATATACGAAGCCCAAGGCTACGAGCGGCAGATTATGTGCGACCGACATAAGCAGAACCGCGGGGATGCAAATCGCATGGAAGAGCAGGTACGCATACCGCCGCTCGAAACGTTCGCCGACATGTCCGCCGACGTACTGTCCGACCATTCCCACCGCGTAAATCATTGCGGTCAAACTCGTGGCCACAAGGTTGCTCGACAGCGCTCCTCCCGAGAGCCCGGACAGGGCCTCGAAAATTCCTTTACCGTTCAGTTCCAAATATGCGGGCAGTATGACCGTGGCACCGCGGTAGGCAATGCCCCCGAGCATCATCGCCACGAGCAGGATGAGAAATGCTCCGACCATACCGTTGTCTTCCTCACGGCGCCGAGTCTGTCGCGCAGATGTGCGCTCTATGGGAAGCAGTACCATGAAGGCCACACCGACAAGGTTAAGCCCGGCCAAGATGAGGAATGCGGCGGTCGGTCCCGAGATCCACACCGTGAGACCCGTGACCAGGGGAGCAACCACCAGACCGAGACCTCCGAACACGGCGTTGTAGCCCATGGCGAGGCTGACTCGTTCCACGCCCTTGGATATCATGCCCAGACCGATCGGATGATAGATGGCCGAGAACAGACCGACGCCGGCAAGAGCCCACGCCAGCCGAGACGGGGAATCGATATAGATCGCGGCAGCGAGCCCGAAGATCCCGGATCCCAGAAACTGGAGGAGCATCAAGGGCTTTGCCCCCCACTTGTCCCCGATCATTCCCCACGGCAAGGCCATGAGTCCGAACAGGAGGTACATTGGGAATGAGAGTCCCAAGACCTCGCTCATCGGCAGTTGCAGCTTCACAGAGAGAGGCAATATCAGTGCCGGAAACACCAGCATGTTGTAATGACTCATCAGGTGACCGAAACAGGTGACCAGCAGGATGCGCCGTTCCGAGGGGTTCAAGTCCGGGCTACCTCCGTGCAGCGAGGAACGCTGTGTGTTGGGACCACATGATTGGGGGGACCGCGCGAACAGCTCAAAGTCGGAGTATCGACGATCGGTTCGCAGCAAGGTACCATCGCACCGTTCAGGCCGTGATCGACATCAAGAAAACCGGTTCCTATGCATAGCACATGGATTCGTGATTGCATAGAAGGGGGTATTCTCCTGAGAAACCCTTCGCTTCCGGCCGGGCGAGGGATTGCTTCGTTGCGTTATTCCTCTCTGCGACAAGCTTGACTCAACCGGCCGCCCGTAACCGGATGCATGCGATCTCGTTGTACTTTGGAGTTGACCCGAATCGACCACAGTGTTACCGTCAAGCCCGTTTGGTTGCATCCAGGCATCCGGCCCGTTTCAGTCCCACATCTATTGCTGGAACGGCGCCGGTTTTTTTCGCCCGATTTCCGGACCGGACACCGGCCGGAGGACGCAAGTGCGGATGGGATCGGTCGGTTCCCTTCCCATGAATGCCGTGTCGATCCTACGGCTTTTCCGCGGGGCTCCCGGTGATGACTTTGTTGCGCTTGATGTAATCGATGAAGAGTTCGGCAATGAGTCTGCCCGTCTTCTCGACCTGCGTGCCATTTTCACGAAAGGTCTCG
>JAVHLK010000150.1 GCA_031082285.1 Desulfomonilaceae bacterium
GGAAGCATCCCGACCTGTTGATCGACCCTCGCCGTTGGCGGGATTGGGCAGGGGCAGCCGCTGTGCGGAAGTACTGCCTGGCCGAAGGAATAGATGTGTCGGAGCTGCGGGGCTCCCATTTCATTGAACTGTACTACGTGAAGGACCTGAAGCTCATCCTCACGCTGGCGGAAGACGCGAGCGCCCATACCTACACGGTTCGACAGCTCAAACGAGCCATCGAGAACCTGCGCGAACGCAAGGATGACAGCGATCCGGGCAGAGTCATCATTAAGACCCTGGATCAGTCGCTTCCTCTCCTGGAAGAACCGGATCTCGTCGAGCTGTGCGCCGACAAGGACCGTGTGCTGGAGGAGTTGAGCCGGGCGGAGCGCAAGAAGATCCGTACGTTGATCAAGCAGCGCAAGCCCACTCTGGATGAGTGGAAGGGCCTGATGGACACCCTGGAGGGCATCCTGTCCGAGTTGGAGGACGAGTAACCCGGTCGTGGAACGACGTTTGGAATCGTGTGGTGTCACGACCCCGGGGAAATACGTGAAAGTCTCATAGCGACGTCCGGAGGAAGACGCCCGGTTATACGGGCGTAATCTCCGGATGGTCAGCAACTTAACTCACTAATATTCTGAAATATGTCGTGTGTCCTGAGGCTGCGCGACAAAAAGCAACCGATGTAACAGAGAGGAGTACATGACCATGGAATCAAGACATGACAACAACGCGAGCACTGCTCAACAGAAGGTTCTGGAATTCACCTGTCCTCAATGCGGTGGACATAGCCTGAAGCAGTTCGACGACAATCCCTTCTACTGGGAATGCGATGTCGTGGTCTGGCTTGAAGATAAAGATGATCCCGATACTGCACAAATCGACTGGGAATCTGAGCCGGTCTACACACGCAGGCACGATCCGGTGGACGAGCCTGGATGGTGTTGCGCTAACTGTGGGAAAGTTCTGAGTCACGAAGGCGGTTCCTCTATTGGTACCGCAAGCAGTCTGGCTGAATGGCTGCTGGAACACAGCCCCTAAGAGGGGGTTTGCGGGGACATGGCTTTCCAGTGCCCGGACTGCGGTGGAAACACGCTGGCAGTGAGCGACAGGATCTCAACCAAAGTAATGCTCAACAAAGACAGTCACTTGAAGACCGTCGGCAGCGATGTAATCCACGAAGAAGAGCGCACCTTCGGATGCTGGAGCTGTGAATTCGTCATAGAAGACGACAATGGCCCGATCCGGGACATTCCGGCCGCTGTGGAATGGTTGAAACAGAACTGTGAACAGGCTGGTTAGGAAGATAAGGAGTGGTCCCGAGAACTGTGCGGGACCACAGCCTCTGATGGAGCAATGATTCTTTGATCCCGACGGGTGCGCCGGTGAATCGGCCGACGTACTCATCCAAAATGCCTAAACGAGGAGATTGATCATGTCTCAAAAGGATATTCAGCAAGAGTTGGCCACGGCGGCGACCAAACCTCAAGAGAACGAAAGTGTGGCATCGGAAGAACCGCCGGTCTTTTACCGCTGCAAGTGTCCGGAATGCGGTGAGCACAACCTTGAATTGTGCGGTCTTGACGTATTCTTTCGCTCAGAGTTCCTCGGAGTACGGAGTGACGGGCAGTTCGGGTGCGGATACATGGAACTGGACGGAGAGTACCACTGGATAATCCGGTGCGGATCATGCGAGCACGAGTTCTTCAACACAAATGAGCTGTCCGACGAAGTCCTCATCAATTGGGCCGCGGCCAACGGACAGGTAATGAGGCCGTGGGAATTTACCTGCCCTGTCTGCGGCTCAAATTATCTTGACGAAGTCTACACGATGAACAGGTCTGTCAGGGCGGTGTACGAGACCTCGGGTAATGAGGGCGCGGAAATCTCTGCCGAGGTAGCTCTATCCTACGAACAGGCCACAGGATACGGCAAACCAGTCCGATATCGTTGTTCCAATGATCATGAGCTTACCACAGAGGACGGAAACCCCGTTCAAAGCGAAGAAGAACTGGTCCAGTGGCTGAAAGCCCATCAGCCTACGGCCGAGAAGTAAATCAATCAATCTCCTGGGCAAGGCCGGTTCGGCCCTCGCTCTTGAAACGAAAGGATAAGAAAATGTTTCGAAGTGATGTCAAGTTCATTGGCATGCCGGAAAAGAACGAAGTCCCTCCGAGGATCTCGGTTCGGTTTACGTGTCCGGAGTGTGGAAGCCAGAATCTCAACATAGAATCCTTTGACGTGTTGGGCTGTCAGGCGGTGGAGGGCATCGACGAGGCAGGAAACCTCGTCCTGGGGCGCCCTACATTCTACACGGAGGAAAGCGACTTTTACCTGTCTTGTTCAGATTGTTCCTACGAACCGGCCGTCGATCTGGATGAACCCGAAGAACGTCACGGTAACTTGATCAAATGGTTGAAGGACAGCCACGCGGTGCCGGAACAGGATGACGAAGACGACGAGCACGACGAGAGTGAAGAGTAACTCTTAAGCCGCTCGTGTGGATCACCACAGTGATTTGGGCAGAGATCACGGTCAGAACGTCTCTGCCCGCCAAACACCACTGCACAGGCCCCCATCATATCCCCGTTCAACACGGTGCCAAATGGCAGTAAAAAGGAAATCGCGCAGCGAGTAAAGCGCAATGATCGAGCAGCACTCCGAGAATCACGGCGACTCATCCTCAATCGAGCGACTTCTCACCGCTTCGAGAGTTGCCTGTATATTAGGTGTTTCCCCCAAGACGGTCCATAAGCTCGTCCGGGAGAGGAAGATGTCGTGCGTGCAAGTTACCGCCCGCGAACGCAGGTTCACCCACGAACAGGTACAAGAGTATATCCGCTCCCAGAGCACAGAAGTACGCGTTGACAAGAAGGTCCCCAGGGCCGTACAATCACCTCCAAAGAAAGGGGGTGCGAAATCTGCTGGGGATGTTGGGACGGATCTCGTAAAGGAGATTCGTTCGCTATGTCGGTAGAAAAACGAAAAACAGGGTTCTTCATCGGCTTACGGCCGTTTGGAAAGAAGCTGGTAGCCGTGAAGACCAACGCAAGAACCAAGGCCAGGGCGAAGGAGATTGACGTGGCAGTCCGGACAGCTTGCCGGGCCGGCGATTATCGTGGACTTGATCCCGAGTGCCGAGAGGTGTGTGTCCGCATGTTCCAAAATCAAGGCTGGGAGATTCCTCCTGACCTTCGTGACAAGGAGCCTGTGCAGGATGAACTGACCTTATGGCGGGCCACCGGAATATTTCTCAACTACCCCTCGGTACGGGGATGTAAATCCAAAGACCGGTACATCTATTCTCTCAAGCACTTGGTTCGGAAGATCGGTAAGGAGAAGCGTCTCAAAGACCTGTGGGCACCGGACTTGAGGCTTTATCAGGCTGAACGTCTGGCAGAAGGGGCGAGTCCGACCACTGTAAACTGGGAGACGTCGACACTGAGCCGACTGTTCGGAGTCATGATCGAGATGCGACTCTTGGACACGAACCCGGTCCGCATAGTCGAGCAGCTTTCTCGCAAGAGCAGCGAGCGGGAAGCTTACGTCGCTCGGAGCGATGTGCGAGCCATTGCTGACAGCTGCCCCGAGTGGTTTAGCTCCATAATTTGGACAGCTTTTTTCACGGGCATGCGGCGGGGTGAAATTCTCGGACTGAAGCGCCAGGGTGTGAAGCTGGCCAAGCGCATCATCACACTAACACCGGAAGAGACCAAAGAGGGGCACTGGAAGAGGGTTCCCGTTCATCAAGAGCTTGTGCCTATTCTCGAAGATGCGATGAGACTTACGGTGCTGGGATGTGATGATGTTTTTTTTGTCCAGGATCGGCGCGGGTTGCGGCCCATACCAGAAGAGACCGCAAGGAATCCTTGGCCCCGTGCATGTAAGAAGCTGGGACTTGAGAAACCTTGGCCACGGTTCCACGACCTCCGGCATACTTGGAAGACAAACGCGCGGCGGTCGAGGATGGATCCGGAGATCCGAGAAGCGATTCTCGGTCATTCTACCAAGGAGAGGTCAGTGAGTGAGCGTTATGGCAGGATCAGCGATCAGGAATTGGTCGCCGCCATAGACTCGATGACCTTCGACCATGGGGAGACCGAGATCCTGGTGGCAAAAAGGAAAAGCCCCTCGGGGAATCGCACTCCCACGAGAGGCCATGAAAAAATGTTAACTGGGTGTTAACTGAGACCGGTTAAACCCCACCGAAGTGAGGGAGAATAGGGAACTAAGTATTTAATATTACTGGTCGGGACGACTGGATTTGAACCAGCGACCCCTGCATCCCGAATGCAGTGCTCTACCAGGCTGAGCCACGTCCCGACTCGGCCAACCTACAGACTTTCTGCGCCCTTGTCAAGTGCCTGTTTTCTCGAAAATAGGCCTCATGCCGACACGCTCGAGCAGAATCTTCCGGAGTGATCTCCGGAAGACCCGTATGACCTGCGGTCAGCGCTCAGAGCCAGTAGGTCCGCTCGCCGCAACCCTGTTCGCGTTCCCGCAGAAGCACGTCGGCGATCAAGTGACGCAGGGTGATTACGAGATCCCGAGCTGCTTTCGCATGCCAAGCTCGTCCATGTACATCCATTCTTCCGCGATCTTGCCGTCAGCCACGCGGCTGACCGTCACCCCGCTCACATTAAAGCACCCTCCCTTGGACGGAATGTCCGGCAGGTCCTTCACCTGGCAGCCCGAGAATGTGAACCGAGTCACTACCTTATCGCCTTCCTCGATTTGATCCTCTATGGTGCAGGAGGAGTCCCGTATTGCTTCCATGAAACTGCTGCACATTTGCTTGAACGCCTCGCGGCCGCCGGGAAAATCCGGCTGTGAGGGATCGTGCAACATATAGTTTTCGCTGATCAGCTCAGCTGCCGCTTCCATATCGTGCTGGTTGCATCCTTTTTCAAAACCTAAGCGAACCAGTTCTTTGTTATCCATTGTAGGTTCCTTTCGTTGGAACTATTTGAAGGACGCGGTTCCGGCCGGGCATTCCTTAGACGATTTGCACATCGTGAAATCTTCGGCAGGCTCTCGCACTCCTGCACTTGGGATCGGACCCGTGAATTCACGTACTCCAAGGTCCCGGCCTGATTCCGTTAGCAAAGAATAGTCACCTGATTCTAGGCAGTCAACGCAGCAAATACATTCCGACTGGACTGTCCGGTTCCCCACCCATGTTCAAGGATCTTAAGATTTCACGGCAGGTGCCGCCCCTTCCGTCGGCATCCTCTTGGCAAGACCCTTGGAGCGAAGCAATTGCAGTCTTTTCTTGACCGCTTCCTTATTGCGGTCCTTGAGAAGTTCGGCAATTTCTCGGTTGCTTAAATGCAGTGTGAGCACCACCAGGTCTTCTCGAAGCGTCCAAGCCTTAGGAGACGTGTTCCTCTTGAGATTCATAAGAACTTTCAATTCATTGGGAGTAAACTGCTTGAGAAGTGAATGACTCTGCTTGATGCGCTCAAGCCGCGTGTCCGTCTTAGAGGAACCGTGGAACGCAGGAGTGGTGCCCCTGCCCGCAGTGGAAAACGCGTCGTCGGAGTCTTCGTCCATCCAGGATTCCATTTCGTTGGAATCGGGATCCAAATCGTCCATCTTCCCAGACCCGTTATTGTGTTCTCTCGCCCGTCCGCTCTTGTAATCCTTTTCGCTCAAAACAAGCCCTCTTGACCTTTGTTGTCAGGATACGGCGACATTGTCTGAAATCTCGCGGTAGCCGTGTTTCCGGGTGGAGAAGCTCTTCCTGTGTTCTTGCCGTGACCCTATGAATGTACAGTTTCATTCGGCCTTGTCACTCCGGATCCCGTCCGGGTTCCCACCGATATGAAAATGTTATCCGTTCCTCGCATCCGATGAACCGATCACGAAATCGTGTCCCACATACGCACTTCAATTACGTCTCACCGTGAATGGATGATTCGGATAAACGCATCTCCTCGGCAAGGTGACGAACCTCTCGGAGGTAACCCATCCGTAAGGGCAACAGTGTTTCGCTCCGTCCGGACCGAACACGTCACCACAGATGCGGTCCCAAGACCCGAGCGGATGCCGACCCGGAATGCCTGCCGGAGGCAAGCCGACCGCTCGATTCAGCAGCGATCCTTTGTTGCGCGGGCCGAGTTGCGGACTGCTGCGCACCCAACGGGACTTGTTGCAGGCTACCTTGCCCGGGACGAACTGAGCGTTGGGAAGAAACGCTTGAAGGTCTCACATTCGTAGTTCGAGTTACCCGGACCGCGCTCACAGGCTCTGATGGGTCTTCGATCACGACGTGCCGCGATCGTTGACCGGTATACTGCTCATACCTGTTCGTGTACGCGTCGTATCCGTCCTGCTGCCAAGCCGAGAAACTCGGTCCGCCGGAAAACCCCATGCCTCCTGACCAGGAGCCGGTGCCGATCCCACATCAGCCTGCGCCTGAGAGATGCGGACAAGCCAACCCGATTATCAGCATGAACGAGAACGCCGCCCCATAACGGTTCAAAACCATTTTACCCTCACAACAAAACAGATCGATAGCCATAAAAAGACCATATTTGCAGCCGGATGCCATTTGACACCTTTTTAGCGAGTTTGTCAAGTTGTGTCTGGAAATTCTTGCACCCATAAAGGCTTTCCCATGATTCCCAAAGCACCGGGCGCGGTATGGGGCCGCGGTGGTGATCCGTACGGGGGACCGTTCGTCGGGAGTCCGACCGACCCGTTCAGCAAGATGAATGGGGAAATCCGGATCGAAGCACTTCGCGGCAAGCTCTTTTCCGTCGTCTCATTCGGTCTTGAGCGTCAGGCGATAGAACTTGCGTTTGCCCACCTGAAGACCCTTCTCGTCAACTCCGAAGTCCACTTCAGTCATGGGGTCCGAGACTCTGATCCCGTCGATGCGTACCGCTCCCTGAACGATCAGCCTTCTCGCCTCGGCTTTGGAGGTGGAAGCGCACTGGGATACCACCTCATACGCGAGCATTCGGGGCAAGTTTACATACACCAAGGGAACGTCTTTCGGAGTCTCACGCCTCTGGACCACTCGCTCAAAGTGAGCTTCGGCCATGGCCGCCGCGTCCGAACCCTTGTATTCCTTTACTATACTCCGGGCCAGGACCTTCTTGATCTGCATCGGGTGATACGGATCGTCGGGATCCTGGTGTTTCTCGATCTCGTTCAGAGCTTGTCCGCAGCGCCGGATCTCATCATCGTCCACATCGGTCAACAGGTTGAAATACTTGACTATGAGATCGTCCTTGATGGACATGGTCTTTCCGAACATATCCTCGGGAGCGTCATCCACCGCGATGTAGTTGCCCTCTGTCTTGCTCATCTTCTTCGACCCGTCCAGGCCTTCAATCAACGGGGTCATCATGACGATCTGCGGCGGCCGGCCGTGCTGAATCTGAAGATCTCTGCCGGCCAACAGATTGAATTTCTGGTCCGTGCCGCCCAGTTCCACGTCGCACTTCAACGCCACCGAGTCGTACCCCTGCATGAGCGGGTACAGAAATTCCGTGATACTGATGGGGTTGCCTTCCTTGTAACGTTTTTCGAAGTCGTTGCGTTCGAGCATGCGAGCGACGGTCGACCGGTACGCGAGATCGAGACAGTCGGCAAAGGTCATGTTGTCAAACCACTCTCCGTTGTTGCGCAGCTCGGTCTTTTCCTCGTCCAGAATTCGAAAAACCTGGGATTTGAATGTGGCGGCATGCTCCCAGACCTGTTCCTTGGTCAATCTCATTCGCGCATCGGATCGTTCGGTGGGATCTCCGATACGAGCGGTGAAATCTCCGATGAGAAATATCGAAGTATGGCCCAATTCCTGAAAATGCTTCAACTTGCGGATGGTCACCATATGACCCAAATGGATATCCGAGGCCGTGGGGTCCACCCCCAATTTGATCCTGAGCGGGACTCCGGTGTCCAGGCTTTTGCGGAGCCGCACGCGCATCTCTTCTTCGTGGATGATCTCCTCCACGCCTCGCATGATCATCTTCATTTGGTATTCAATGTCCGGGAACGACATACTCTCCACCTTTCGCATCCTCATATTGTATCTGCGGGGATCCCAGAGAAGAAGAGAAGTCTAGCTCATACCGGCGGGGTTTTCAATGCAAAAGCAATGCGCTCATCTCTTGACCAGGTTCAGAAAATACTCCTGGTTGCCTTTCGGGCCTCTGATGGAGCTTTCCACTTCCCCCAGCACGTCAAACCCGGCTCCTGCGGCGAATTCCTTGAGGTCGTCGACAACCCGACGAATCTTGGCTGCATCTCGGACAACCCCTCCTTTTCCCACGTCGGACCGTCCGACCTCGAATTGCGGCTTGATCAGCGGGAGAAGCCAGCCGCCCACCGGCAGCAGTTCCCTGAGGACCGGGAGCACCAGTTTCAAGGAGATAAAGGAGAGGTCCGCTACGGCTGCGTCTATGGGACAAGGCAAATCCGCAACGGTAAGCGAACGGGCGTTCACCCGCTCCATGACGACCACTCGGGGATCGCATCGCATGTTCCAGTGGATCTGACCGTAGCCCACATCCACGGCAATCACCATTGAGGCCCCGCGTTGGAGCAGACAGTCGGTGAATCCACCCGTGGATGCTCCTGCATCGAGAATCGCCAAGCCCGAGGGATCCCTGCCGAACGCGTCCAGCGCGCCGGCGAGCTTGATTCCGCCTCGACTCACGTACGGCATGTCCTCTCGGACCGTCACCTCTGACGAATCAAGAACCTGTTTGCCGGGCTTGTCTGCCAGAACTCCGTCGACCGTGACCTTTCCGGCCATGATCAGCGCGGCGGCCCTCTGTCGGGACGCCGCGTATCTCCTCTCCACCAGCAGACTGTCCAATCGACGTTTCGTTCGTTTCTCGGGCATGCTCGAGGGAACGTTCGTGACTTTGAGCGGGGATGACCGGTCAACGTCCCGCGTCACGAGCCGGGTACTATAGTGAAGTCCAGCACATCGACCATGCTGAATCCATAGTAGAGGTACACCGAACCACTCCCAAGGAAATCCTCCGGACGGTGAATGGTGAAATGATAGGTATACTGGCCTCGGCGGCTGAGAAGACTTACCGTCTCGTCGTACTGCCTTGAATCGGGGAGCTTGATGACAAATTTGAGGGGTATCTCGGACCGGGACCCGAAGTAGGAGAATCGAACCATCAACGTCAACCGGTCCTTGTACTGGCCTGCATTGAACGTGCGGCTGTTGCCCACGAATTCCCACTCGTTTCCTTTCCACAGGGCAGGACCGAACTCCAGACTGTAAATCGATACTCTGCCGGGTATTTCCCACGACAGCTGTGCGTCATCAACTTTGGGCGGGTCCTGTCTTACGGGTGTTTCGGTCCCCTGGGGTTCCTGAGCAAGGGCTTCGCCGTCGAGCACGCCCCACTTTCCTGCCGCCGACGTATCGGTTCCAATCCAGCCGCATACGATCAATAGGGCGACGGCCGGCAGCAGATTGCGAAACGCTTTCATGCTCCCCACCATTTTGGCTTAATGGGTTCGGGCGTTACCACCGGCCCCCCGGGAATATCGGAAGCCCAGAGATCCACATCGGAATAGGGGCCGGCATGGGCACCGTGAACGTCGGGTCTGCCGGCCGTCTCTTCGTCTTCCTCTTGCTCTGAAAGGAAATCAAGGAATTGATCTCGGGGCGTCGTCTGCGCCTCTGTTGCAAGACCTTCGTCCTGTGTGCGCTTTCTCGATGCAAGGAA
>JAVHLK010000151.1:0-881 GCA_031082285.1 Desulfomonilaceae bacterium
ACTTGAAGCAGGTCTCCTGCCGCTTCTCACCGGCGTAATCTCAGCCGCTCGATCTCCGTGACCCGGTCGTCCGGTGTCTATCCTTGTATCTTGGCACGGCCGTTTCTCTGCGGGTTCACCCTCGTCGAGAAAGGTCAAGCGCTGCAACGGATGGAGAGAGATGCTTCGGAGCCGTGCTTTGTCTCGCCATGACTTTTGTGAGCGCCGCGAACAAGAATGCAATGATTCTCCCCCGCCGGCAGGACCTCACACTTCTCCCTCGCCGTGGCTCTCACACGCTCTTCGACCGATTGGTCGTGGACATTGCAAGTTCAAGGGAACCGTACAGCCCCATATCGCACGGTACAATCCCGGATCGAAACCGCGGCCCAGGCCGGCGGATCGGCATCGGTTTCTCAGGTTCTCGGTTGATACGGATGTCGGCTTCGCACCATGCGGCGATTCTGCACTATGGGAGCTTGAAGGAGGATACCGTGTCCCGACACCGTTCGGTAACACGAAAGGCGTACGCGACAACATTCCACAAGACCCGATACGGCAGCAACGTTGTACGGTGCACAAGTAAGCGATGGGTGAGCAATTGCCCAAGGTTTTGTCCGAAATGCAGCGGCCCCTCTCGGTCTCGGGCCCATCCCCCCGGCACCCTTGTGTCGTAAGGATGCCCGCCGGGTGTTCCACTATTCACTACCTGGGAACCCTAGTTCAAGAATCGGTCGCGATTCTCGGGCAATCACCGGTACGTTGGGACTCACCGTACATCTCTCTCACTCTGTTGTCAATCACAATTGTGCGCATGCCGCCCATCCGCGTATGCGTCGTCGCCATCGGGCCTCAGATTTTTCGTCGGACGCGAACCCATAGCCCATCCCGACCGCGTGTCC
>JAVHLK010000151.1:891-9687 GCA_031082285.1 Desulfomonilaceae bacterium
TACCTTCTACGAGAATCGGGTTTATACGGACCGTTCAGGTCGGTTACCGTTTCACAATCTGAGGTCAAAGGCGTCACGATGCGTCAGAGGCTTTCTTTGGGGTCTTTCTTGCGAACTTTCTCAGCACCACATAGAATACCGGCGTGAGAAAGAGGCCGAAAAAGGTGACGCCCACCATGCCGCTGAAGACCGCGGTTCCTACGGCCTGCCTCATTTCGTAACCCGGTCCTGATGCCGTAACCAGCGGTACTACGCCGAAGATGAATGCGAGTGCCGTCATGAGAATGGGGCGGAGTCTCAACCTGCATGCCTCCACCACGGCTTGGAACCGATCCAGCCCCGCGTCTTCCTTCTGTTTGGCAAATTCCACGATGAGGATGGCATTCTTCCCGGCCAGCCCGACCAGCACCACGAATCCGATTTGGGTGAGCAAATTGTTCTCCATCCCTCGGATCCAGACGCCGGCAATCGAAGAGAGCAAGCACAGGGGAACGATCAGAATGATTGCCAGTGGTAGGAGCCAGCTTTCGTACTGAGCTGCCAGGAACAGGAACACGAACAAGACGGACAGAACGAAGATATAGATCCCGAGATCGCCCGCCAACTTCTCCTGATAGGCCAACGAAGTCCATTCGAAGCTCATGCCGGAAGGCAGGGTCTTTGCTGCAAGGTCTTCCATGGCCGAGATCGCTTCACCGGAACTGAACCCCGGCTCGGTGTCTCCTCTCAATTCCGCTGCCGGGAAAAGGTTGTAGCGCAAGATGCGTGCCGGTGACGTCGTCTCTCGAATGCTCGCAACTGAGGCCAGGGGTACGACCGCACCCGAGGCGCTTCGGGTCCGGAGTGCGAGGATGTCTTCGGGGTCCTCGCGGAAACGTGCCTGGGCTTGAGCAGTCACCCGGAATGTCCTGCCCAAGAAATTAAAGTCATTCACATAGAGTGATCCCAAGTAGACCTGCATGGCTTCGAAGATTCGAGGGAGAGGCACATCGAGCATACGAGCCTGGACTCGGTCTATGTCCACGAAGACTTGCGGATTGTCTGTTTGAAACGTGGTGAAGACCTGCACCAAGCCGGGGGTCCGATTGGCTTCAGCCTGCATCTTTTCCGTTGTTTCGAGCAGGGCTTCGTAACCGAGTCCCCCGCGGTCCTGTATGATCATTTCGAATCCGCCCCCCGTGCCGATACCTCGTACGGGAGGAGCGGGAATGACGACCACGATACCGTCTCGTATCACTGACAGTCGTCTTCTCAGGTCTGCCAGTACTCTCGGCATCAAGAGACCCTCCCGCCCCCTTTTCGCGGGATCGTCCAAGAGGATGAAAATGGCCGCGGCGTTTGAGGTTCGAATCCGGTTTGCTCCGGAAAGCCCCGCCAGAGCTACCGTGTGGACTATACCGGGGGTATCCTGGGCGATTTGAGCCGCACGGCGGGTTACCTCGTCGGTGCGATCGAGAGAAGCGCCCTCGGGAAGACGGATGCTCACAATGAGATACCCTTGATCCTGCGACGGAATGAAGCCGGTGGGCACCTGCCGGAAAGACCCGTAGATTGAAGCCACAAGGATTGCGTATACGATGAGCCCCAGTGCACTGACACGTATGATCCGGCCGACCGCGCGCGTATACCCGGATCGAGCCTTGCCGAACAACCAATTGAATCCCCGAAAGAACCGTCCAAGAGTCATCCGATGCAAACGTCCCGCCTGCTCGTGCTCATTCCGTTTCGGTTTGAGGAGCAGCGCACACATGGCGGGACTCAGCGTAAGCGACACCAGTACGGAGATGGCGGTCGACCCTGCGACCGTGAGCGCGAATTGCCGATAGAATTGTCCGCTGATTCCCCCCAGGAAAGTCGTCGGAACAAACACGGCCACCAGCACCAGGCCCATGGCAATCAGGGCGCTCCCCACCTCGTCCATGGCTTTGTGAGTCGCTTCTTTGGGATCGAGCCCCTGTTCGATCTTTCGTGCGACGTTCTCCACAACAACGATCGCGTCGTCCACCACGATCCCGATGGCGAGCACCAGGCCAAACAGGGAAAGGGTGTTCAGGGAGAAACCGAGGGCATTCATCAACGCGAACGTACCGATGAGAGAAACCGGGATTGCCGCGATAGGAATGATCGTGGCCCTCCAACTTTGGAGGAACAGGAAAATCACCAGCACCACGAAGACACTTGCCTCGAAAATGGTCAGGATCACCGCGTTGATGGAGCTTTCCACAAAAACGGTCGGATTGTACACCACCTCGTAAGCCACACCTGGCGGAAAGTCTCGGCTCAGCTCCTCCAGGGTCTTCAGTACGTTGTCCGTGGTCGAAATCGCATTTGCTCCGGGCCTTTGGAATACCCCGATGGCCGAGGCCTTTTGCAGGTCCATGTAGCTGTTCATGGAATAATCGAGTGCTCCCAGTTCCACCCGCGCGACGTCTCCAACTCGAACGAGCCGACCGTCCGTGCCGGTTTTCACTACGATTTCGGCAAATTCCTCCGGGTCGCTAAGTCGTCCCTTGGTCTCGACGGTCCATTGGAACGGAACGGCCTTATCGGTCGGTGGTTTGCCAAGGCTGCCGGCCGCGACCTGAACGCTTTCCGACCTGAGCGCCTCGACCACGTCCCCCGGGATCATGTCCAATTCCGCGAGACGCCCGGTATCAAGCCAGATCCGCATACTGTACTCACGGGCCCCGAACAGTACCACCTCGCCGACTCCGTCGACCCGGGCCAGAACATCCCTGATTCGGATGAACGCGTAGTTGCTCATGTACAGCTCGTCACGGGAATTGTCGGGTGAGTACAGATGGGCAACCAGGAGGAGATCGGGGGAACGCTTATTCGTGGTCACGCCGATTCGCCGGACCTCTTCGGGTAATCTCGGCACCGCGACCGCCACACGGTTCTGAACCAGGACCTGGGCCTGGTCCAGGTCGGTCCCCAGCTTGAAGGTGACCGTGAGCGTCAGGCTTCCGTCCGCGGTGGACTGGGATTCCATGTACAGCATATTCTCCACGCCGTTGATTTCCTGCTCCAACGGCGTGGCAACAGTCTTGGCCACCACATCTGCGGATGCACCCGGAAAGCTTGTGGTGACCACGATGGTCGGGGGAACGACATCCGGGTATTGAGCCACCGGCAAGTCGTAATACGACAGCATTCCTACCAATACGATCACCAGCGACAGTACGGTCGCGAAAATCGGTCGTTCAATGAAGAAATGGGGCAGTTTCATGGAGCACCTGAATACAACTTGGGCAACACGGGCTTACATGCCCGCATTGCCGAATTCTTGTCGGCAACCCAGTCAGATCGCTCGGTGATACTACTGCATGCCGGCATTCGATGACATGGCGGCATCGCCTGAGAGCCGTGCAACGGCTTGCATGTATTCCTCCGCGAGGCAGTTGCGGGCAGCGAGTTCGATCCTTTCCTCAACCGGCTCCACAACGGCACCGGCGCGGATGAATTGCGTACCCTTCACGATGACTCTGTCTCTCGGCTTCAGGCCATTTCCGACAACACGCAAACCACACGCTTGAGGCCCCATCTCAATATTTCTGCGCTCCACAACGCCTTCTTCATTGGCAACGTATACGAACTGAATCGCTTGGTCTCTCCCCACGGCGCTTTCCGGGATGAGCAGTGCGTTGTAATCACGGCTCGCGGGTACGCGCACCCGCGCAAACATGCCGGGGACCAGTATCCCGTCCGTGTTGGGATAGACGGCGCGAAATCGTATCGATCCGGTCTCGCGACCAATACCGGTGTCCACGAAATCGATGTGGCCCCGGTGTGCGAAATCACGTTCATTGGACAATTTGGCAAATGCCGGAGTCATTCCATTGCCGTGGGCGGGGAGTTTACCTCGGTCGCCAAGGCCCGCGTACTTCAAATACGTTCGTTCATCCACGTCAAAATAGAAGAAAATGGGATCGAGCGACACAATGGTGGTCAGCAGTGTGGAGTCCGCGGTCCCACCGTTGATCAGGTTCCCCACCGTAACCAGGTGCCTGCTTATTCTACCCTTGATGGGAGACCGCACCTCCGTGAACTCCAAGTTGAGTTCCGCGGCCGTGACCGCGGCACGAGCGGCGTGTACCTGAGCCAATGCCTGCCGGTGTTCGGACAGCCGGGTGTCGTATTGGTCCCGTGATATGGCCTTTTCGTCAAGCAGAACCGCCTGACGTGCCAACTGTAGTTTGGTGAGCTCGGCCCGAGCTTCGGCGCGTTGCAGCTCGCCTGTTGCCTGCTCCAGCTCGGCCTTGAAAGGGCGGGGATCGATGACAAAGAGCAGATCGCCTTTGTCCACGAAAGCCCCGTCCTCAAAATGGATCGACTGGAGGTATCCGCTCACGCGTGCACGAACCTCTACCGATTCAATGGCTGCGAACCGGCCCGTGTACTCGTCCCAATCAACGATCTCCTTCTCTAGAGGTGCAGCCACCGGTACCTTGGGGCGCATTGGTTCTCTCGATGCCCGGGGTTGTTCCTGCGTGCCGCAGCCTCCCAGGGCGAGAACCACAAACAACAAAGCCGACATGATTGTCCCCAGCGTTGTCCGCATACGACCAAATGAATTGCACACCGTTTGCATATGGATCCTTTCTCCGATTGCCGTGTGTATCTCTCATAAGAAAGGTACTGAAACGACGCCGGTCAAGAAGTTGAGCTTTCCCATGCCGATACAAGTCGGGTTTTCCACGAGTTCGGTGTCCGGCTGGAACTCGGTACCCTCCTTCAGAAACACCGTGACCAACTCGACCAAGAGACGCCTTTGACCCCCCGGTTGAAACCGACTTCTCGAACTGCATTCTGGAAGATTTTTCCTTGTCCCCTGAGAATCGAGTAATAAACTCTCTCACAGAGAAGAATTTCGGAAAAGGAGGCCCGGGGTTTCGGCTGAGATCTGATTCAATTGGTTTATCGAATACCTGTGCCGGAACGCGGATGCCTGATGGAGAGCGTACTGTCCGTCCCGAGAGCCCGGTAAGGGAAAAACCGCGGTGCTGAACGCCGTACACGACAGGAGGTAATAGTGATGAGATCCAGAATTACGATCGCCCTGTTGAGCATGCTTCTCATAGCGTGTCTATCCATGACCTCCCCTGCATTGAGCCGTGCCGAGGCCTACGAAGCCTTGAAAGGGGTTGATGCCGTCAAGGTCGTTTTCGATTTCCGAAATGCGAAACCGGAAGCGGTCCTCGACTATCTCACATTGATTCAGTTAACCTATAAAGATGAGGCAGTCACGCGGATTTCACCCAAACCCGATTTCGTGGTTGCATTCATGGGACCGTCGGTGAAGCTGCTCAGTACGAACAGAGAGGGCTTCTCACCTGAGGAACAGAAGACCCTCGACAAGATTGCAGGTCTTATCCTTCAGATGGGTAAAGATGGTGTAAGGTTTGAGATCTGCCTGTTCGCGGTGAAACACTTTGGGCTGGAGCCGCAAGCGGTCATACCCGGAATCGAGCACGTGCAGAATGGATGGATCAGTTCATTCGGCTATCAGGCACGAGGCTATGGGCTGATACCGGTTTTCTAGAACATGCGGAGTCCGCGTTCGATTCGGGACGACCGTCAGTAGATCACCGTCATGCGAGACCGGCCGGCGCATTCCCGAGACGTTCTCGTTGCTCATCCGTAGTAAGCACTCCCATGAGTTCTTGGTATTTCGGGTGCTCGACTCCGGAAAAGATGTACTGCCACCGATAGGCCTTGAGCATGCCGTCCTTGAGTTGTTCGATCTCGCTGTTGCTCAAAGAGGGCTTACATACGGTAAGAAAGTAATCCGTGTCATAGAGGCACTGAGCCTGTAGGAGCGTGTCCACGTCCGCTACGAGTTCAATCGTTTCACCCTCTGCTCCGTGACTCTCCGAAGCCCATCAGACCCGACGACCTACACCGTTGCAGCGTGTTCCATCTTTAGGCCCGGTCGGGCCGTCTAACGCCGAACGGAATTCCGGTTGAACCGGCGAGAGATTCAGTGCATTATCGACTCCTGCCGTTGCGGTTGAAACGCGAAGCTTCGGAGAAGCGAAATCGATCATGACGAATTGCCCCAGGGTCGACGAGGATGGACGCCCCGTGGGCAACCGCGGGTGCAACGGCATTCAATGAGAATCACGGGAGGAGACTATGGAGCTGCGATCCGGTAATCCGGCGCTCGGCGACCGGACGTTTCAGGGACTCGGCATCCCCGCAACGGACGAAGAGACCATGACGATCCAAGGTACAGTCAACAAGACCGCGTTCCTGTTGGCGCTGGTCTTATTGACTTCAGGCTGGACCTGGTACCTCTATTCGCAAACTATGGACCCGGCTTCCGTGATGCCCTGGGTCATCGTGGGAGCCGTCGGCGGGCTCATCGTAGCCCTGGTCACCGTGTTCAAGCCTGCCTGGTCTCCGATCACGGCTTCCCTATACGCGCTGCTGGAGGGGCTGTTCATCGGGGGGATTTCCGCGATCCTCGAATCACAGTACCCGGGAATCGTTTTTCAGGCCGTCGGTCTGACCTTCGGCACTCTGGCCGTGCTCCTCATGGTCTACAAATCGGGCCTCATCAAGGTGACGGATAACTTCAGAATGGGCATCGTTGCCGCCACCGGGGGAATTTTCCTGGTGTACCTTGTCTCCATTGTCCTGGGTTTGTTCGGCGTTAACGTCCCGTATATTCATGGGAGCGGGCTGGTGGGAATCGGGTTCAGCGTCTTTGTTGTCGTGATAGCCGCGCTGAATCTTGTCCTGGATTTCGACTTCATTGAAAAGGGATCGCAATCCGGGGCACCGGCTTACATGGAATGGTTCGGCGCCTTTGGACTGATGGTGACCCTGGTGTG
Organism: Desulfomonilaceae bacterium; assembly: GCA_031082285.1. GTDB lineage: Bacteria > Desulfobacterota > Desulfomonilia > Desulfomonilales > Desulfomonilaceae > JAVHLK01. The sequence continues at coordinate 7,728 of JAVHLK010000151.1, forward strand.
GCTGTATATCGAAATTCTTCGGCTGCTTGCAAAACTGAGAAGCAGGAACTAGGAGGCAGACGCGATGATCAAGGTCACCTGTTTCGGTGCCGCGCGTTCGGTTACGGGTTCCAATTTTCTGATTGAGACCGCCGGGGGCGGCCGGGTGCTCATCGATTGCGGGCTCTTTCAGGGCGGAAAACAGATAGAGAGTCGAAACCGACTAGACTGGGGCTACGATCCGACGCTGGTCGACACCCTCATCCTGACGCATGCACATATCGACCATAGCGGACGCATTCCAAAGATCGTTAAGGACGGTTTTCGAGGGAGAATAATCGCATCTCCCCCGACGGCCGAATTGTGCGAGGTGATGCTGCTCGATTCCGCGCATGTTCAGGAGATGGACGCGGAATGGCAAACAAGGAAGAATCGCCGCAGGGCCCGGCGTCAGATTGAGCCGTTGTACACTACGGAAGACGCGGAGGAGAGTCTGAAGTACCTGCATCCCGTCGAACTCGACAAGGTTTTCGATATTGAGCCGGGCATCAAGGCGCGTCTTCGCGATGCAGGCCACATACTCGGATCGTGTTCGGTGGAGCTGTGGATCGAGGACTCCGGTACCGAGACGAAGGTCGTATTTTCGGGCGACCTGGGGAGGCAAGACCAGCCTCTTGTGAATGAACCGTTCAAGATTACGGAAGCGGACTATCTCTTTATCGAGTCGACGTACGGCGACCGACGGCATCGTGACTTTGAGGCGAGCAAGATCGAGCTGTTGGAAGCGATTCATTACGGAGTATCTCGCGGTGAAAAAGTGATCATACCGGCATTTGCTCTGGAGAGGACTCAGGAACTGCTGTATGTGCTCGGAGAGTTCCACCGCGATGGAAAGCTGCCGGACATCCCCATATTTCTGGACAGCCCGCTCGCAATAAAGGCAACGGAGATCTTCCACAGGAATAGTAAATACTTCGATGCAGCCGCGCAAGCGATCATTGACCAGGGCTTCGATCCGCTCGGCCTGCCGAATTTGCGATTCACTCGTACTACCAAGGAGTCCATGGAGATCAACAACCTGTCCGGACCGGCGATCGTCATTTCAGCCAACGGCATGTGTACTGCCGGTCGGATCAAGCATCACCTCAAGCACAATCTGTGGAGGCCGGGGGCCTGCATCATCATCACGGGGTTCCAGGCCGAGGGAACCACCGGCAGGCAGATCGTGGACGGTGCAAAGACGGTAAAGATTTTTGGCGAACCGGTTGCGGTAAGAGCAAGAGTCTACACGATTGGGGGAGTGTCCGCTCACGCGGATCAGGCGGATTTGCTCAAATGGGTCGGCAACTTCACCGGGAATTCAACGCCCCGTGTTTTCGTTGTACACGGTGAGGCTGGATCGAGCGAAGCATTCGCACAGGTTGTCAGTGAACGCTTCGGGCTCGACGTATATGTGCCTCGCCGCGGCGAGGTTCTGGAACTGGATCCGACCATAGGTGTTTCCGTAACCCCCGCCGAGGAAGTTCCTGTCGAGGTCGGGGAAATCGTGCCCGCGTTGTTCGCGGAAATCGAGGCCGAGATCTCTCAGTTGAAAGAGGCTTTGACCATACGAACACACGACGTTACCGACGATATGGCGGACAAGCTCCGGGAAGTGCTCGAAGAGCTCAAGTCCTTGTCATCGGCCTAGTGATTTATGCCGTAAATACGGTGACACATTCTGCTCCTGTGAGCGAGTCTGATAACTGGAACCAGAGCTTTCCGGGCACGGAGGCCTGGGCTACCAAAGAAAGTGCGGAGCCTCAAGCAACTTTCGTGGGACTCCCGCGTTCTGCTCGGGATGCCCGTCTCCCCGGCCAGGTCCAAAAGGAAAACTGGGCCCCGGACTTTGTCTGGAAATCCCCCTCCTCTCGTTCCCAGGCTCCTGCCCTGACCATGTCCCATAACTTTTGGCTGGGCACCGTGAACATCGGTTGCCTAC
>JAVHLK010000152.1 GCA_031082285.1 Desulfomonilaceae bacterium
TATAGGCAACCGATGTTCACGGTGCCCAGCCAAAAGTTATGGGACATGGTCAGGGCGGAGCCTGCGAACGCCTATCCGTCCCGCGGGATTGCTCCCTCTCCCTCTGAGAGAGGGTAGGGGTGAGGGTGCCGCCCTATATATCGGCACCCGCCCGGTTTTGAGGCAATCTCTTCAGTGCCGGGTGATGAGCTGAGATAAGGCCCATTGCACGGAGAAGAATCCGATTCTCCCACACTTCGTGAAGAGACGAAATGATTACCGTTGAGTCCACACGTTGCACAGGTTGCGCGGTCTGCGTCACGGTTTGTCCGGAGGACGCGTTGTCATGCTTTGGCCTCGCCGAAGTGGACGAGAACTGCACGGATTGCCTCATATGTGTGGATCATTGCCCGTCCGGGGCCCTGAGCGGGGCCGGCGATCGAGAGGAGCCGAATGACCGCGCCCCGCGTTGACGTCCTGGTCCTGGGGGCCGGCATGGGCGGGCTCAGTGCCGCGGCCCTGCTCGCTCGGAAGGGCTTGAAAACTCTGGTGGCGGAGCGTCTTCCACGGATCGGAGGCAGATGCTCGACCCTTGATTACAAGGGATTCAAGTGCACCACCGGAGTCATCGGCGTGGAACTTGGCGGAGTGGTGGAGAATCTCTTCAGAACGGTCGGTGCGAAATTCGATGTGCGAGAAGCCGGGGCTCCTCACTACCTGATCGACGGCCGTACGGTGGAGGTTCCCCCAAAGGGGGGGCTCAAGACTCTCCTCGCCGCGGCATCGGACGACGAAGGTGAAATCGACAGGGTGCTCCGGGCGTTTTCCGCGGCGATGCGCACCACGGGATTCTCCGAGGAAGTGTGCCTGAAGGACTGGTTGTTGAGGCACACACGAAATGATGCAATTCTCCGGATCTTTCAGACCATGGTCTCGGCAACGCTCCTGGTGAATACCCACGAACTGCCTGCGCGAGAATTCTTTGCCTTCATCAAGAAATTGGGAGGCGTCAAGCGCTTCGGGTACTGTCCGGGCGGCAGCATTGATCTGGCACGGGCATTGGCCGAGAAAATTTGTGATTTCGGCGGCGAAGTGCGGACGAGTGCACCGGCACGAAGAATCCTCGTGGAGGAGGGAAGGGCACGGGGCGCGGTCCTGTCAAAGGACGGAGCGGACGTGGAAGTTCGCGCTTCCGTAGTAATCAGCAACATCGGCCCCCTCCGGACCCTGCAATTGGCTGGGGAGGAGAACTTCACGGGAACGTACGTGGACGACGTGAGGCAAAACGGGGTGCCCGCGGTGGTGGTCGCGGTTCACATGAGTTCGGACGAGCCGCTCATCGAGCACGACCATCTCCTCATAACCGGAGCGCAGAGCGTGAACGCGTTGTATCAACCGACGGTCGTGTGTCCGGAACTTGCCCCGGCCGGCACACACATGATTCTTGCCGGCGGCGGTCCCCGGTCATCTCTGCCGCCTCTGGACACCAAGCGCGTCTTGGAGGCGTGCTTTGCGGATCTGAACGACCTGATCCCGGACTTCGCAAGGCGTGTGAAAATCCTGTTGACGGGCACGTTTCACCGCACTTGGCCCGGCATGCACTGTTGGCCGGGCAAAGATGTTCCGCAAGAGACTCCGGTCAAAGGTCTGTACCAAGTGGGCGACGGGGCCAAGCCTTCGGGCACCACCGGTCTGCCGTCCGCAGTTGAGAGCGGGATGATGGTCGCGGAAGCCGTAAGCGGCCTGCGTTGACCGTGCGCGACACAAGATCCGGCCGAGCCGGTTGTTGGGAGCCCATTTTTATGCAACGGATAAGAACCGAGTTTACCGACATGTTGAACGTGGACGTCCCCATCATTGGGGCTCCCATGTTCTTGATATCCTACGCGGATCTGGCTGTCGCGGTTTCCGAGGCCGGGGGACTGGGTTCGGTCCCTCTGCCCAATTTCCGGACCACGGGCGATCTCGCGGCGTGCCTGGAGGACATCAGAAGCAGGACCAGTCGGCCCATTGGAGTGAACATACATCTCTCCGGAAAATTCCCGTGGAAAGAGCAGCTGGCCCTGTGTCTGGACGCAGGGGTCAAATTCTTTCTCACTTCATTGGGGGACCCTCGCCTGATCATCGATGATGTGCACGCACAAGGAGGCAAGGTCTTTGCCGATGTGGTCACGTTCGAGCAGGCACGAAAAGCGCGGGACAGGGGCGTGGACGGGCTGGTGGCCGTCGCCTCGGATGCCGGCGGGCACGCGGGAAGGTCGCCGACCATCGTGCTCGTGCCGTATCTCAGAGCCAAATTGGACCTGCCGGTCGTCGCCGCGGGCGGAATAAGCACGGGCGCCCAAATGGCCGCGGCCCTGGCCATCGGAGCTTGTGCCGTGGTGGTCGGTACTCGGTTGATCGCCACGCATGAGTCAAAGGCACTCCCCGCGTACAAAGATGCGGTGGTTGCCGCGGGACCGGAGGACATCGTCTGCACGGACAAGATTACCGGCAATCCTGCAAACTGGCTCAAGGACTCGATACGAGATTTCGAGACGCGGCCCGAGATCGGGTCCAAGAAGTGGTTGGACCTGTGGAGTGCGGGCAAGAGCGTTGCCCAAACCGACCAAATCAAGTCCGCCGGGGACGTACTACGAGAGATGGTCGAGGATTATCGAGCGACGTGCACGCGGCTCATGGCGACGCTTGACGAGTGAACGTCTCCCGAGAATTTAACGGGACGTACCATATAGGGAGAAACGCATGGATTTCACATTCACTGAAGAACAGGAAATGCTGAGGGAGACCGTCCGCAGATTTGTGGAGCAGGAGATTCCTCCGGAAAAGGCACGGGAGATCGACGAGCGGGACGAATTCCCGCACGAACTCTTGCAGAAGCTCTGCGACCTTGGCTTCATGGGCATCAACGTGCCGGAGGAATACGGAGGTCAGGGCGGCAACGTTGTGGACGAAATGATCTTCTTCGAGGAACTGGCCAAGAGAATGCCCGTTTTGGCTTGGGCGGCCGGGAACATAATCCTGTACGGCAATCACATCATCGGGACCAACGGGAATGAAGAACAAAAGCGGGAATACCTCCCCAAGCTCGTGAACGGCGAGCTGAAATTCGCCTATGCGCTGACCGAACCCAATGCAGGGTCCGACGCCGCGAACATCAGGACCAAGGCGGTTCTGAAGGACGGCCGATACGTGATAACCGGGAGCAAGATTTTCATCACCGGCGCGGGCATCGCGGACATCATCGTTACCAACTGCCGGACCGGCGCACCGGGCACCAAGGGGATCACGGTATTCCTCGTCGACGCCAAATCCAAGGGATACAGCGCTCGACCCATCAAGATGGTCGGGCATAAAGGGTCGAACACCTGCGAGGTCCACTATGACGACGTTGAGGTTACCCCGGACATGATCCTCGGTGGAGAGGAATTTCTCGACAGGGGCTGGTACCAGATGATGAGGCTGCTGAACAAGGAGCGCCTCGTGCTCTCCTCGTGCGCGCTGGGGATCGGCCAGGCCGCGTTCGAGTACGCTCTCAACTATGCGAAGGAACGTGAGCAGTTCGGGCAACCCATCGGGCGGTTCCAGACGATCCAGCACATGCTCGCGGACATGGCCACGGAGCTTGAAGCCGCGCGGAGGCTCGCGTTCTACGCGGCCTGGAAAGAAATCAACGGCATGGAGTGTGTAAAGGAAACATCCATGGCCAAGTACTACTGCTCCGAGGTTGCCAAGCGTGCGGCACTCCACGGGGTTCAAATCCTGGGAGGGTACGGATACACCATGGAGTACGATGCCCAGAGATTCTTGCGCGATGTACTCATCCTGTCCATCGGCGGCGGAACGTCGCAGATTCAGAAAAACATCATCGGAAGACAGCTTGGGTTGTGAGGTCGTCGGCATTCCTCGCATGTCGATGAGGCTTCATTACCGGCTGAACGATACCGGGAGATTACTATGAGCAAATTGAGAGGAAAAGTGGCCATTGTAGGCATCGGGGAAGTCCCCACCGGACGGTTCCCGGAGAAGGCCGCGATTTATCACGCGATGGAGTCGGCCAAGCTTGCCATCAAGGACGCAGGAATCAACAAGGACCATATTGATTTCGTGATGCCCACCGCGGCTCTGTACAGTCCCCAGTTCAACACGGAGCTCGTAACCTGTCGCGTGGCCGAAGAACTGGGGCTCAAGAATGCGAAGACAAATTGCCAGATATTTGCAGGAGGTTCGAGCGGCAGTTGTTTTCTCAAGCTGGGCGGGAGCATCATCGAGACGGGGGTCGCGGATTACGTGCTCTGTGTGCACGCGGACAGGCTCGGCACCGGCGTCACGGCTCAGGGAGGGATAGACCTCTTCTCCACCGCGGGAATTTCCGCGGAATGGGAGGTTCCGTTCGGGCAGCATTATTCGACCATCGCGGCGCTGACCACCACCCGATATCAGTACGAAACAGGATGCACGGACGAACAGATGGCCGCGGTCTGCGTCTCCAACAGGAAGTGGGCCGAACTCAACCCCAACGCGCGATTCAGAAAACCGCTGACCATCGAAGAGGTCATGGAATCCAAGATGCTCTCAACCCCGTTGCGGGCAAAGCAATCGAACATGCTCTTCGACGGAGGCTCCGCGTTCATTCTCACGTCCGCGGAGCGGGCCCGGGACATCACCGACAGGCCCGTGTACCTGCTTGGAGAAGGCTCTCGCGTAACGCACTTCGTCTTTTCCCAGGAGCCGGACATTACGCGATTCGGCTGGCGGGACGCGGCAAAGGATGCGTTCGGCGAGGCCGGGCTGACCCCGAAGGACATCGACGTGGCCGAGATCTACGATTCGTACCCCGTGTATCAGGTCATCGGAATGGAAGAACTGGGCTTTTGCGAGCGGGGCGAAGCGGGTGAACTCCACATGCGCGGCGACACCTGGCCGGGCGGGAAGCTCCCCACTACCACCAACGGCGGCATGCTCTCTCAAGGTCATACCGGAGCCGGCGGCGGCGTCGCGTTGCTGGTGGAGGCAGCCCGGCAATTGATGGGCAAAGCGGGCGAGAGGCAGGTGCCAGGTGCCAGGTTTGCCGTGGAAACGGGCACCGGAGGCACGTACATGGACGCTCAGGTGTCGATACTGGGCACGGAGATTCCCTAGAAAGGAGCGCACTGATGGATACACCCAAAAAACCGGCACCTATTGTGAACGATTGGGCTCGCCCCTTCTGGGAGGCCGCCCGGGACAATCGACTGATTCTGCAACAATGCGTGGACTGTGGAAAGCATATCTTCTACCCGAGAATTGCGTGTCCGCACTGCTTTTCCGACAACGTGGAATGGGTACCTGCATCGGGAAAAGGGACCGTATATTCCTATACGGTGGTTGAAACCAACGCACCGTCTGCGTTCATGAACGACGTACCGTACGTCGTGGCCGTGGTGAAGCTCGATGAAGGCGTGCAAATGCTCAGCAACATCGTGGGATGCGATCCCGCGGAAGTCAGGTGCGACATGCCCGTGGAAGTGACTTTCGAGAAACTCGATGACGAGTTCACACTTCCCAAATTCAGACCGTCATAGTTGGAATGGAAAGGTTCCCTGCGGGGATGACTGACGACCGCCGGGGAGACGGTGCTCGTAAACGCGACCGTATTTACCTGAAAGTCTGCTTCCTTCTCGTTCCCAGGCTCTGCCTTAGAGTGCCTATCTTCCGGGCTCTGCCCGGTGTTCGGCCCGGAGCCCAGGTGGACTTTCATGATCAGTTGTGATCGCCCCGATCATGGGGGTTTATGCCACAAAGCACTTGGTAGGACCGGCATTCTGCCGGTCCAGGTCCAGGTTTGACTTTTCGGGTTCAAGAAGCGGTCTCTGTGAAGGCGTACGTTGGACCCAACGGAGGAGACATCGTGGAGCACAGCAAGTACGGAGACGACTTCAATGTGGGGGATATCTACACCACCGCGGCGATCACGGTCACCGAGACCCATGTGGTCAACTGGGCCGGGCTTACCATGGATTTCTATCCCCTTCACATGGACAAGGAATACGCGGCCAAGACCCCGTTCGGGGAACGGCTCGTACACGGGCCGCTGATCTTTGCGCTCGCCGTCGGGCTGGTCGGGAGCGCGGGATTTGCCGGAGATTCGGCCATCGCGTGGCTCGGAGCGGACGACATGCGCATGCTCGCTCCGGTGAAGATCGGCGACACGGTGACCGTGAAGGTGGAAGTCATCGACAAGCAACCCACGAGCAAGCCGGAGCGCGGCATACAAGTGTGGAGGTACACGGTCAAGAACCAACGGGACGAAGATGTCATGGTCTTTGATTACAAAATGATGTTCCATATGCGGGGTTGACCGTTCATTCCCAAACAAGCGGGTGTTACATGAAGAATTCAAGAGAAGTCTATGTGATCGGGTCGTACAGCACGCGGTTCACCAAATGGTTGGACAAGTCCATGAAGGATCTCACTCGAGACGCCTTTCTCGGGGTATTGGAAGACGCGGGCATGAAGACCGGCAAAGACATGGAATTTGCCTGGTTTTCCAACTGCTCCATGGGAACTCTGTGGGAACAGGATCTCATTCGGGGGCACGTATCGCTGTCGCCCTTGGTCGAAGAGGGGCTGTTTCCGGAACGGGTACCCATCATCAATGTGGAGGGTGCGTGCGCGAGCGCATCCATGGCGTTTCACGGCGCGTGGAAGGATATCCTGAGCGGGCAGTGTGACGTGTCGCTCGCCATCGGCGTCGACAAGTTCTATCACCCCGACATGAAGACGGTGGTTGCGGCGTACGAGCACGGAATCGATCGGCTGGACAAGGATAGGCTTGTCGGCGAATACAAGGCCGTCGCTGCCGAGTGCGGTCGAGAGTTCGAGATCGGACCGGGTCATACGGTCTTCATGGACACCTATGCCATGCAGGCGTGTTGGCACATGTGGAAATGGGGCACGACGCAGGAACAGATAGCCATTGCGGCATCCAAGAACCACTATAACGGTTCGCTCAATCCAAAGGCTCAGTATCAGTTCGAGGTTCCGGTGGAAAAGGTCCTCGAAGACTATATGGTGAGTTATCCGTTGACCCGATCCATGTGTGCTCCCATCGGTGATGGAGGCGCCGCGGCAATCCTGTGTTCCGGCGATTATCTGCAGAGCTTGCCGAGCGAGGTCAGGGATCGGGCGGTGAAGGTTGCCGCGACGGTACTCGCGACAGGGAAGCATCGGGACATATCGGAACCGAGCCTGAGCAAGTGGGCGGTCGACCGGGCCTACACGATGGCCGACATAGGCCCGCAGGATGTCGATGTTGCCGAGGTACACGACGCGACTTCATTCTGCGAGATCTATCAGTCGGAGATGATGGGTTTTTGTCCCCCGGGCAAAGGCGGTGAGTTCATTGAGTCGGGAGCGACCATGCTTACCGGTTCTCTGCCGATCAATACCTCCGGCGGCCTGGTCTCCAAGGGGCATCCTGTCGGCGCCACCGGGCTCTCCATGATCTACGAGGTCGTCACTCAGCTGCGAGGCGAAGCTGGCCCACGGCAGGTTCCGAATGCCCGTACCGCGCTGACGGAAAACGGCGGCGGGGTCATCTCCACGGAGGAGTACGCGTGCAGCATTACCATTCTTCAGAAACCCTGAGTAATCGATTTCACAATCACGGCGTCGAATTCACGGTAAACTTCCCGACACGGGCGGTCTCCGTCAATACGTCACCGTGCAGACCGCGCATTTCCCGGTGCCGGCGACGCGGGGTACGGAACCCATTTCGCAAAGGAAGGTGGAACGATGATAAAGCAGACTATTCCCGAACTCTATGACCGATGTGTGGAGTTTTATGGTGACCGGACGGCCATCACCTTCAACGACAAGTCCTACACCTACAAGGAGATGGGGCATTACGCAAACTGCCTGGTACGCGCGTTTCAGGATATAGGGCTGAAGAAGGGGGACACAATCGCGTTTCTGATGGCCAATTGTCCCGAGTATGTCTTCTGCGAATACGCGATCGCGAAGACGGGCGCCGTGCGCGTCCCGCTCGCGGTGCTGTTGAGCTCCAACGATCACATCTACATGATGAATCAGGCGGAGTGCACCACATTGGTGTATCACGAGCGGATGGCATCCCGGGTCAAGGACATGATTCCCCAGCTGGAAACGGTGAAGACCTTTGTATGCGTCAGTGACGATCCCGGCTTGGTGATGGAAGGACATCTCCACCTTCAGAAGCTCATGAGAGACTATCCTCCGGCAACGGAAAAGGTCGAGATAGACCCCGAAGACCTTGTGGGCATCTACTATACCGGCGGTACGACGGGAAAACCCAAGGGCGTGATGCTGTCTCACCGCGCATGGGTGTACACGGTCCTCATCGAGATGCTGGAGTTCGGTTTCGGCTGGGAGGAGGTCTTTGCGTACCTCACGCCGTTGACCCACGCGGGCGGATGTCTCATGCTCCCGGTGCTTCTGAGAAAGGGTCGATGCGTCATCCTGGATCATTTCGATCCCAAGGCGTTCCTGGAGGCGGTGGAAAAAGAAAAGGTCACCGCGACCTTCATGGTACCCACCATGATATACGTGCTCCTGGATTATCCCGATCTGAAGAAGTACGACTTGAGCAGCCTCCGGAACATCATCTACGGGGCCTCGGCCATCGCACCGGAGCGCCTCAAGCAGGCGGTGACCACGTTCGGCCCCATCATGACTCAGCTCTTCGGGCAGACCGAGGCGCCCATGACGATCAGTGCACTTCCCCGAGAGGAGCACGTGATCGACGATCCCGAGCGTGAGAAAGAGATCTTTAGTTCCGCCGGCCGGCCCACGTACCACGCGGAAATCAAGATCCTGGACGACGCCGGCAACGAGGTGAAGCAGGGCGAGTCCGGCGAAGTGGTGGTAAGGTGCGCCAATATCATGCACGGGTATTTCAAGAATCCCGAGGCCACGGCCGAAACGATCAAGGACGGTTGGCTCCACACGGGCGACATCGCAAGACAGGACGAGGAAGGGTTCCTGTACATCGTGGACCGGAAGAAGGACATGATCGTGAGCGGCGGGTTCAACATCTTCCCTCGGGAAATAGAGGATGTGCTTTTTGAGCACCCCAGCGTTCGGGGTGCCGCGGTCCTCGGCGTGCCGCATGAAAAGTGGGGAGAAGAGGTGAAGGCCATCGTGGTGCTCCATGAAGACGCCACGGCGACGGAAGAAGAACTGATATCCTTTGTCAAGGAGCGAAAGGGGAGCTTGATCGCTCCGAAATCGGTCGAGTTCTGGGACGAGATCCCGTTGACCAATCTCGGCAAGCTCGACAAGAAAGCCATGAGGGCCAAGTACTGGGTGGGCCGCGACCGCATGGTATCGTAGAATGCCCGGACACTAAGGGTATATCCCGAAATAAATGTTCCATGTTTCCGGCTTCCTAGCCCGGCCTTGAAGAAACCGTCTCAAAACTCGGGACGCACCGAAAATCGTGGCACGATGACCGTTCATTTCCCTGACGCAAAGCATTTGGAGTAACGACCTCGTCGCGAATGATAGCAGAGCGTCTTTGTAGGGGCGGGTTTTACACCCGCCCG
>JAVHLK010000153.1 GCA_031082285.1 Desulfomonilaceae bacterium
CCCGTCGCGCATTGCGTAACGAAAATGAATCCGCATCGTGCTACGATTTGTCTCCTTGCCGGAGTTTTGAGACGGTTTCTTCAGTGCCGGGTGAAGAGCGGCCGGACGTCCAAGAGCTTATGTGAACGCTTATGGGCATGAGCCCGGGAACGAGATGAGGCTACCCGACTTGGAGCACCAGTCGATGAGCATGACCCTGGGCCGGATCCGTAGCGGTCATGCGACTCACCGTGTGCACGTGGCCCAGGGTTTGGCCGGTAACGGTCGGAATCACTCGTGAGTCTTGGGCGAACGTGATGGATATGTCATGTGAGTGCGCCGGTAACGCCCCTCCGTGGCCGACCTCGGTAGTCCCTTTGCCCGAGACCGGCTGGAGCAGGTCGACCAGATGCATGGTTCGAGTCGGAATGTTCCTCGAAGAGAAGCTCAACCCGTTGAGTTCTCCGTTGCGCACCTTCTCCCAGAGGTCGTCGTGACAAATCTTGATGCCAAGGACCCATTCGCCCTCGACAAACAGCGCATCCCCCTCACGGGCGACAAAGCTCTCCACCACCAGGCATCCGCTTTTTATGCGGTCATGGTTCACGTCGATGCAATCCCATCGCCCTTTGAGCATGAATCGGTGTGCCATACGTTCGATCTCGCCCGGCAACATGGCTTCGTTGTCCGTGTCCACCCGGAGGGGCGAGTACACCGCGGCGTAAACTATGCGTTGGTCTTCCGACTTGATGACTGTTCCAGGTCGCATTGCGGTACCTTTGGGATGAATTGGGAGGTTATCGTGCCTCGTTCCCGTTTCGGAGCCCGGGGAACGAAAGGGAGGAGATGCGGCGATTCGGATCATTAGTGGAGTTACGGCGCGAAAAGGTTCCAATTGATGCGAGCATTCGCTACGAGAAAGACGAAATGAACCGGCACGACACCACGTTCTCTCTTTGTGGCTACCGCCGTACGCGCACCGGTTTGGCTCAAATATCCTCGGTTTCGGGTTCGGTGAGTGGTCCCGCGTCGTTCTTCTTGAAGAGATTTCTCGCGAGCCTGACTCCCAGTGCAAGGGCCTTACGGTTGAGATCCTGCATGCCCGACGGTGCCCGGTCGGCAAGCGCGTTCTCCAAGCCGCGCCTGGAGACCAGGCCGGTGATCTCCGCGATGGCCCCGAGAGCCGCAACGTTCGCAACCAGTGCCTTCTTCAGCTTGTCTCGAGCCGCAGCGGTGAAGGGCAGGGCGAGCGCTCGACTGCTCGGCGGGTGACTCACAAGGTCGGCATCCACGAGGATCCATGCGCCGGGTTTGAGGTCCCACGAGTAGCTGTCCGCGGCCTCCTGATTCATGGCCAGCAGCAGATCGACACTCGTGCAGAGCGGGTAGTCGATGGGCGAGTCGCTGATGATCACCTCGGCCTTGCTCGCTCCCCCCCGCGCCTCGGGGCCGTACGACTGGACCATGGCCACTTCACGGCCGTCATAGATCCCCGCGGCCTCGGCCAGAATCAGGCCGGCCAGGATGAGCCCTTGACCGCCCGATCCGCTGAGCCGAACCTCGATGCGATCTTCCGGCAATCGGGGGAGACCCCTGCGCGTCATATCTTACCTTCTTCGCGCATGCCGGCGGCCAGCCGGCACACTTCCGCGTACGAGTCCAGGTACGTGGGCATGTCACGGTCCGTGAGAACCCCCAGGGGGATGCGGTCCAGGCGCTCCTTTTCGGACATTTGCTCCCAGCGCTTCACAGGCACGCCCTGCTTCTTGTACATCTTCATCATGTCCACCTGGGAACCCAACCGGTTGTGCCGGCCGAAGTTGGTGTGACACGGCGAAAGTACTTCCAAGACGGAAAACCCCTTCTTGCGAATGGCTTGAAGGATCAAATTGTCCATCTGATTCACGTGATACACCGTGGAGCGGGCGACAAACGCGGCGCCCGCGGTCTCCGAGAGTGCGCTGATGTCGAAGGAATTCTCGATGTGGCCGAACACCGCGGTGCTCGCCTTGCTTCCGAACGGCGTGGTGGGGCTGAACTGCCCTCCCGTCATCCCGTACGTCTGGTTGTTGACGATGAGCGCGGTGAGATCCAGGTTACGGCGAGCCGCATGGATCAAGTGATTGCCCCCGATCGCGGTGGCGTCCCCGTCCCCCATCACGACAATCACCACAAGGTCCGGTTTGGACAGCTTGATGCCCAAGGCAAAGGTCAACGCCCGGCCGTGCGTGGTGTGCACACTGGCCGTGTCCACGTACACGGGCAGCCTTCCCGAACAACCGATGCCGGAAACCAGCACCACCCGATTCTTGTCCAAGCCGCTGCTCGAAAGGGCCCGTACCAAGGATCCCAGCAGTATGCCCAGCCCGCAGCCGGGACACCAGACATGGGGGAATTTCTTGTCGTGGCGCAACCACTCATACACGATAGTGCGATTCGATCCCGTCATCGCGACGCCTCCTCACGCGTGCGGGCGCTCCGGATTCACCCTGCCTTCCGCTCCCCAACATCTTTCTTCTTGTCCGAATAGACATCAAATAGTTCCTTCAGGACCCGCAACGGTGGGTCCGTCGAGTCAAGGAAAGCCGAGTCGGGGCAGTAAGAAAGGCCGTTTGCCCACTCCAAGCCTCCAAATCTTTCTTGAACCTTCACGGTGGCAAACATCTTGGGATCGCGCAACTCCGACCATACGCCTTCGCCGCTGATGAACGGCTTCATGTCCACGAACCTGAGTTCCCCCGATTCGAAGAGTAGTACCAGGGTGAAGTCCTCCCCAGCGATAACTTTCGCTATGTGCTTCATGTCTATTTGGGTCATGGCGTGTCGCCTCCCTGATGTTGTCTCTCGCGAGCTTGAGACCAGACGGCCATGAGTTCGTCCCGTCTTTCTCCCATCCATTTCTTCACCGCCTTGAGACATGCCGGCGGAAGTTTTCCTGCACTGATAACCTCTAAAGTCTCGATGGCAATCAAGCCTTCCGTTCCCTTCTTACACCATACATGCACGTGAGCTGGACCGTGACTTTCCCTGTCGTAAATGAAAATGTCGATACTCCCGATAGTCCGGTGATAGGGCAAGATTTCTCCTCATTCCGACAGCTTGATTATAACACCTGATTGCGAAACGGAAAAAACTCCGAGTTGGCGGCCGCGTTTACTCCCCTCACTTCCTGTCAATACGCTGCCTCCAATGCAAGGTTCGGGTCCCGGGATCGCGGGACTACGCGGCCTCCCGCAATCTCTTGAGGATTTCGTCGGGCGCGATCATGGTCCCGTCCGTCTTGGTCAGACCCAGCACCTTTGTACGCCCGTTATTGACCCTCAGCACTTCCCGTCTCATCTGCCCGAAGTTCAGTTCCGGCACGAGCGCCGCGCGCTTGCCGGTCAACGCCGTCTCCACCGCGTTTCTCGGAAAAGGCCACAGGCAGAGCAGCTGGAGCAGTCCCACACGCATGCCCTGTGCGCGGCCCAGTCGAACCGCGGCACGGGCGGAGCGCGCGGTACACCCGTACGCGACGATCACGTACTCCGCATCCTCCATCCCGAAGGAGTTGATCCGTTCCAAGTATTTAAAATGTCGACTGATCTTTCCGAACAGCCGAGCGTAGAACCATCCCGCCTCGTCCTGCCTGCCCGTGGGGAAACCCCTCTCGTCATGGATGAGACCCGTCACGTGGTACCGGTATCCCTCTCCAAGATCCGCGAGACGAGGGATAAGGCTTCCGTCCGTCTTGTACGGGAGGTACCAGTCGGGCGGCACCGCGGGACGCCGGCGGTTGATTACCTCGATCTCCTCGGCCGCGGGCAACACGAGCTTCTCGCGGGTGTGAGCCACCATTTCGTCCGCGAGGAGAATCACCGGCGTGCGAAACCGTTCCGCATGGTTGAACGCGGTCACGGTGAGTTCGAAGGCCTCGGCAACGGTTGCCGGGCACAGGACGATGGCCGGATGATCCCCATGAGTTCCCCAACGGGCCTGCTGCACGTCTCCTTGCGCGACACTGGTGGGCATGCCCGTCGACGGGCCGGCACGCATGACGTTGACCACGACCAGGGGCACCTCCGCGACGTACGCATACCCCAGATTCTCCTGCATGAGCGAGAATCCCGGTCCGCTGGTCGCCGTCATCGCCTTGCCGCCCGCAAGGCTCGCGCCGATACACGCGCCTATGGACGCGATCTCGTCCTCCATCTGGATGAACGGGTGTCCCATGATCGGCAACTCGCGGCTCATCAATTCCGTTATTTCGCTCGCCGGCGTGATGGGATATCCGGCGAAGAAGGTGCACCCCGCGGCAAGAGCGCCTTCGGCAATCGCCTCGTTGCCTTGCATGAGCCGAGCCTTATGTCTCTTCACGGTCGGACTCCTCTTCATCCCGGTGATGCTCAAGGACCGGGGGCACCCGTTCAGGGCTGTGTCGACGGTCCACTGTCGATCGGTCGCCGGTCGCCCGCGGCGCAGGTTCCTCGGCAGATCGGCCCTTGATGACCGGAGCCTCTCCCACAGTAATGGCGAAGTCGGGGCACAGTTTCTCACAGAGCCGGCAACTCGTGCACTCTTCGGGCCTCGCGAGGCGCGGGAATCCCCACTCGTCCTCTTCCAGGGCCTGTACGGGGCAGAACGCAACGCAGTTGCCGCACTTCTTACACCACGCCGGATAGATGACGACCTTGGGATCCCGTCGTCCCGAACGCGGTGATTTTGCTTTCCCGGAGGGCATGACATCCTTTCCCGTGCACGACACGAGATGTCAGTTCATCGTACCGTGTAAGACAAGTCAAGGCGGAAACCGGTCGGTCGGCCCAACTACTCGCCCAGCGCATACCGATCTTCCATGTGGGTGCCGCACTGGGGACACAGGGGGATGTCATAGCCATCGAGACGGCCGTCGAGGGACAGCCTCGTGGGCCTGAATGCCCAGTTCGGCTCGTCTCCCGCCCAGCCGCACAGCGTGCAAATGAATCGGTACATGGGAAGTACACCTGTGAAGGACCGGCACCGTACAGGGTGCCCGGTGGAGCGATCGCGGCCGGTTGTGTCGATCGTTTGAGATCGCCGCCTCCCGTGCCCCTGCAACGACAAGAAACGAGAATGTCGTTGCGAGCCCGACTGAAGGAGGGCACGGCACTACCCGCGTCAGTCGTCGTTGTCGAACAGCGTTTCGCATGCCGCGCAGGTGTGTGAGGAAATGCATGTTCGGTCGCCCGGCCCGCCGCGGGGAAACTGAAGGCGTTCGAGTCTCTCCCTGCGTTTGCGGCAGGCCCGGCGGGATATGGTGAACGAGATGGGACAATCCACCAGGTTCGCCTGATTTGTTGCCCGCCATACCGCCACCTGTGACTGCACTTCTTCCGTGGTCATGCCGTCCGCTCCTTTCTACTGAATTGCCGCATTGAGCGTCTCGGAAGCCTTGAACCGTGCCTTGAACCCCGCGGGGACATTCACCGGTTCGCCGGTTCTGGGGTTACGCCGCGTACAAGGCGCGCAGCGGTCGACTCGAAAGGTTCCGAACCCCGTAATGGTGACGGGTTGTTTGTTCCGCAGAGACCGTTCGATCTCATCGAAGACGGCCCTGACTAGGTCGTCCACGCGTGTTCGAGGAAGGTTCTTCCTTTTCGCCACGGCTCCGGTCAATTCCGATCTGTTCATTGGCAGTCCTCCTTGAGCACCGGGTTGGTTGTTGGGTTGATGATGCAAAGCATGGTATGGTTGATGTGACGGCCGACGGAGTGGTGAGCACGCCGTGTGGGCCGTCACGTGAGAGTGAGCCGCGGGGCGGAGGTATAGAGCGGCGCGGCGAAAAGAGATCAAATGTTCTCCTATTGATGTATCCGGTATACCGGAGACCGGAAGAATTGTCAAGAGGTTTCTTAGCCCACCATGGAAAAATCCGTCTTCTTCCGAAAAATCACCAGCTTAATCCCGCCTAAACAGTCCGTGCGACGGTTCTGCCTCCAATACGGCATCCCCGAGCAACGGTTCACCGACTGGAAACGAGGCGGACAGGTCTCCCAAAAATGGCTGGAAAAACTCAGCAAAATCTTCGACAAACCCGTGGACTGGTTCCTCAAATCGGCCGAGGATTTCCGCCCGTCTCACTACAACCAGTCCTTCGGCATGATGACTCGCCTGCTCGTCAAGGCCGCCGAAGATATCTTTCGCAGGCGTGACTCCCTCACACCGGAAGAAATCGATTCCGAGGCGCTCCGATCCCTCGAACGTATTCATCAAGTGGCCCTGGTGATGGGATCTCCGGGAACCGCATTCCAACCTCGTGGTCTACATGAGGAGACCGTCGCCTGGGCGGCGCGGCACCATGTGAGCGTCATCGAGGAATTGCTCGGGGACGAGCGGTACGAGAACAGCCGTGAGATGCTGTATTGGCTCATGGACGTGTTGGACCGCATACGCGTCGCTCACGAGGGTCCCGGCCCGGCCGAACTCAACAGGGAGGTGGCTCCCGCGCGCACGTGCACGATGCCGTTGTATGTGTCCACCGTGGCTGCATCGCCCATCGGCAGGCGAATCGAGGAGCACGAGTACGACACGATTCAGGTGCTCCAGAGCAGGCTTGAAGCGCGACAGGCATCCACCGCCCAGGGCGGGCTCATCGCACTGAAACTGGCTCCCAAGGCCAAGTCCATGGAGCCGTATCTCATGCCGGGAGACATCGTGGTCATTGACGTTACCCGAGGCAAAGACCTCGAGACGTTCGAGGAGGGTGCCATTTATGCGGTACGGATGAACAGACAGGCCGACGAAATCTCCCTGAAGCGCGTCTATAAGGCCGACGACACACTCGTGTTGTGCTCGGACAATCGCGACAAGATCAAGTACCCCGATGTGGAAGCACCCGCGTCGGACTTGAGGCAGCTGGTTGTCGGACGGTACGTTCTGACCGCGGAACGCCCCGATTCGGTTGTCCCGCGGTTGCCCGATCGTCCGGGAGCCGATGCTCGGGGGCAGGAACAGGCGCGGCCCGTGGATCCGGAGTCCCTCCCGTGGAGCCATCCGCTGAGGCGCTTGTGGAGTCTGAGGAGATCTCGGGACACCCTCGCCGGGTTCCTCGGCAGGAGCGGCATCACGTGGGCGGAATTGCACGCGTGGGTAAACGATCCCGACCTGGACCTGGGAGCGAGGCGTATGGAAGAAATCCTCGATTCGCTCAAGGTGCGCGGTCGAGCGAAGCGGCAATGGGCCCGCTGCGGCGACGGTCCCCCGCCCGTACCCATGGGAAAGGGTGCAAAGCGGCACGACGGGTGAATCCCGGTACCGAACACAATGTGAGGAGAAGACCCATGCGCACATACATTCGAAAATTCTTTGGAATCGTTCCGGTTCTTGCGTTGCTCTCCGCCGGTTGGGCCGGCACGGGGTACGCGCTGCCGAACTCTGATTGGGTTGCCCCGGCGGGTTCTTCCGACCGAATCTCCCATGGGGAGGAAGGTACGAACGCAGGGGACCGAATCGTCCCACGCAACGCTCTGGAACGAGGCCGGATGGGGGAGGCCGCGACGCATGTCCTCTCTGCCGAGTTTGTTACGGCTTCCGACCGGGGAGAGGAGCGACAACAATTTAAGCGCTCGGACCCCCAAACCAGGGAGCGGCATCGCCGGCCTTACCGGCAGCCGACTCAATGGGTCTCGCAGCGCTTCAGGACCAATGTCATGGGCGCCAGAGTCAGGGGGACCGTGGAACGCATGGGAGATGCCGTGAGGGGCGTCGTGTACGTGCTCCCCCCCTTCGGCGGCAAAAATACGTATCATTTCCAAGGGAGGATACAGGGGAACAGAGTGATGGCGTCACATCACAGCGGTCATGTGTTTCACGGAGAGATTGTCGGCGGAAGCAGGGTGGTGGGGGTGGTGACCACCCGCCAAGGCCGGCGCATTCCCTTGGATCTACCTGTGGGATTTCCCTAGTCGCCGGAGGTCGTGTTCGGTGAACGGATACCCGGGAATATGCAGACCGCAGGTTATGGACATGTGCGTCGTTGCGTAATTACGGTGACGTAGTCCCAATCTTTCCTTCTCGCCGATTATCATGTACTACGGTGCCGGCTGCAGCCCCCCGTGATTGGTGACGCAATGCCCGAGGAATCCGTTCAAACACCCACACACAAGAAAGACCTGTGGGGTCACCCGAGAGGACTGTTCGTGCTCTTCCTGACGGAGATGTGGGAGCGGTTCTCGTACTATGGAATGAGGGCGATCCTAGTCTATTACATGGTCAAGCACCTCATGTTCGACCAGGGGTACGCGTCGCACATATACGGATTGTACACGGGGTTGGTCTACTTGACCCCGTTCTTCGGGGGAATACTTGCAGACCGTGCATGGGGACAACGCAGGACCGTGGTGGTCGGCGGCGTTCTCATGGCAATCGGCCATTTCCTGATGGCGTTCGAGTCCTTGTTCTTCCCGGCCCTTGGGTTCCTGATTCTGGGCAATGGAGCGTTCAAGCCGAACATCTCCACACAAGTCGGCAACCTCTACCCTGAAAACGATCCCCGCCGCGACCGAGCCTTCAGCATCTTCTATGTGGGGATCAATCTGGGCGCCTTCTTTTCCCCTCTGGTGTGCGGGACTCTGGGGGAACTGTACGGGTGGCATTGGGGATTCGGCGCCGCGGGCGTCGGCATGGTCGTAGGGCTGACGATCTACCTTTCCGGCCGGAAATGGCTTGCCCCCGACAACCTGACCACTCGGGCGCGTGCCGGAGACACGACTCCGACACGGCTTTCACCGGACGAGAAGGGGCGGGTGGCCGGCCTGATTGCCGTGGGGCTCGTGAGCGTAGCGTTTTGGGCCGCGTTCGAGCAGCAAGGCAACACCATCGCGCTCTGGGGTGATGCCAATACGGACAGACGGTTATTGGGATGGGAGTTCCCGGCATCGTGGTTCCAGTCACTCAATCCCGCGTTCGTGTTCCTTTGCACGCCGCTGATAACCACGTTCTGGGGACGGCAATCGCGTGCCGATAGAGAGCCGTCGGCGGTCACGAAAATGGCGATCGGCTGTTTCCTCTTGGCCTGCGGATTCATCGTCATGATACCCGCGGCCATGGGCTATTCGGCCGACGGCATGCCGGTGAGCAGTATGTGGCTCGTCGCGTTCACCCTGTTGGTCACCCTCGGCGAACTGTATCTCTCGCCGGTGGGCCTGTCGCTGGTAACCAAGATATCGCCTCCTCGCATCGTGTCCATGATGATGGGCACGTGGTTTCTGGCGTCCTTCCTGGGAAACTACGGCGCGGGGTTTCTCGGCGCTTACTGGGAGGTGATTCCCAAGCACGCGTACTTTCTCATGATAGCCCTGATCGGTTTCGCGGCGGGTGTGGCGATCCTTCTGATCCAAAGGCCGTTGAAAAGGGTGATGGTGGAAGGGAAGAGGTATTCGTGAGAATTAAGCCGGGGACGCCCGTGCCGCCGACCGGGCAGAGCCCGGGGGATAGGCATTCCCAGGCGGAGCC
>JAVHLK010000154.1 GCA_031082285.1 Desulfomonilaceae bacterium
CCAAAAGGGTATTTTCATCTTCAGTTGTGATCGCCCCGATCATGGAGGTTTGTCTGAAAGTCCTCTTGGTTCTCGTGGACTTTCATGGTCAGTTGTGATCGCCCCTATCATGGGGGTTTACCCGAAAATTGGCGCCGGGTGTTGAACGGAGTGAACCACGACTTGCGCGACAACGGCGTTCAATGGGAGAATAGTTCCGTTCAGCGCAAGCCCCACAACGGAACTTGATGTTTGCACGGTTGAGCCTGGATCCGCCTTTCCCTCATCCGCGCGTCCCCGTGCCGGGGGCAGTACTTACATGACATTGGAGGATTCGGCATGGATCGTCGAGTCACGACGGGCAACCATGACCCATCATCAATCGTATTTGACGGACTCTTACTCAAGCTCACGCCAGTACTGGGATGGGCGTCGCTCATCCTTTTCATGGTTTTTCTCTACAAAGGGTCGCTGAACATAGTGGATCTGGGCCTTGCGGATCGCAGCGCACTCGCTCTGAACGTGGTTCTTTCCCTGGCTTTCTTCATTCAACACAGCGGCATGATTAGACAATCCTTTCGGCAATGGATTGGCCGGTTCATGGATGAAAAATACAACGGCGTGGTTTTTTCCCTCGTTTCAAGTATCACTCTTATCGTATTCGCCGTGCTCTGGCAGGATTCAAGATACTCTTTGGCTTCAGCACAAGGTCAGGAACGCTGGTTGCTCAGGACCGTATTCATCGCTTGTGTATTCGGTTTCTACTGGGGTGGTCGTTCCCTCGGAGCTTTCGATCCGTTTGGTGTAGGTTCGATCCGGAGAAGTCTCACAGGTCGACCCGTGAAACCGCCGGTATTTGTCGTGGCCGGCCCTTATCGGTGGGTACGGCATCCCCTCTATTTCTTTACCCTTGTGATGATTTGGTCGTGCCCGGACCTCACGGCCGACCGGGTCCTGTTCAATGTCCTATGGACCGTCTGGATCGTTGCCGGCACTATGCTTGAAGAAAGGGATCTCGTGAGATTCTTTGGACAGGAATATCGGAACTACCAGACGCGGGCACCTATGCTGATTCCTGTAACCATTCGTCCCATTTACGGGGAGCCCGAAGAGAAGCGGACGTGACGCCGGTTCTCCACCTCACTGTGAATTCGTCTAGACCGATCGGTCCGTGCATCCTCTCGCGTGACCGGAACGTCTCCATGGATTCACCGGCGGCATACGGCGTGCCCGGAACTCGGCTGAATGTCATGAATTGAGCGAGGGAACGGAGAATGATGGAACGAACATGGTCCGACCGATTGGCGGCTGCGTACGCAAAGGTTTTTCCATGGAGACTGAGGTACAAATTCGGGTCGCCGTTCGTAAGCTCTCTGATGAAGTTGAAGGGGAACAAGGTCACAATCCGCGATTTCGACGTGTTTCTCGACCCGGATGACAAGACCGCAACCGAGCTTTTCCTGGTACATGCCTGTGCAGGCGACTGGATCTGGGAATCGTACGAAATCGCCCTGTTCCTTGAATGCCTCAAGGCACACCCGCACTCTCTCGCGGTGGATGTGGGAGCGAATTACGGGGCCTACTCCCTGTCATGCTGCCCATTGGTGCGCGACGGAGTAGTGAAAAGCCTCATCGCTGTGGAGCCGAATCGTTCCACGTTTGCGTGTTTGAAGAAATCAGTCGAATTCAATGGCTTCAGTCCATACGTACACCTGGTACACGCGGCGGCTTCAAGAACACATGACACTGAATGTGTGTTTCATCCGCATGAGACCTTTTCGGCAATGAGCAAGGTTACGACGGAGCCGTGGTCGCAGCGACTCTCGGGACACGGCGCCGGGTACAAAGTTCGGGGGATTGCCCTGGACGGTTTGTTGCCTGAACTCGGCTGCGCCGGTATCGGCTCCTCGATTGCCAAGATCGATGTGGAGGGCGCGGAACCGGAGGTCTTTCACGGTATGGAGGCCACGCTCAACAACGCTCGAGGGTATCAAGTGTTCTTTGAACTTCACCCCGGCGCCCTCTTGTCTCTGGGGAACGATCCGCTGGAATTCGGGAATTTTCTTTTCGGATTAGGAGTCGACGTGATGGCGGAAGTCGATCAGCACGAGAAGGTCACGAGGCGAATTCGAAGTCTCCGCGAGTTCGCAACCATCGTGGAGGGATGCCTCGCCACGAAAGAAATGTGGCGTGATTACAAGAATATATTTATCTCCAAGGGGCTGAGAGTCCCCATTGACATACGAGGATGAGTATCATCTCGTTCCCACAACCGCGGCGGACTCAACGGAAATCGGGTGCCGGGAGCCACAATGGCAATTGTGTTGACGGGGGCGGACTCGAGATCTGGTCTGCAAGACCGGGGCACGTGTCAACGTCAAATCGGTGATGTGTCCCCCGAATTTCAATTGTGGGATGCAACAGAAAGGAGGCGAACATCATGAGCTTTTGGAGTAAGGTTAACGGCCTGGGTTTGCAGGATTTTAGACCAGGCATCAAGAGCAAGGCGGAAATGGGAGACCGCTTGATAATGGCCTTGATGGAGATCGGGCCAGGAAAGGAGGATTCAGGCCATCAACACCCGTTTGAACAATGCGGAATCGTTACTGAGGGAGAAATAGAAATGTTCATCGGTGATGAGCATCGGATTCTCAAACCTATGGACGCGTATTTCATCCCGTCCGGCGTGTTGCATGGATGGAAAACATTCGGCGAGTCCGTGAAAATTCTCGATGTTTCCGTCAAGCAGGCCTGAAAGGATGATCTTTCTCGACGTCAGCTTCTTAGTTACAGGATTTCCCAAACGAGGTGACGCATCCCGTATACGCTCGGTAGCGTCCCGGCTTCCCGGCCTGGATCTCTTGGAGCAGACAAAAAGCGGACGTGCTGTTTTCCCGGGCTCGCGCTTAGCCGCCCTCGAGCCCGAAGCGTGAATTCGAGTCTCGACGGAGTCCGGTCCTCGGTAACCAGGCCTGAGCGCCGTACGGGGCGCAGCGCGGCGGACACACGCGCGAGCTGCGTCCAACTCGGTTTTCGTGCGCGGTCGGTTTACCAATCGGAGCCGATCGTCGCCCGAGCCCCACGACCGTAGTACCCACTGTAAGTGGACTCCGCATGAAACACGTGCAGCGAACGGCCACCCTGCTCGTGACATGGTGCGGATGCCCGCGGACCACGATGTGCGACTGAAGCGGACTGGAGATCTGCTCTACGAGACGGGGGCACGTGTCAACGGCAAATCAGTGCCGTGTCCCACGAAACTCGGTTTACCGGAGGAGTACCGCCTCCGTCACCGCGGCATTGACCAAACCGAAACACGGTGATACCGTACGTTCAGGCGCGTGCATCCGGCCGAAAACGAGGTCTGTAATTGTTGACCCCTACCGATTCAAGGAAACACGAGAGTATACCGATGGAGAAGAAGCTGACAATGGTCTACTGGAAGGGAGAGAAGTTTTGGTTGGGCAAACTGCTGGAGCATCCCGAGATCATGACCCAGGGCGAGACGCCGGAGGAGCTGGAAGACAATCTCAGAGATGCATACCGGCTTATGATCATGGATGATGTTCCCGACTCTTACGAAATCAAGGAAATCGCTCTGTGAAGAGAAGCGAGCTCGTCCAGGAGCTGATCCGCGCCGGATGCATCCTTCATCGTCATGGCTCCCGACACGACATCTACCTGAATCCGGCAACGGGTCGGAGGCAACCGGTTCCGAGACACAACGAGGTGGATGACGCTTTAGCCAAGCATATCAAGAAGTGCTTGGGGATTGGGTCTGCGTGAGACTTCCTACAGTTGGCTCTTGGTCTCTTCCCACCCCGGGAAAGGGGGCCTCATCCGATCGCACCTTGCCACTCGGCCGAAGTGAGCCGTTGATCGATACTTCTCGTTCCCAAGCTCTGCCCCTGAGCACGCGCATATCTTTTTTGCCGGCACCGTGAACATCGGTTGCCTACAAGCCTACCGCTTCGAGATGTTGACCAACCAGTGCTCCGCAGGGGCTCACCGCATCCGTTGCCCAGTTGGTGGCCCCCCTGGGGGGTCCGGACCTATTCTCGGTGCTCAGGTTCCATGGGTTGAAATCCCGCGTCCCGCGGGACTATTCAAAGTATGCCCTTTCAGGGTATGAGAACGGTGCCGGCGACCTAAGATATGGGTAATGCTCAGGGCTCCTCCTGGGAACGCCTATCCGTCTTGCGTCCGGCGGGATCTGCGGCCCGGAGTTCACGTGGATTCTCTTTGTCGGTTGTGATCGCCCCGATCATGGGGGTTTAGGAAACAGCGCACCAAGAAGCTCCCAACCTAGTTCACGGTCTCCGAAACAACGGAGCGTACTGAGTTACGTCCTCCCGGCGGTCTGGGACGCGCGCACGACGTTCACGGGTGAACATCGTGACAATCTTCCGTAGCCAGTGCGCGGCTCCGAGCCCGGAGATTTCTGCTCCACCTACATCAGTGCGGTCCTCGGTAACCAGGCCTGAGCGCCGTGCGGGGCGCCGCGGCAGACACACGTGCGATTCTTCCTCGTCCTCACGCCGGATATGTGTTTCTGATCCTTTCCGACATTTTTTCCGTCACCTCTTCATTCCTTTTCCGAATTGTTTGGCAGACGGTCGATCGTGACTCGGGCAACGAGACGAGAGGCCGCGTATCCTCAAAGAGCGTAGGAGAATGGAAATGAAGAAAGTCTTTTGTCTGCTGATGCTCGCGGCATTCGTTTTTTCCGTATCCGTTGCAGTGGCCGGTGAGCGGCCGAATCTGGCGCAGGCTCAGCCCGGACAGCCTCAACCGGGACAGACCGTGAACTGCTGCGTCAACGGCGAGTGCAAGAAGGCCGCCTCTGCCGCCATGTGCGAGAAGCTGGGCGGAAAGGTCGTCAAGGATTGTAAGGACTGCAAGTAATTATTCTCGACGACCTGTCCGGAAGCCGGGGCCGATCGAGCATCGCGCCCCGGCGCAAAACCCGAATCAAAGACTGAACCGGCGCTCGATGCGTCCAACTGGTGTGCCTTTCCGGAGCTTTGAAGGAGCGACACTCCGTGCGTGCTACAATGAGCCGTGGGAACGTGTGGAACGAAAACCAATCCCCAGGGAGTTCTGCGTCCGTGGCTCAAACGTGTCGATCTGAGGACGGTCTGCTCGTCCGTGAGTGTCTTTCCGGCTCGGAAGACGCGTGGCGGGAATTGTACGCCAAGTACGTCTTTCTCATGCGGAGCATCGTCCAAAGGAACCCGAAACTTACCGCGGAGGATGTTGAGGACATAACCCAGACGGCGTTTCTTTCCGTGTGTACGTCCCTGGAATCATACGATTCCACGCACCCTTTGTCGCGGTTTGTCTGCGTCATAACGGAACGAGTCCTGGTCGACGAGTACCGGTCGCGATCCGCGGCAAAGAGGAACTGCGGAGCCGACCCCATTGACGTGACCGATCCCGCGTGCGACGAACAGATCTCCATGAGTGCCGATTGGGAGCTTCAGGACGTTCGGATGGAAAAGGCCCAACAGTGTTCCCGGCTTCGAAAGGCATTACGGGAACTGGACCCCCGATGCCGGAAGCTTCTGGAACTCAGATACTACAACGAGATCCCGTTCACGGAAATCGCGAAAACGGCCGGCACTTCCAAGAACACCCTGATCGTCAGGGCAAGGCGATGCCTCGAGAAACTGCGGGCCGGATTCGACGTTCTCGGGCAAAGGGGGCTGTTGCGGTGAAGACTTCCAAACCACCCGAATCCAATAATCACCCGAGCGAATTGCTCCTGCCGTACGCGGAAAACTCGCTCTCACCCGGCGATATTCGGTCGGTGGAGCAGCACCTGTTCGAATGTCCCGAATGCGCGATGACGGTTGAGAGACTGGCCGAAACCATACGGATCCTGAAAACCCATGGTGACGCGTTCTGTCCTGAACCGTGGGAACTGTACGAGTTCCTCTTCCATGGAGAAGACCCGGACCGGAACATGGAAAGGCATGTGCGCCAATGCAGCTCGTGCCGATCGCTTTGCGACGTGTGGGCCGCTCAACCGAAGAGCCTAATCCTTCCGGATCATCTGTTGAGACGGATCGCCAAAGGGTCGCGAGAGACGATCTCGGCCGCGGCCGTAACCAAGGGTCCCCGACTCTTTTCGAGTCGCCGAATCTTCAAACGATTTATGTTTCCCGCTCTCGGCGTGGGTGCGGCCGCGGCTGCCGCGGTTCTCATGTTTGTCCTGGTCATGCCGGGGGAGATTCCGCAATCGGTGATCGCGCCCGGTTCCGTTACCTGGGAAACGGTCCCTAAGCCCAAAGCCCTCCAGGATTCACGGTATCGGACGGCCGTCGTCGTCGCCCTCAAGGGTTTTCCCACGAAGTGGCCTCAATCACGTGTCGATTCGCTGTACCGCGCGCTTGCTCCTACCATGGAACTTTCGCAACGCTTCGAAATCCTCCCGCCGGAACTGGTCTCCGAGACCATCCGGGAGGAACGTACGCGTCTCCGTACCAAGCACGATATGGTGACGCTGCTGCGGAAAAAACTTGACGTGGAAAGAGTGGCGATCGTGGTGGTCAGTCCGGATAGGGATCAGATGAAGATTCAGGGTGAACTCATCGATACCCGGGGGAATGTTTCCCTGCATCGAACCGGCGAGAAGCCTGTGGCAAAAGAGGACTTGAACGTACACATGAAACGGATGGTGACGGATTTGATGATCTCGAAAGGGAGGTGAAGTCCGGTACTGATTCCCAAGTACACTGCGGCACAAATACGGTGACGTATTGTTCACCCCGGATGGAGAAGGGCAGGGACGCCCGTCCTACGAAGAAGAACGGGCTACCGACGCCCGGCATCCCGCGCAGAACGCGGGACGGGTCGCTACCAAGCGTTTAGGGGAATCCGCAACCGTAATGAAGAAATACCGCATTAAGGGAACCCGAGCTCGATAGAGCTGTCATACACACATCAAAGGCCGCGTGTATTCGTGCGCGTCGGCGTTTGATTTGTTTGGGTGCTGCCGATGCACGGTTATCGTCACCGTGGACAACGGCAATTATCCAGAAGGGGGTACGATGCGAAAAGCCGCCGTTCGAGCTGCCGCCGGTTCTCTCCGCCACTCCGGAAGAATCGCCTCCCTCCGCCCTTCCCTCGCCGTCCCGATCGTCGTTCTCACGATCGCAATGCTCTGCATCCCTTCTCACGCCTCGGCTGACAAGAAGACTGCCGAAGGCATCCGCTCGACGCTCCAGACCGGGGACCTTCACGCCCTCGTGGTGGGAGTCTCAAAATTCCGGGACGAGCGCATCCCCAAGCTTAACCTGGCGGCCGTCGACGCCAAGGCATTCGGCGAGTTTCTGGAAACACAGGACCAGGTTTTCAAGAAGATTCTTGTCACGTACTTGATCGACGTGAACGCGACGAAATCGGAGATCGAAAAGCACTTGTACTACACGTTGCCCAAGGCCGGAAAGGACGACACCATCATTCTGTTCTTCAGCGGCCACGGCACGTACGATCCCATGCGGCCAAAAGACTTTCTGTTTCTCGCGTATGACTCGGAACCGGATTACGTGGGAACGACGGCCGTCAAGATGTCGGGACTCGACTTCCTCAAGGGGATCGAGGCCGACCGTGTCCTCATCATCGCGGACGCGTGCCATGCCGGGGGATTCTCGGAGATGAAGCCGAAAGGCACATCCCCTTCGCTCGATCTCTTTGTTCAAGAAGTGCGCAATTCGTCGGGAAAAGCCATCATCACATCGGGCAAGGGCGACCAGCTCTCATGGGAGATTCCGGGTCTGAAACACAGCGTTTTCACGCACAACCTCCTGGAAGGGCTCAAGGGCGGCGCGGATAGAGACCGCGACGGCGTGGTCACGCTCAATGAAGTGTACGGGTACGCGTACGGCAGGACCAAAGAGGAAACCGAGGGCCACCAACATCCGCAGTTCGAAGGAAAGGTCGTGGGGGCATTTCCCCTGTCTCACGTCGGCCCTCCAGTACCCGAGTCCAAGGTGAAGGAGATGTTCCTCGATGCGGTGAGGAAGGGGAACGTGAAGAAGGTGGAAGAGCTCATCCATGTGACGGGAAGCGTCAACGCTCGGAACCACCATAACGACACTCCGCTCATCGTGGCGTCCCGCAACGGCAATCTCCATGTGCTAAAGCTGCTCCTCGCCAAGTCGGCAGATCATGCGGCCACCAATAATGCGGGAGACACCGCGCTCATTTCCGCCGCTGCATACGGACACGTGGAAGCCGTTGAAATGCTCCTGGAGGCGGGCACACAGGTGGATGTGAAAAACAGGAACGGCGTGAGTCCTCTCGCGGCAGCCTGCCGTCGCGGTCACACGGATTCGGCTCGTCTCCTGATCCGTAACGGTGCAAATACACGATCCAGGACCAATTCCGGCGCGACGCCTTTGATGTCGGCGGCCTCCCAAGGCAATGCGTCCCTGGTGGAGCTTCTGCTGGTCAGCGGAGCCGATCCGGAGTCCGCGGACCTGGCCGGCAATACGCCGCTGTCTCTGGCGGCACGCCGCGGCCACACGGAACCGGTGAAGCTGCTGCTGGAAAAGGGAGCCCGAATGACCGTACGAGGCGGCGGCACCCAGGAAGATCAACTCATCCTGGGGGTGCTCAGGGCACATCCCGGGAGAGTCAAAGAAGCGCTGAGCAAGGGAGCGAACGTGAACGCGGTTACTACCACGGGAGACTGTCCGTTGTCCATTGCCGTGGGAATGGGCGACATGAAGATTCTGAAGCTGCTGATTTCCCACGGCGCCGCGGTCAATGCCGTGCCGGAAAACGCTCTTCCCGCGGTGACCGCGGCCGCAGAGTACGGAAAGCCCGAGGCGCTTCATGTGCTGCTCGACCGCGGGGCCCACCCGGACGCGACCGACGGTCGGGGCAATACCGCGCTCATGGCGGCCGCTCGGAACGGACGAATAGAGGCTGCACGGATCCTTCTGGGTAAAGGGGTCGATTTCAATCGGAAGAACACAAAAGGCTTGACCCCGTTGATGCATGCGGCGAAGAATAACCAATGGCGTGCCGTACAACTGCTTCTGGAACACGGCGCGGATCCCGATCTTCGGGACCTCGGCGGAAGCACGGCACTGATGATGAGCGCACGTGAAGGTCATCTGGAGTCGCTCCGGGTGCTCGTCGGTGTCCGATGCAACCTCGACGCTCAGGACGAGAAAGGACGGACCGCGCTGATTC
>JAVHLK010000155.1 GCA_031082285.1 Desulfomonilaceae bacterium
ACTGTCTCTCGGAGGACTACCTCGTCGCGCAGAAATTGATCGGCAGTAAGGTGCGGCTCCCTCATGCGGGGTTGGATCTATCGTGAAAGCCCCAGGTATCCCAGGGCAATCGGACTCGTACACGGGATGAACAAGAGGACGCCCCATATCACCGACTTGCCCCGTGCCTGTGCGATTCCGATACAGATGAAGAGCCAGGCCGCAATGCTCACCAAAGCGGCTATGCCTGAAAGGACGAGGGGGATCAGTCCGTCCGTGGGATCCACGAAAGCCAGCATGCCGAAGACCGGCGTAAGGACCGGAAGCAGCAGGAGTGCCAGCCACCAAATGGGTTTACCGGCTATCATCAGCATGAGAAAGATGTTGACAATAGGTATGAAGGCCAGCCATGGAAGGCTCGTGGCGGTCTTCTTGGCGATCAGGAAGAGCATTACCGCGCCGAATATGTACACGACCAGAGGAATCACCGCGAAAAAGATCCCCATTGCGCCTGCCACGGCCGGTAACCACGACGGAATCGGCAATTGTTCGAGCCCCGGAATTCCCGGGACAGGGGGCTCGGTTTGGGCGGGAACGGGAAGTTTCTTGGGAGCAACCCCCGGCCTCTCAGCCGGCTTGGCGGCTGTCCGTGGGGAAGGCTTCGCGCCCGCCGGCGGCCGATCGGGCTTTGCCGCGGGTGCAGGCGTGCTCAGAGCTTTGATCTTCTCTTCAATTTCCTTCTTGTCCTCGGCATTTGGTTTGAGTGCCAGGTACTTGCCCAATTCCTGGGCCGCTCCTCGATGATTCTTCTCATGCTCGAGGACGAGAGCCAGGTTGTAATGTGCCTCAGCAAACTGCTTATCGAGAGCGACGGCCTTGGCATAATCGGCCTTGGCCTTAGGGTACATCTGCTTCTTACGGTAGACCTCGCCGCGATTGTTATATGCATCCGCGTAATTGGGACTCAGCTCGATTGCCTTGTTGAGGTCCGCCAACGCTTGATCGAGGGTCCCCAGGTCGTCGTACGCCATGCCGCGCCAATTGAGAACTTCCGCGGAACGCGGGTTCTTTTCAAGGATCTCTGTATAGATCTCTATGGCTTCTTTCGTACGACCCGCGTTGTGACTCTCAACAGCCTCTTTCATGTCGTCGTCCATCCGGCACGGTGCAGGCGATGCTCCTACGACGATGCAGAGTGCGGCCGCAATCAGTAGGACGAGCAGAGTTCGGGCACCGGGCACTATCGGCCGCGAGCCTGACGGGAAACGTTTTGGACGCACACCGCCTTTCCCAACCGGGTAACGGAGCGCTGCCCTTGTTTGCCGAAAGAAGTCACATGGTACGGGTGACATTCCGATGAACTCGTCAGATAAAGAGGACACGGTAGGTTCTTTCATGCTGTTCCCCGATCTCGAAAAAAAGGAAATTGTGCCGCGAAAGGCAATGTGATGCACGATATTTATCAGGCTAATATCTATCAGAATTTTCCCCTTCGGTCAAGGCTTATCACGTCCAGGCCCTTGAAACATAAGGAATTTTGATTTGAGCCGGCCGTCCGGCGATTCGCGATCGATCTTTCGGCTGCTCTGACAAAGATTCATGCGGCCAAAGATTCACGACCTCGAACACACTCTTCATCGCCGCCGCAGGTGTGCAAAGAGTTTCTGTACGAGAGTCTCCGGATTCCCATCCACAATCAGCAGTGCTCTCGTCGGTTTCCCCACTCTTGCAACCAGGTCGGGAAACTCGTCGGACAGTCCGCCGCTGCCCGCAAGCACGCCGATGGCGCAGTCAGGCCCCAGTTCGTCGACCGCAATGGTGAATTCATTGAGCGTACCCATGCCTCCGCTTACGAAAATGCCCGCGTCCGCACTTCTGACGAGTATGACATTGCGACCTTTCCTTCCCATTCCGGTGTACATGATGACATCACTGTCCTGCGGATATAGGTACTCCGTGACGTGTCCGGTTCGGTCCATGGCGGGCGACACGGCCACGGTCAGACCTCCGGCCGCCGAAGCTCCCATTGCGGCTGCATGCGGCAGACCCGGACATCCTCCCGTCAGCAACACTCCGCGGTAAGCCGCGACGGCCCGCCCTATCCTTTGGGCCTTTTCGCCGCTTTCGGAGTATTCGGAGTCCGAAGCCGATCCCAGTACGGCTATCTTGAATCTTCGCTCATTGTTCACAATGTCCCTCCCCTTTCCGGTAATCGGTACGACCTACCTCCCTGCCCGTCGTCCCGCGGAGTTCACGGAGGCCGGTCCTGCTGGGAGTACCAAGGCACGAAGTCGCAAAGAAGTCAATTTCCCCATTCTCAACGAACAGGTTTGCAAGCATTTTCCCGATGGAGACCGACACAGGAGGCATGCCGGCGCGAGGATCGGAGTCACGCGCCAAAGTCGTCCTCGACGTGCCGGGATCTGTTCGGTGAGCACCGTAACGACATCTTCCGGGACGACGCCCTCCACGCATAGTGAACGGATCACCGACAAAAGGAAACTCCTTGACAGCCTGAAATCATTAGGATAAGGTTGCGCGGTTCAATCTGAAGGAGCCACTGTTCGTCATATGAAGGGTTATGCTGCACTGATTCTGGCCGCGGGGAAAGGCACACGTATGAGGTCGCGCCTGTGTAAGGTGCTTCATACGGTGGCGGGCCGTCCCATGCTGGCATACGTTACGGACGCGGTTCGTTCGGCCGGGTTGAGCAGGATCGTGGTCGTGGTCGGACATCAGGCCGACGAGGTAAAAAGGGTGCTCCAGGAAGACGAAATCGACTTTGTACTGCAGGAACCCCAGCTGGGAACCGGTCATGCAGTGGCCGCGGCCCACGATGTCATGGAAGGGTTCTCAGGCGACGTGCTCATCCTTTGCGGAGATGTTCCCCTCATCGAGCCTGCAACAATCGACGCCTTCATCAGATACCATGAGCTACACACCAGTCGCCTTACCGTACTGACCACGTGTCCTCAAGATCCGACGGGTTACGGCAGAATAATCAGGAGCGAAGGCGGCCTGATAGCCCGCATTGTGGAAGAGAAAGACGCACGGGATGAAGAGAAGGCCGTGGGAGAAATAAACACGGGGATTTATCTCGTGGATTCCAACCTCCTATACGACCTGTTGGAGAGAATCACCCCCAATAACGCTCAGAGAGAGTACTATCTCACCGATATTGTGAGAGAAGCCGCCAAGGAGTCCATACCGGTACAGGGGTATGTCTTGGAAGATGCCGCGCAAATGGTGGGAGTCAATACGCGAGCCGAACTTGCCTACGTGTCGAGCCGTATCTGGAAGACGCGGCGAGAAGACCTGATGCGATCGGGGGTTACACTTCTCGAGCCGGCCTCGGTCTACATCGATCGTCAAGTCACCGTGGGTGAGGACACGGTGGTTCATCCTCTGGTCACCCTTTCCGGTGACACTCAGATAGGCAGGGATTGCATTATCGAGTCCGTTGTCACCATACGCGACTCGAGGATCGGCAACAATGTCAGTATCCTGCAAGGATCGAGATTGGACCGGGTCGTTGTCGAGGACGGCGCCTCCATAGGCCCCATGGCACATCTGAGGCCCGAGACCACCATAGGAAGGGATGCGCGAATCGGCAATTTCGTGGAGATAAAGAAAACCGTCGTCGGCGACGGGACCAAGGCCGCGCATCTCACATATCTGGGCGACAGCGTCATCGGAGACAACGTCAATATCGGTTGCGGAACCATCACATGCAACTATGACGGCAAGAAGAAACACCCGACCTTTATCGGCAACCAATGTTTTATCGGATCCGATGTTCAGTTGGTGGCCCCGGTCGAGGTCGGATCCGGGAGCATCATCGGCGCGGGGAGTACGATCACGAGGGACGTTCCCCCGAACAGCTTGGCGGTCTCGCGGACGAAGCAAAGAAACTACCCGCTGCGTCACGGACAGGAGCCGAAAATAACGGATGAAGATCGGGAACCTTGAAGTCTTGGGAAACGTTTTCCTGGCTCCGATGGCGGGTATAACCGATCCGCCCTTTCGAAAGACCGTTCAGCGCTTTGGAATATCGGCCTTGTGGACCGAGATGATCAGTGCAGAGGGTCTGGTGCGAGGCGGAGCGAATTTTCCGACCATGAATCTAGAGGATCACACGGTCCCGACCGTATTTCAAATCTGTGGCAAAGACCCTTTCGTGATGGCGGAAGCGGCACGGATCGTTGAAGAACGCGGCGCATCCGCGGTGGACGTGAACATGGGGTGCCCTTCGCGGAAAGTCGTCAAGAAAGGATCGGGAGCAGCTTTGATGAGAGATTTGCCTTTGGCTGCGAGTATTGTACGGGCCGTCCGCAGATCCGTCACGATCTCTCTTACGGTGAAGATACGATCGGGGTGGGACGAGAGTTCCCAGAACGCCCCGGAATTGGCGAGACTCCTCGAGTCTGAGGGGGCGGACGCGATCGTGCTTCACTCACGCTGCCGGTCTCGAGCGCACTCGGGGGAAGCGTCATTACAAATGATCCGGGAAGTTCGAAATACCGTTACCATTCCCGTTATCGGCAATGGGGGAATAAGGAGCGAGGAGGGGGCGACGACCATGATTGCGGATACCCGATGCGACGGGGTAATGGTCGGGAGAGGCGCTCTGGGCAGGCCCTGGTTACCTGGTCGAATTCTCCAAGGGCTTGGGCACGAAGTGCCGTTTGAACGCAGAACCGTACCGCTTATCGATGTCGTGAGAGACCATTTCCAGTTCCACCTTGATTGGTGGGATGTCCGGACCTCGGTGCGGAGAATGCGCAAGCATTGGGGATGGTACTCAAAGGGCTTTCCCGGTGGAACCGAGTTTCGGCAGTCAATCTTCAGAGAAAATGATCCGAGCCGCGTGATTTCATCGGCAGAGGACTTTTTCGGGAAGGTCGTGGTTTCATGAACCCCGATGCAAGAAACAGAGAGCCCGCTGCTCGGACATTGGAAGAAGATGCCTTACCCGGGAAAGCAAAGGCCATTTTGGACTCCAATATAGGACAGTCCCTGGACCGTTTGGTGGAGTATTTGGTTGACAACGGCGTGGACCGGATTCACCACCTGATTATGAGTGAAGTGGAAAAACGGCTCCTGAAAAAAGTGTTGGACAAGAGTAGCGGAAACAAACGACTGGCGGCCAAACACCTGGGAATGAGCCGCAACACGTTTCACAGGAAGCTCGGCAAGTTAGGCTGATTTCTACGCCGCGTGCACCGTTGTACGAATACGGTCACGTGATCTTTTCCTTTCGAGATTGCCGTGGGCTTCGCCCTCACGGGTATCGAGATTGGGAACAGAGTGAGAATATGCCGTGGGACGAATGGGTCCGAGTACGGCGTGACATGCGTCCGGAGAGGGTCAAACCGCCGGATTGTCATGCACGGGTCCGCCACGGAATTCTTGGCCTTCAACATATTTCTTGACACATGTTGCTAAAGAAATATAATTAAAGCGGATCTGAAAAGAAGTTCACGGAGACCCTTATGGATTCCGACAAGCTTGCTCTGCTCGAAGAAAAGATCATGCACCTGATCGAGCAGAACGATGAGTCGAAGAAAGAACAGGAACGCTTCGGAAAGGAACTGGAGAAGCGGGACAAACGAATCGGAGAGCTCGACCGGACGCTGAAGAAGCTTCACAAAGATCACAAGGCTGCCAAGGTAAAGTTGGACAGAATCATTGAGAAGCTGGAGGCCGTGACCTGAAAGGGCGGTGTGCCGAACATTCGCTGGGATTTGAGGACGGATCGAGCAAATCGACCGAAGCGGTAAGGGTGCGATTGTTCGGACGAGAATACGGTGTACGAGGACACGGCAACAAGCAGTACATTGAAGAACTTGCGGATTTCATAAGAAACCGTGCGGAAGTCGTTCAGAGGAACGCGACGGTTGTCTCCACACTTGATTTGGTGATATTGACACTCCTCAACATCACCGATGAGATGTTTCAAGATAAACAGGTGAGAGAGCAGACCATCAGAGAACTGGAGGAAAAGGCCGACAGGCTCCGTGAGTCCGTTAATCGGGAAGACTAAGTGAAGGCTGGTCCCCTGCGCGGTGCGTGATTGACAGCAATTTTTTGAGCCAACACTCAAAAAATGGGAACCGCCCCCGGCTGTGGTGAGCAAGCCTGCCATGAAGCAGGAAGCCTGAAGCAGCCGTTAGGGTCCCACCTGGGAAACCAGGTTCAAAAGTTCTGTCTCCACGGCCGACTGCGGGGGATCAGGCCTCAACCGATGCGCTACCTTGTTCCACCTAGCAACCGGGATGTGGAGTGAAGCCTCTTGGTGTCCATTCGGGTGAGTATATATACATAGCAACTGGGTGATTCGATCTGTGACTAATCATTTAGCCCCTTTGTGAGACACATCTACCGAAATCCGACGCCTTTGACGGTTTTGTCTTCTCAAGCGTCCCGTCAATTTACATACGATGGAGGGGGTTTTGGAATCGATTGCCTTTTTGATTCCTGCCCTTGTCGCTTTGATGATCGGGCTCGCGGCCGGCTATGCCGCGACCAGATTGCGAGACAAGAGCCGCCTACAGTCAGCGAAATCCGATGCCGATGAGATAATCAAAGCAGCGGACAAAGAAGCTGAAACCATAAAGAAAGAAGCCTTATTACAGGCAAAGGACAAACTCTTCCAGGCACGGTCCGACCTGGAAAACGAGATCCGTGAGCGCCGAACCGAACTATCGGCAAGGGAATCCCGCCTCCTTAAGAAAGAGGAGAACTTGGAGAGGAAAGCCGCGCAGCTGGAATCCAAGGAAGCTTCACTGGCGCGACAGGAAAAGGAAATCGATGCGGGAATAAGGCGGGCCAAGGAAAAGGAGCGGGCGGCGGACAACCTGGTCAAGCAACAACAGGATAAACTGGAGCAACTGGCCGGACTCTCTACGTCGGAAGCCAGGGACATGGTTCTGAAAAAGGTTGAGGACGAGACGAGAATCGAAAGCGCCCGCATCATCAGACAGATCGAGGAAGAGACTTTTGCCCAGGCCGACAAGAAGGCCAAGGAGATCATCTCCGTAGCTACGGGGCGTTATGCCGCGGATTTCGTGGCCGAGCGTACGGTCTCGGTGGTCAATCTTCCCAACGAGGAGATGAAAGGCCGGATCATCGGCCGTGAAGGCCGGAACATTCGGGCGTTGGAAGCGGCCACCGGAATCGACCTGATCATTGACGACACCCCTGAAGCCGTGATCCTCTCAGGCTATAATTCCGTCAGGCGGGAAGTGGCGAGATTGGCTCTTGAACGACTCGTGAACGACGGGCGTATCCATCCGGCACGCATCGAGGAAGTGGTCAAGAAGGTTACCGAAGAGATGGAGGAGACCATCGTCGAGGCCGGCGAGCAGGCCAGTTTCGACGTGGGTGTTCACGGCATCAATCCGGAATTGATCAAGCTGGTCGGAAAACTGAAATACCGCACATCCTTCGCACAAAATGTGTATCAGCACTCCATCGAAGTCGCGTTCCTCTGCGGAATCATGGCCGCGGAACTTGGACTGAACCAGAAGAAAGCCAAAAGAGCGGGCCTCCTTCATGACATCGGCAAGGCCATCGATCATGAGGTTGAGGGAGCTCACGCGATCATCGGCGCGGATATCGCGCGACGACACGGAGAATCTCCACTGATCGTCAACGCCATTGCCGCGCACCATGGAGACGAAGAGCCTACCAGCACGCTGGCGGCTCTCGTCCAGGCAGCCGACACGCTTTCCGCGGCACGCCCCGGCGCGAGGCGAGAGATGTTGGAGAATTACGTGAAACGGCTCGAAGATCTCGAACGACTCGCCGATTCGTTCAAGGGCGTCAGCAAGTCCTTTGCCATTCAGGCCGGCAGGGAGATTCGCATCATTGTGGAAAACTCCAATATCGGAGACGACGGCCTGACGCTTCTGGCGCGGGACATCCGCAAGAAGATCGAGAAAGAGCTTTCCTATCCCGGCCAGATAAAGATTGTGGCAATCCGTGAGAGCCGGGCCGTGGAATACGCTCGATAGGATCGGTCACGGCACCTCGACGATGCATCCCTTTCAGAGTCGGCGGATTCGAATGTCCATCACCGATGGGTACCGCGGCGCGGGTCGGAGTAGACGGGCCGAGCCGCGGGTGCCCATTTCGTACCCCGCCGAACAGGAGCCTACGCCGCTCGATGCCGATTCCGGTCATTCCGCCATTGCAGCCCCCTTCTGCGTCATTTCTTCCACGGCAGCGTCCGTCCCGTCGGGCGTAATCCCCCGACACAAGCTCAGGACCACGTCGACGTCGAACCCTTCCTCGAGCGCGTGGAGAACCGTGTGCTTGACGCAGACGTCGGTCGCCAGGCCGTATACAATGAGTCTCGTCGCCCCCATGTCCTGCAGGATGGATTTGAGACCGGTCTCGTTTCCACTATCGTCTCGAAAACCCGAATAACTATCGTGGTCCTTGTGGATTCCCTTTCGAACCACGCGGGTGACGAGATCCTCAGGGACAAGCAGATCCGCTCCGGGGGTTCCCTGCACACAGTGAGGCGGCCAAAGAACTTGTTCGACGTCACCAATCCGCTTGACGTCAAACGGTTTTGCACCGGGATGGTTCGTGAAAAAGGAAACGTGATCGGCCGGGTGATGATCCGCGGTGGCGACGATGGGGAAACCCTTGTCCTTGAATGTTCTCGTCCGTGCCGTAACTTCGTCCACATATGATTGATCGGTCCCCGGTACACTGAGCGATCCGTTTCGCACTTCGGTGAAATCCGCCTGCACATCCACTATGACCACTACTTCAGGTGTCTTTCCGTCCATCTCATTCTTGCCCCTTTCTCATGCCGGCGGTCGAACATGTATTTCCGGCGAATTTTCGGCAGCCGCCGTACCGATTATGAATCGTTTCACCGCAGATTCCTAGTACTCCTCGGCGGAAGTACGGTGACATCCTCACGTAAACGGCCCCTGTCTTGGTAGCGCCGGCCTTCCCGCGTTCCGCGGGATCTCTTCTCCTCTATAGTGTCGGCCCTTGAATACTGCGGACACCTTCACGTTTGTCATTGCCTGTAGGGGTAGGCCCCCGTGCCTACCCTGGGCGGCCAC
>JAVHLK010000156.1 GCA_031082285.1 Desulfomonilaceae bacterium
CACCCGAACACGGTGGACGATCCACGATTTGTGTGCCGCAGAAAAGCGGATTGGCAGACAAAATCCTTAACTTAACGCCTATGGGCCTCCGTGCCCGGAAAACTCCGGTTTCGGGTCCGCGATTCGTAGCCGGGAAAAAAATACACGACCTCATTTAAGAAGCGGACCACTTCGAGTCTCAGCGGTTCATTTCTGCTTGGTGCAGACGGCTACCTGTCCGCTTTCGAGGTCTTGGGTATGTAGACTTTCCGGCACGCGTCGCACCTGAAACCCACGGAACCGTCCTTGGTGGTTACCTCTCGCAGCTCCGAACCGCAGGCTTTGCACGGAGGAATGGATCGTCTGACAACTTGCTGTGTGTCCGGTCGGAGCACTTTCAACGGGGGCCGTAAATCAAAGATTGCGTGGGTGGCGAGAACAAGTTCCTTCAATTCCTCCGCGACGCTTGCCGCCTCATCGTCGTTCACCTCATCGACGTGATTGCAGGAACATTCGTGGAGAACCTTGACGATCTCCAGCCGGCCGGTATCGTACTCACTGACTTCAAAATTCCTCTCTCTCAATGTCGATGCGGTCTTCAAACGATCGATCGTCTCGCGGTCAACTCCGAAATCGGGGAGCCGGGATGCATTGCAGTGCAGGCCGACCGAAACCGTGTACCGGGATTCGGCGTCAAAGCTCACTTCATAGAACAGCCGCCGTGGGCCCCAGGCTTTCTTCGTCACATCGTCCGTGTACCAGAAGCCGAACCACGGCCGAGCCGACGGCCAACTGCGGATGGACGTATCCGAGGCGTCCGGCGCAAGACCGGGCAGAATCTGCTTTAAGCGCTCTTTCACTCGCAGGCGGAATCCGTTGAGGGCACTCCGCACTGCATCTTCGTCGGAGAGTTCCGCAGGCACGGTGGACGTCGCGGAGATCAGGTCGATGCCCTGCTTGAGGAGCCGGAGCGATTCCCGGTCGAGTTTCGCGGCGGGGTCTCCTCCGTACAAGAGGCAGACGAACAAATCCATGAATGCCAACAACTTGTCGCCGCGGTCCCCGATCTCGTCACCCTCGCCGAGCAGGCCATGTGCCTTGTGCAGGTCCATTATCTGCGCCACATCTCTGAGTCGTTCATCAATGAGACTTATGAGCTCCCGGTCGTCACTCAGCGTACTCGACAGGAGGCGGAAGACCGGGCCGTATTCGTCCTCCAGACACCCCAGTGCCAGGAGCATCTTCTGGTTGAGTTGACCGGCATGGGATCCGATGTCCCGATCAAGAAAGAACTCAGGATCTATGGCGTGAGCAAACACCAGCCTGTTGGCAAGACGCTTTATCCGACGAGGGTTCATGCCGATTGAAAGCCGAACCAGAGGAACCGCGGTCTTCACCGTCTCTTCAGAGTAGTTGAGCCGTGCCGCTCCCAAGAGTTCGGTCACGAGTTCATCCAGACGAGTGACGGGCGAGGGGAGACTGACGGAGATTTGGAAGGCTCTCTCAAAGTACGCTCGCGCGGTGTCCGTAGTTCCGACGGAAGGAAATGCCGCCTGGATCCCTCGTTCAACGACTGCGGGATCGCACGCGACAACGAAGATGCACCCCTCGATTGCCGGGAACGCACCGATCGTCTCCAGGATATCCATTGCCTGGACTGGATCCACGCGGTCCAAGTCGTCCACGAAGACGACGATCCGGCCGGCGGCGCCCAATTGCAATCCCTGACGAACGATCTCCCGAAATTTTGCTTTGAGTTCGGTGACTGCGTCAATCCCTGCATCGGCCGTGGGGCTCACCTCATTTTCATCGATCTCGATAGACGCCGGAATTCCGGTATCCGCGAACAGGCCCGTTCTCCACAATCGGTCCACGAGAGGCAAGGCTTCCTCGATCCTCTGCCTAATGAGCCCGACCTTGTCTTCCGGGACGATTCTCTCAACTGCGTGAAGTATTCGCCGGATCAGAAGGGCAGGCATTTCCCCGGTATCGCGGAGTCGAGAATAATCTCGGGCCGCGAACCGTGCCGTGACGCATTGTGACAGGTCTGCATCGGCCGCGACCAGGTTCATCAGACTGGTCTTCCCCGACCCGCTTGGACCTTGTACGCAGATGCGCATCGGAGTCCGGCAATTCATCACGAAGGTCGACAAGGCCTCGGCTAGGTTCTGAATGCCGAGCCCGTGCTCGATGTCGCCGAATGTTTCGAGAGGTGCGTCTCCGAGTCCTTGCGGGCTCGGAAGATCCGCCGGCGGCGCGGACGCGATCGCGGGTTGACGGGAAAGAGAGTCCTCATCAACTACGGATCCCGTGAGGTGTTCGGCCCGGTCTTCATCCTGAGTCACAAATTCCGGGAAACCGAGGCTGTCCGCCAATTCCCTCGAGGTCGATTCGATCTCGTCGTTTTCCACCGCAGCGCGGAAATCGGGTTCCTCGTCTTCGTCTAAGACGATCTCCCGCTGCTCGGTTTCAGTGACCTCACGAGCTGCAGCCTGATCCGTGATGGGGGCGCCTTCCGACGCGGCTTTCCCGGCCTCCGTCCGTTCGTCTTCAATTCCTCCGGTCTGGAAAGGTTCGCGGAGATTGGGCTCCTCATCTTCGTCCAGATCGAGGTCAATCTCAACACGCGGTCTGTCGTCCGTATCTTCGGCGGTCAGGTCGGCCTCGACATCTTCAAGAGTGATCGGAACCGCGGCTCGTTCGGCATCCGAAGGCGATTCAACCGTATCGGTGTCGGCCGAGATCTCGATCGGCCCGGATTCATGGGTCATCCCGGCCTCGAATTCGGCACGATCAATCTTGATTACCATGGTACCGTCGATCTCCGCGGTCTCCAACTCAACATCTGCAAAGGACTTTTCATCCTTCTCCTCGGGAGACGGCAGATCTCTGCCTGCGCCTTCCCGGGCCGCGGCCGCTTCGAGATCCTTCAGGGACAGTGCCACCGTGGATATTTCGTGTTCAGGAATATCCATTTCAAGTTCGACCACATCGGTTTTTTCCTCGCCGATTGACGGCACATGGGAAACGGCAGGCTCATGGAGCGGCTCCTCAGAGGCCCCTTTCCGATTATGTCCGGCGTCTTCGGACAGAACGGGCTCAGATGCGGCAACCCTCGTACCTGAGTCTTCCGGTTCGGGTGGCGCATGTTCTTGAACTTCACTTTTTCGCCGAAACAATCTGCCGAACAGTCCCTTTTTCTCCTCGCCCGCCATAGCGAACCTCCAACGCCGTGCCGACCGCTCAGTCGTCGCTCAATAATCGGAAATGAGCGGCTTTTTCCCTCTGGCTGCGGGTTTGCTAAATGGCTTTCCCGGACGCTTGTCGCGACAACGACGAGTGAAGTCCCAACCGCCCACGGGAAGGCAATTGACTCTGCCGCACCCCTGTCTCGTTTGATGTAAGAATACTTCAACAAGGGACTGAAGCGCAATATTTCTCTATGATTCCGTCGTTCACCGTCACCCCGGTGAGCGAACCTCTCCGCGTCTTTCCGTGTTCAGCCCCCGGTAACCGAATGCATACGCATCAACGAAGCCGTCAATTGATTACATCGCGTCTTTTCGACTTTGAATTGTGTTCGTTCGTTTCGTGCCGGTAAATTGGGACCGGCAGGGAGTGGACCCTGCCCTACCACATGGGCCGCGGTCGCTGAGATGGGTCTCGAGTGGGGCCTCGTTTGTTGCTCTTGCTCCCGTCCTGGTGCCGGACGATCCTTTCCACCCACTTGTTGATGCGCTTGCGCCATGTGGGATCCGTCTCCACGGCCAATGCTTGTTCAAAGTACGTCACTGCCTGCAGCGGTCGATTTGCCAACATGCACGCGATCCCCATGTTGCCGAGGGCCTCACGATTCTTGGGATCGAGCCTGAGGACCCAATAGTAGTCCTTGATGGCTTCCTCGTAATTCTCCATGCCCGCGTGCGCAAGACCCCTGCCCAAGTATGCCGATACCGATCGAGGATTCAGACGAATCGCGCTGTGGTAGTCGTCTATTGCTTCCCGGTGCATCCCGTTGAAATTCTTGGCATCTCCCCTTCGAATGTACCCGATGGGGTCGGAAGGTTTCTTTTGGATGTAGATACTGAGATCCTGAATTGCTCGTTCCGGCAACCCCATTCCATCGAAGGCGCGTCCCCGCAAAAGGTGAACCTCCGGAGAGCCCGGCCGTTTTTTCAAGGCCAGCGAGAATGAACGTGCGGCTCCCGCGTAGAGTCCCTTGTCGAGGAGTTTCTTGCCGCGGTCGACATATTGCTCCGCACTTGTTGCTCCCCCCGGCGGAACTCGGGATCGTGACTCTCGAGCGTGGACGGATTCGCACGCGCCTGCTCTAAGAAGCGCAGCCAGGATTACCACGAACGCCACGGTGTACAGTGACTCAACACGCATCGTCCCACTTCACGGAGACCAATCTATTCAGTAATACAATCAAAAGCTTAC
The DNA here is from genome assembly GCA_031082285.1 of Desulfomonilaceae bacterium. Classification (GTDB taxonomy): domain Bacteria; phylum Desulfobacterota; class Desulfomonilia; order Desulfomonilales; family Desulfomonilaceae; genus JAVHLK01. Next base: position 4,420 of record JAVHLK010000156.1, read on the forward strand.
CTGAACAGAGTGGTTTTGTCAACCAAACCGGCTCCATCGCGCCGGCTTCACGATCGTTTCAGCATGTGCAAGTGGACAAATCCGTACCCAATGAGCTAAGATTCCCCCAGCGGCCTTCGGCCCGGATCGATCCCAACGAAAGGTGCCGTCCATGGAGTTCCAGGATATTCTTCTTGAGAAGCGCGACGCCATCGCGACGATCACGCTCAACTCGCCCAAGACGATCAATGCCCTGTCCAAGAGGTTGATCGGCGAGATCATACAAGCCTTGGAGCATATCGGTGCCGACCGATCGCTCAAGGTGCTTATCTTCAAGGCCAACGGCAAGCACTTCTGTTCCGGGCACAATCTCACCGAGATGGTCAACGGCGATCGCTCGGAGTACAAGTTCATCTTTGAGCAGTGCTCGCGAATGATGCAGCTCATTCACCGGATTCCCCAGATCGCGATCGCGCAGGTCCACGGTGTGGCAACCGCCGCGGGATGTCAGCTGGCCGCGACCTGCGATCTGGCCGTGGCCGAAGAGAATGCTCGATTCGGCACTCCCGGCGTGAAAATCGGGTTGTTCTGCACCACGCCCATGGTTGCGCTGAGCAGGGCGGTGAGTCGTAAGCATGCCATGGAGATGCTCATGACGGGCAGGCTCATTTCCGCTCAGGAAGCGGAACGCTTCGGCCTGGTGAACAGAGTGGTTCCTCGGGAGGACCTGGAGAAGGTCACCCTGGAGATGGCGGAGTCCATCGCGGAAGCCAGTCCGCTGGTCCTGGAAATCGGCAAGCGAGCCTTTTACAATCAGATTGAACTCGATGAGCCCCGTGCGTACGCGTACGCGAACGAAACCATCACGCTCAATCTCATGGCCGAGGATGCCCAAAACGGCATATCCGCGTTCCTCGAGAAACGCAAACCCGTGTGGAAAGGCCGATAGATGTCATCCATGTAGAGCCTATAGTCCCTCGGCATAGATCGTCTCCTCCAGAATCGTGTTGCGAATTCGCGGCTTAATCGTATCGTGGAAGACCAAGTCCACCTTGCAGTCAAAGAGTGTTTCCAAGAAGAATTTGAGACCAAAATAGTTCTTGAAGGTGGGACGCTCAAATTCTACGAGAAAGTCTATGTCGCTGGTCTCGTTTTGTTCACTACGGGCGTACGAGCCAAAAATGCCGAGACGGCGAACTCCGAAGCCTTTGATGGTTTCACGATTTTCTTCCACCTTCTTCAGGATTTCATCCCGGGTCATCGTTCGGTTCCTTTTCAAGGGCGCCGGCGCGGTCAAGGCATCACTTTGAGCCGGCTCCCGAAGTATTCGGCATGATCGGCCGAGAGTCCGTCATACTCAAAGAATACCGCATCGATAGTCTCTTGCCTGGGCCGCGGTCCACACCGACCCGCATATTTTCACACACGCATAGCACGTTTCAACCCTCGGAACCAGCAGTTCCGCTCAAGATCCCGTGTACAATTCTTCGTGTTTCATCGCCGGTCAGCCGTAGATCTCCTGCCGTTCGCCGAACAAACGTACGACAGTTGAAATCGCGCACCAATTCCTGAGATACTCTCCGGAGACCCGCGCCGGCAAAGCAGGGAAGTGTCAACCGTGATTGCGTCACCGTACTTGCGCCATGCGGCACTGGGGACGCCTGGGAGTCGAGACACACCCGGAGACGCCGGCCCGTGACAGGGAAGGAGGAGTTCGATATGATCGTTGCAGGAGTCGACTGTGGTGCCAAGAGCACGAAGACGGTCATCTTGAAGGATCTCGAAATAATCGGCAGAGGAAAGGTCCCGACCGGATTCGATCAGTCACGGGCGGTGAAGGAATCCTTGGATATGGCTTTGAAAGAGGCCGGTCTCACCCGGAACGAGCCGGCAGCCGTCGGCGGTACGGGTTCCGGCTCGGAAGCCGTCAGTGATGCCGATGTAAGAGTCAATGACGTCAAGGCGATGTGCATGGCCGCGGTGTACTACTTTCCGAATGCCCGAACCGTCATTGACGTGGGCGCGGAAGAATCGAGAGCGGCCAGGTGTGACGAAAAGGGTAATGTGGTCGACTTTGCGATCAACGAGAAGTGTGCGGCCGGTGCAGGCGCGTTCATCGAAGCCATGAGCCGTGCCTTGGAGACTCCACTGGAGGAAATGGGCCCGCTGGCTCTCTCTTCGGACAAGCAGATCACCATCAACGCGCAGTGCACCATATTTGCGGAATCGGAAGTGGTCGGATTGATTCATGCCAAGACTTCCAAGAAGGACATCAGCAAAGCAATCCATGATGCAATGGCCGGCAGAATCGTGTCGATGATCCGCCGTATCGGAGTGAATCCCGATGTGGTGATGATCGGGGGCCTCGCGTACAACCCGGGAATCGTCGCGGCGCTCACGAAAGAACTGGGAGTGGATCACGTACGTGTCCCCGAACGACCGGAATACGCTGCAGCGTTGGGGGCTGCGCTGACAGCGGCCGAAAGGACGTGCACTTAGTCAGGATTTCCTGAATACGGGTACGTATTCAGTGCCGTATCCCCCACCAACACCCATCACAATTCGTGAGAGGTACTGGGGCCGGTAAACAGAGACAATCCCGTAGAGCGGGCTGTGCCCGTAAACGCTCGCTCGCGTACCGTCCTGCGTTCTGCGCGGGATGCCGGGTGCAAGACGGGGTTCTGTAGCCGCAAAGCCGGGCAGAGCCCGGCGGACAGGCATTCCCAGGCGGAGCCTGGGAACGAGAGGTCCCGCGGAACGCGGGAAGGCCGGCACTACCAAAGCAAGGAAGATTACCGCGGGAGTATATACCGATGACGGAGGCGAGAGTGCAAGAATACTGGAGGTGGGCCGAGACAAACTGGGTCAACCCGGACATACGATCGCAAGACGCGGAATTCATCACCGTGGGGATCGATGTGGGCTCGGTGAGTTCCCAGGCGGTGGTGATGGCCGACGGTGAGATGTATGCGTACGGCAACATGAGAACCGGGTCCGACAGTCCAAATTCCGCGGTAAACGCCCTGAATTTCGCATTGGAGAACACCGACCTTTCCCTCGACAGAGTGAATTACTGCATCGGAACCGGGTACGGTCGAGTCAATGTTCCCATGGCTCAGAGGAGCATCACCGAGATCACTTGTCACGCCAGGGGAGCCCACTTCATCTATGGCAATACGGTGCGGACGGTCCTTGACGTAGGCGGGCAGGATATTAAGGTGATGCGCTGTGACGGAAACGGGAAGGTCGTCAGTTTTCTGATGAACGACAAGTGTGCCGCAGGTACGGGCCGCGGTATGGAAGTCATTGCCGACCTGCTCTCGGTTCCCATCGGCGAGGTGGGCGATCGTTCATTCGACATCGAGCATGAGGTGCCGCCGGTTTCGAGCGTCTGTGTGGTCTATGCAAAATCCGAGGCCACGGCGCTCCTTCGAAAGGGGCTCAGTATTAACGAAGTCCTGGCCGCCTATTGCGCAGCCATGGCTGAACGAATCCTTTCGCTGCTGAAGCGTGTGGGAGTTGAGCCTGATTTTGCAATAACCGGGGGAATGGCGAAGAACCGTGGAGTTATCGACAGGCTGAAGAAGAAGATCGGGTTGGAGCCGTTGAAGCCCAAATGGGACACGCAGCTGGCCGGAGCGGCAGGCGCCGCGATCATCGGGTACGCGCACTGCCGGAACGAGAAAGGCCGGGTAGAGCACCGCGGATAGCCGTTCCCAGGCGGAGCCCGGGAACGAGAGGGAAGAACGAACAATTGACATGCGGCAGTGATTGTTTCAAGATTGGATTTCCATTTTTCGAGTCTCAGCTTTGGTGATAATCATGATCTTTGACGGTATGGACAAAAAGGAACTGCGCACCTACCTCGATTTTCTGATCTGGAACTATCGTGTCATGGATGCGTTCTGGTACATCTACATTGAGGAGGAACATGGTTCGGATCGGGCCAACCACTTCAATGAACGGGTATGGGCTCGGGTGGCGACGTTGGCCGCAAAGGACATCAAGGAACGGTTCAACATCACCGAGACGGGATTGAACGGCTTTGTCAAGGCAATCAGGCTGTTCCCTTGGTCCATCCTGGTAGGATACGTGATCGAGCAACGACCTGACGAAGTCCTGATCACCGTCCCGGAGTGTCCGACACAGATGGCTCGTCTCCGCCGTAATCTTGGGGAGTATGCGTGCGCGGACATGCATCGAGGGGAGTTCACGAACTTCGCCTACGAGATTGACCCGAAGATACAAGTGGAATGCGTGCACGCTCCTCCGGATCCCCACCCGCCCGATCGTTTCTGCCAGTGGCGGTTTACGATGGCGGACTGATGTCGACCACGGAGTGCCTGCCTGTCCTGCGGGAACGCGGGATTCCACTTCGTTCTCGTTCCCAGGCTCCGCCCTGAGCGTTACCCATATCTTAGGTCGCCGGCACCGGGAACATGTCCCATGTCGACCTGATTCGAA
>JAVHLK010000157.1 GCA_031082285.1 Desulfomonilaceae bacterium
TTTCTCCACAGATTACGCAGATGGACACGGATCGAAGAAGCAAAGAGAAGAAAGATCCACCACCAAGACACGAAGACGCCCGGCAGGGACGCCGGGACGCTACCAGAGAAGAGTTCTACCCACAGATTTCACCGAAGAGCACTGATTATAAGGATAGGGGGAGAGGACCAAGGTCATTCGTACGGTCCCGGCATTCTCTTTATCTGTGAAAATCGGCGTCATCTGCGGATGAGTTCCTTTCTTCATTCGTCACGGTCAGGTGTGCCGCCTCCGCGAATCGTCCGTATCTTGTCCACCATTCGGTACCCGTGTAGCAGAATTGACCGAGCGGGTGACCCGGATGTTGATATGACTGCATCAATCCGACAGTCTGTTGTGTTTCTGCACGGGTGCTTGTTCCAGGATCTTCACCACATCGTAATGGCCTCTCTCCTTTGCCAAACTGGCCGCGGTAGCGCCGTCCTTGTCTTTGAGATTCGGGTCGGCACCTGCTTTCGAGAGAATCTCCACAACCTCGGGATGTCCTTCAGAGGCCGCAAACATGAGCGCGGTCTTTCCGAAATTGTTCTGAGAGTTCACCTTAGCGCCTTTGGCAAGAAGTTCTTCTACCACCTTCGGGTCTCCCACAGCGGAAGCCAGCATGAGCAGACTCGTGTTACTCCTTCGTGCTGCGTTTCGCAGCTGTCCCGTTGCCAGTGCCATTCTGAGAGTAATGTACCTGCTATAAGAACTCCCCCCCAGAGTGTCGAGGAGCCGGTTGCTTCTGGCTGCTCTGTGCACCTCCTTGGTAGCCTTGAATGTCCCCAGCAACGTAATGCAGCCCTGCTGCAATGACATAAGTTGCATCAACTTGCGGGCGTCTTTCAAGTAGTCAGGATGGCAGCAGGTCCATCTTTCAGAATGCTTGCATATCAATCTACAAATGTCCTTGACCCCTGGCGAGGACTTGCCAGGGCCTCTCGGCACGCTGTACAGAATCCGAAACAACTCCTTCAGGTCTTGGCGAAAACGTTGGCCGCTCTCACTGTGGGGGTCACCACAGGTTGGACCGTAGAGATTGCATAAAGCAGTCAATTCTGCTGCTAAAGCGCGGAAGCACGCGTCCGGATCGCACGTGAGTGACAACAGCGAATTCGCACTGTCAACAAATTCGTTGTCACAGAAGCCCCACTCACAACAAAACACAGGGGTGGCACCTAGAAGCGCTAACACTATGGTTGTAGCCAAGGCTCTCTTGATCGTCTTCATGGGATCATCTCCTTCTCGCATTCCCCTGGGGTGGTTTCGACGGCCTCATGCTCCTACAATTGGAGCGAAGACAACAAGAGCTCACGAGAATCTCTCCACTCTGAGCCTGAGGTCCTCGAGGCCACTTGGTCCAACACAAAGGAGCAGTCTCCCTGCTTTGCTGCGGGGATGAGGTGGTCTTCGAGTCTGGAGAACCGCCATGATTCGCGCATCACAACCGAACATGAAAGTTCCCCTGGGCTCCGGGCCGAAGACCGGGCAGAGCCCGGAGGATGGGCGTTGCCAGGCAGAGCCTGGGAACGAGAAGGAATCACGTTTCATCGTTTCCGCCTTGACTGCCTTTTCAGAGACTTTGCACTCGTCAATCCCGCCATTCTTGTCCCTCGGGATTGAACCGCTGCCGACACAAGACGGATTTCCATGCTAGAGGCTGAATCGTGTCCCGGATTCGAGAGATCTTAGCGGAACAGCTGCCCCCAGAGTGAGTGTCCTCCTATGAACTCGGTCTCGTCGGCCCCTGCAGCCACCGTCCAGCCCAATCCCGGAAAGTTTTGGTATCCCGTGGGATACGCAAATCCGACTACCTTGGTGTTCACTTTGCCGCTTCGGACGTTCTTGAAGTCATACCGCGTGCTCGGGAGTCTATTCCTTACCGCTGCATCGAGGTCGGGCATATTGATGGGACGGTCGCGCAGGCCCTTCCCGTAAAAAGCCGCCATTGGGTGCAGAATGACTTGATTCTTGTGATTCAACACATACACGTAGCCGGTCTTGCCGACCTGGATACTGTTGGTCAATTCATTGAGTCGTGACCATTTGAGGTAGCACATGAGGACACCGGCCCAATCATTGCCGACCCTTATGGGAACGGCAATCGCTGCGGTCCATCCGTTGGACTCGGGGTCGACGGAAATGAGGGCGTCAGACTTGTGAACATGGGAGAAGGTCGGTTTGCCGGCAATTGCCCCTTTGAAGGTCGAGTCAGCTGAGAAGTCGTGATTGACGAAGGCTGCAGGTGCGGATGCCACACAGGCACCTGTCCGATCCAACAGCATTACGGCGTCGAGACCCCTCGAAATTTTCAGCCAGTCGCCGAGGGTGCGATTTGCCTTACCAGACGTCTCAGGGTCGGTCAGCACCTTCCCGAAATGTTCACATGTTGCGGCACAGACCAGCATCTCGGTTGCTCGGGCATCCATATACACGTTCAAGAGGTCAGCGGCGACGGTTGCCGTCTGACGGACGTCTCGCATTGCCGCCTCTTGGGATGCGTTCAGGGCGCTTCCGGTTGGGTTGCATCCGGCTGCCGAGATTACCGTTAAGACGGCGAGGGCTACGACAAACCTAAGACTCCAGTGCCCCGACTTTCCTTGAACTTTTCCGGCCGTAAGCTTGTTCATGACAACAACCTCCGAATCACGAATGGAGCCGCACAAATGAGGCAGGGTTTGCATTAAACCATGGGGGACCATCTCAGCATAGGACTCTGGAAGGGTACCGTCAAGCACTATCCGTCAATGTTGTTGGGGTCATGTTGTTGGGGGCGGATCATGCTTCCTGACTTCTCCCCTTGCCGCTGAACCATCGTGCTCCCCGGAGAGCAACATTCAAGACCCGGCCCCGCTGCTTCGAGGGTGCAGGTAACACTTAGGGGGATATTTTGGGCACACGACCTGAATCGTCGCAGCGCGAACAGGGGACGAGTGCATACTCATCCTCGTCCCAGGGCTCTATCGGCTCGCAATCTACGCAGCATTCCTCGCACATGTCCAGAAGCCAATTCAGGACGGTACCTTTCAGTTTGCCCAGCTTCCCGGGCTTGCCTTCATTGCAGATATGCCATTCGCCCTCGTTACGGCAATAATTGGCGCTGAACAGGTCGCTTCGTGCGTCGTAATCAATCTGGACGGCTTTTTCTTGATCCGCGTGCTCAAACTGGACCCGTAGGACGCCAAATTCCGGATCGTAATCCCACCTGGGACGACCGAATCCCAGTTTGCTCACAACCGGGCGGAACTCCCGTATGATCCAGTTGGCAAAATCTTCTCTTTCCGCTGTATCTGAGTCTATCGTCATCATATCACCATCGATCCTTAGTCTGATTCCGGGTTCGTTCCCGTGTTTCCTCCCCATACGTTAGTCCCGGCGGTGCCGCGCTGCAACCCGAAGAGGACGGGAACATCAGATCGGGCGGAGAGACAAGGGTTGGGAGAACGAGGGGCAGGGGCGATTTGTCCGTATCGCCCGGTCGCAGATGGAGAGTGTCGGATGAGAGCAGGGTTTGCAATCTTGCTGAGACGGGATCGGGGCCGATCGGCTCCCCGTTGCCGGCGGCACGCGTCTTCCGCAGGCAAAGATCGCTCCCCTGCGGGTCGGTGCGTGCAGGAAGGAGCTGCCGAGGCTCAGCAGGTGCGGAATCCGTCACGGAATGCCGAAACGACACCCCAGAGTCTGTCGTCGAGAATCCCGCGGACGCGCTCGACAATGGGCGAGGGAACCCCGTCGTAGAATGCCTCGGCGATGCCTCCCGCGATACACGCGATGGTGTCGCTGTCTCCCCCCAAGGAGATCGCGTTCCTGACGGCATCCTCGTAATCGGTCGATTCGAGAAAGGCCGTTATGGCCTGGGGCACCGATCCCTGACACGAAACGTCGAACCGGTACCAGGTGCGTATGGAATCCAGCGGTTCTGAAAGGTTGTACTCGAACCGCTCTTCGATGAACTTCTTGATGTATCGTTTGTCTCGACCGGTTCGGGCAAGAAAGACCGCGGCTGCAACGGATTGCGCACCCTTGATTCCTTCCGGGTGGTTGTGCGTCACCTCCGCGCTGCGTTCAGCCTGTTCGAGCACGTCGTCCAGAGTCTCGAAAGCAAAACCTACGGGGCTCACTCTCATGGCCGAACCATTCCCCCAACTGTTGTACGGTTCATTATCCTCCGATGCCGCCCACACCTGAAAGGTGCCTCCATAGCCCGCCCAGGGATAATACCTGTAGTATTCCTTGAGTTTCTCGGAGTAGCCGACTCCGGTCAGAATACTATCCGCGACCGCCACCGTGAGCACCGTGTCGTCCGTGAAACGGCAGTTCGTGTGAAAGAGCGGGAAGTCCGTGGTCTTGATGCCGCTGCCTTCGTACACCGAACCGATAATGTCACCCGCGATCGCTCCCAGCATTGTGTTCCCCCGTTTCTTGCAGAGGAGTCAGCCACAAGACCTCATAGGGCTTCATGGTCACGTGCAGGTCTCCCGCATGCACGGCAAGGGTCCTCTGCGTGATGATGTCCTTCCACGCGCCCGCGGACTCGGTACGCGTGTCCGCGGGTATGGAAAGTGGAATTTCCCGGTCCGTGACATTGGTCAAACACAGCACTTTGTCGGAGGCGTCCGGTGAGACTCGCATCAACGCGAAGACCGACCCGGAAAGCCGGACCACCGTCTGATCGCCGTTGGGATGGAAGGCCCTGTTGCCGATGCGTGCGCGAATCATCACGGCCATGCGCTCCGAGATCCGGTACACATGGCTGTCGGGGTTCTCCAATTGTTTCAGGAGGTCGGCCTCTTCGATGTTGTGGCGGTTTATGGATCGAAGCGATCTGGTAATGAGAACCTCCTGGGTATCGTTGCGGGAACCGAGCAATCCGTGAAGATATACGGCCGGCACGCCCCTCAATGCAAGCGCGATGGATCGGGACGCGATGAAACGATCCACCTGGAGAGCCCGACTCTCCGATGCATTGGGGTCGTTGAGCGCACTGAACCAGGTTGAGTTGAGTTCGTAAGGCCGTTCGCCGCCTTCGCCGTCCGCTCGGTACGAGATGAAGCCGCCATGCTCCATGATCCTCCAACACATCTCGTCGATTGCCTCAGGCGTAAGCAGGTCCTGTACGGGGAGCACTCCGATGCCGTCGTGAGAATCGAGGAAGTTCAAATAGGTGGCCGTGTCGGATACCTTTTCAAGGGTCGCGGCCCAATCCATGAGCTTCGAAGCGTCCTGTGAGTAGAATGTATGAAGGACGAGCGGAGGAAGCGTGAAATTGTACACCATTTGCGCTTCGTTTCTTCCGTTTCCAAAGTACTCTATGTTCTCGCTGTGCGGCACGTTCGTCTCGGTGATGATCGCTGCATGCGGTGCAACACAGTCCAGTACGTCGCGGAAGAGTTGTACGATTGTGTGAGTTTGTGACAGGTGGACGCATCGTGTTCCCACTTCCTCCCACAAATAGGAGATGGCGTCCATGCGTATGATGTCCGCTCCCTTGCGAATGTAGAACAGGAAGATGTCGATCATCTTCAGGAGAACTTTTTCGGAGCGGTAGTTGAGGTCCACCTGATCGGGGCTGAAGGTCGTCCACACGTACTTTTCACCGTCAATGGCTTTGAACGGGGTCAGGAGCTCCGAGGTGCGGGGGCGTAGGATGAGTGCAAGCAAGTGGTCGGGAATGGCCTCATTGGTGGAAAATTTGATAAAGAAATCAGAATACTCGGGATTCCCGTTGAGAAACTCCTGGAACCAGCGACTCTTGGAAGAGACATGGTTGATGACGCCGTCGAACATGAGGCGGAATTCCCTGCTCAACTCAACGATGTCGTCCCATGTTCCCAGGTGCGGATCCACACTCTCGAAGTCCATGACCGAAAATCCCCTGTCCGAAGAGTAGGGAAAGAACGGCAGGATGTGAACGGTATTGATGGTTTCCTTGAGGAAGCGATCGGCCAGATAGGTCAAGGTCTGCAAGGGACGCCTGTGGGCGTTCGTGACCAGGTCGCCGTAAGTTATGAGAATCACGTCCTTTTCGGAAAAACGTTCTTCGGGGATGAACTCCTTGTCCCACTCTCTGAGTTTTTGGGGCTTATGCGCGTAGAAGACCTTCATGAGGCGTTCGAGCTCCGGCATGGTCTCCCGGGCTCTTTGCATGCCGTACAGGACTTCCAACTTGAAGAGAATCCGCCTGTGCATGCGCTCGGGGATTTCCAGGCGCGGCAGGTCGTAATCCGGCTCATTGAGGTAATCAGTCGGCTTGAGGTAGTGCCGGGTCCGTCCGCCGGACGGGCCGGACTCATCACTTTGAGCGGTCATATAACGCGATCCTTACGGGAACGGGTTTCCCTGTCGGCTCTGAAACACTTATCATAAGGGGTACAATCTCAGGGATCGTTTTTCAAGGGAAAATCGTTGGCCCGCACGGCGCACACGCGTGATTGCCGGGACCGCAGTCCCGTGCAGAACGCAGGAAACCATTCCTAAGGCTTCATGAAAGGCCGGCATTGGCATGCCGTCGCTTTGGCGAGGCTCGCAACGAGAAAAAGCAAGGCGTGCGCAGTACTCATGGAGCGACCGATGGAGCGGGATACCCGTGTGACGATTCCCGATAGTCTTGTCAGAGTGTCAAGATATCTGACAGTACCAGAATCGGGAGGTTCCCAAGGGGACAATCGCATCCTTTCATCGACTTGCCGTGAGCGGCCCTGCAAGCGAACCGAAGCGACGAATGAATAGTGGGCGTGGGAAGAGGAGATTTTGTCGACGCTCCGCCGCCGGTATCGACGCTGTTGATGGGACCGTGGGCGGGTAACCGAATGCACGCCTCGGATCTCGGTCCGAGCTTTCGTGCGGGAGACAATGGCACAATGATTGCATAGTTGCTTGGCGTGCCTGCAGACGGTCGGGGTTCGCGATGAACCTCTTTTGTTGCACGCACCGATAGGAGCATGAGGATGGACACGAGACATTTTCAGGCACTTCGAGCAAGGATGATTGTCACGATTCTGTGCTTCGCGCTATTGCCGCTTTTCGGGGTCGGCTTGACGGTGTACTATAAGTTTTCCGAGGCGTATTGGAACAAGATAGAAGAAGGCGCACTCAGCCTTGTGGAGAATCGCAAGGACGCACTGGAGATGTTCCTTCGCGAACGCATTGCCCAGCTGGTTACCCTTACACACACCCAGTCTCTGACGCACCTGAAGGACGAAGCCTATCTTGCCGGCGTATTTGCGCTCATGCAGTCCCGATCCAAGTCTTTGATCGATATCGGCATTATTGACGACAAGGGAGACCACGTCGCGTACGTGGGCCCTCACTACGAGCGGCTGAAGACGGTAAACTACTCGGAGGCGCATTGGTTTCACGCGGTCATGTCTTCCGGCACCTATATCAGTGACGTGTTCCTTGGCTTTCGGAGGGTTCCGCACTTCATCATCGCGGTGACGACCATACAGGACAATCGGACCTGGGTTTTGAGGGCGACCATTAATTCGGACATCATCGAGAATATTGTGAAACGAGGGCAGGTGGGCAAGCGGGGCGACGCGTTCCTCATCAACAAGAAGGATGTCTTGCAGACGCCGTCGCGGCTGAGCGGGAAAATACTGACGCGACCGGATGCACCGAATTTTTCGGACACGATTGCCACAACCGTGGAGCGAAACGAGTATCGAGGCAAGGATCTCGTGTTTGCCGTGAGTCCCCTGGAGGAGCCCAAATGGGTTCTGGTCATCGAGCAGGATCCTAAGGAGATGCTGGCACCTATCTTCGGGGCCAAATACATATCGGTATTGGTCGTCGCGTCAGGCGTCTTGATCGTACTGGTCGGAACCATCGTGACGACGAGATCGATGACCAATGAGCTGATACGAGTACAAAGGGAAAAGGCGGCAAATGAAGAAGTGCTCTTGCAGTCGAGTAAGATGGCGGCTTTGGGCAAAATGGCGGCCGGGATCGCGCACGAGATAAACAATCCTCTTCAAGTCATTAGTGAAAAGGCCGGCTGGATGCATGACTTGCTGTCCAAGGAGGACCTGAAGGCCAGTCCGGATTTCGAGGAATTCGAGGACTGCGTCAAGAAAATCGATCGCCAGGTTGAGCGATGTCGGCACGTTACGCATCGGATGTTGCGATTCGGCCGCAGGATGGATCCGACTCAGGAAATTACCGACATCAATCATATTCTGCGAGAGACCGTGACCTTTCTCGAGAATGAGGCGTACAACAGGGACATCGAGCTTTCCATAACCTATGACCATGATCTGCCGGCGGTGACCACCGACGCGTCCCAACTTCAGCAGGTCTTGCTTAACGTCATCGACAACGCCATCGACGCGGTGGGGAACGGAGGCAAGATTACGTTGCAAACCGGTTCGAAGAACGGCACTGACGGAAGATCGGTATTCGTCGTGATCGCCGACAATGGGCCGGGGATTCCCAAAGACGTGCTGAAACAGATTTTCGACCCCTTGTTCACGACCAAGGCGGTGAACAAAGGGACGGGGCTCGGCCTGTCGATCAGCCACAGCATAATGGAGAAACTTGGAGGAAGAATCACCGTGGACAGTGAGCTCGGACGGGGCACGACCTTTACGATCTACCTCCCGCTCCCTTAGTGCCCCGTCTCCTAAATACGGTCGCGGATTCCGGCGAGCTGAGATTGCTTCGCTTTGCTCGCAA
>JAVHLK010000158.1:0-8354 GCA_031082285.1 Desulfomonilaceae bacterium
GCTCCTCGCAAAGACATGGTAAAGGTTGTCATTGCGAGCAAAGCGAAGCAATCGCAGATCAACGGAATCCGCGACCGAATTTAGGAAACGGAGCGCTTAGGCATCCGGATGCGTCGCGCTCAGCCTCTGAACAAGGCCCATCCGGAATCGCCATTTACCGCAGTCGCGACCGTTTCCTACCTTCAACGGCCTTTTCGTACAGTCTCATGTATTCTTTTGCGGAACGATTCCAGGAGAAATCCCGGGTCATGCCCCTGATCATGAGCCTATTCCACACGTCGGGATTGTTCCGGTAAAGGTCTGCGGCCTTGAGGATCGTTCTTTCCAGCGCGGAAGGATACTGTTCCACGAATTTGAATCCGGTTCCCGAGTCACGGTCCGGATCGTATTCTTCCACCGTATCGGCAAGCCCTCCGGTCGACCTCACGACGGGAACGGCTCCATATTTCAATGCATAGAGTTGATTCAGGCCGCACGGCTCGTATCTCGACGGTACCAGGAGCATGTCCGCACCGGCAAATATCTTGTGAGCCAATTCGTCATCGTACGTGAGAAAGATCCCCGTCTTGTCCGGCACCTCTTTCGCAATCTTATCAAACTTGTCGTGATACCGTGCATCTCCTGTCCCAAGGAGTACGAACTGCAGGTCCCGTTCGAGAAGGGATTCCAATGCACCCTCGAAGATATCGATACCCTTCTGGCTGCTGAGGCGGCTTACCATACCGATAAGGGGCGCATCCGGCTTGAGGGGCAGCTGAGCGATTTCTTGGAGTTCGACCTTGCACCGGCTTTTCCCGGAAAGGTCGCTCGGGGAAAACCTCGCGGCGATCCGGGGGTCTGTTTCCGGGTTCCAAACCTTATAGTCCACGCCGTTGATAATGCCCGTAAGGTGGGATCCTTTTTCCTGAAGTACCCCTTCGAGCCCGAATCCGAATGCAGGAGTGAGTATTTCTTTGCAATAGCCGGGCGAAACCGTATTCACCTCTTCGGCAAAGACGATCCCGCTCTTGAGAAAATTGAGTTTTCCGTGAAACTCCATATACTTGGGGGTAAAGAACTCCCACCCTACTCCCACCAGGGGCATGTCCAGATGCCAAAAGATGCCTTGATATCCCAGATTATGGATCGTGATGATGGATGCGCCGGCTTCAAGAAGTGGTTCGCCGGCATAAAGGGTCCGGAGGTACACGGGAGCCAGTGCCGCCTGCCAGTCGTGAGACTGGTACACGTCATACTTGATTCCCGCTTTGAGAGCCATCTCTATCGCCGCCCTCGTCAAGAAGACGAATCTCTCGGCGTTATCTTCGTAGTCTCCCTCGGAGGTCCCGTACAGATTTTCGCGATCGTAATACTGGTCGCATTCCAAGAAAAGATATCGTGGGCCTCCCTTCTTCCGCAGCTCCCAAATCCCCGCACTCACCTCCTTGGCGTTCAGGGTCAACGTGAACGAGTGCTCGGTTTTCTCGATTCCATAGGCATCCGGAGTTATCTCTCGATACTTCGGCAGCAGAACATCCACTTCCGCTCCCAAGTCGACGAGCGCTTCCGGTAATGCCGCCAGCACTTCGCCCAATCCGCCCGTCTTGGCGAACGGGGTGGCCTCCGGGGTGATCATGAGGATTCGCACCGTAAACGGAACCTCCGGGAATGATTCTGCCGGCACAGCCGGCCCGACCGGAATTCAACCGTCGTCCACATCGCTCTCGTCGCAGGGTTGATTTCCTTGTTCATTATAGATCCGAGTCGCCCCGGGAAAAAGAGATTTCTCCGTAATTTGCATGGGGCACTACTTCTCGTCTCGGTCTTCCGACCCTTGGATCTGCCGTTTCTTGATATGCTCGATGAGCCCGCCGTTATCCAGAAGTTCCTGCATAAATTCGGGAATCCGAGCCACCTCAAAGGTCTCGCCGGTACCTATGTTTCGTATGAGACCTTCTTCGGGACGAATCTCCACCATGTCCCCCTCGCGAATCCCTTGTGCCGCAAGGGGCGACTCGAAGATCAGCAGTCCCATGTTGAACGAGTTTCGGAAAAAGATTCGCGCGAAGCTTGCCGCGATGACGCATGACACTCCGGCGGCCTTGATCGCGATGGGCGCATGCTCTCTCGAAGATCCGCATCCAAAGTTCTTACCGGCGATTATGACGTCCCCTCTCTTAACCTTCTTCGGGAACTCGGGGTCGGCGTCTTCCATTACGTGCTCAGCTAATTTCACCGGGTCCGTCAGGTTGAGATAACGAGCGGGAATGATCTCATCAGTATTCACATCATCGCCGAATTTCCAAGCCCTGCCTTCGAGTACCATTCGTTCCTCCTCAAGAATCCCTCACACCGACTCCATGGTGCGTGAAAGGCCCGCAGAACTCAGTGAAAGCCGCGAGCCGATTTCAGGTACTCCTCGGCTTCTCCTCGTTCCCGGTGACCCCCCGCGCCGCACTCGCGCCGCCAATGCTTGCAGGTCAACGGACTTTTTGACATCATAAGCCGGACATTGCAAGAGGCATTTCGACCTGAGTCAAGAGAAAGGATTTTCATAATCAGCGCATCCGGATCATCAGCGCCGTTTCCTGCAACCGGTTCATCCCTTGAAGGACGGACGCAAGAAAGCGTGCCGAGTCGAGTGAAAATGGGAGAAAGGGGCGACTCCCCTCTGACACAACAAATAATTCAGGGCATGACGCTCTCAATGCTTCTGAGGGTGTTGAAGAGAAACGGATTCCGTATCGATACCGCTTGTCTGAGCCGCCTCGGGTACCTGGTTGCCATGGGCGTGCTGAACCACGTGTATGGAGCGTGTGAATCATTATTCAACGCGCGAAGAATTCAGGCCGTGAGAATCGAGCAGGCGCCGGTCTTCATCATCGGGCATTGGCGCAGCGGGACGACGCATCTCCACAACCTGCTCAGCCTGGACGATAACCTGGCCGCTCCTTCGGCTTATCAGGCTTTCTTCCCGCGACACTTTGTATTCACTCATACCGCCGCGACACTCTTTGACTTGTTCGCCCCCCGGAAACGTCCCATGGACAACGTCGTATTCGGTTCCGACGTCCCCCAAGAAGACGAATTTGCCGTGGCGGCTCTCTCGAGCGTATCCCCTTACTTGCGGGTCCTCTTTCCCGTGACCTGTGACCTGGGGTACGCGGAACTCGACCCCTTGGCCCTCCCTGAAGGCGCCCTGAATCGTTGGAAGGACTCACTGACCCTTTTCGTGAAGAAGCTGACCCTTTTTTACGGCAAACGCATAGTCCTCAAATCTCCTCCCCATACGGCACGAGTCGGAATTCTGCTCGAGATGTTTCCCGATGCCAAGTTCATCCACATCGTGAGGAACCCGTACACCGTGTACATGTCCACCCATGGGCTGTGGAGGGATATGTTTGCCAACGCCCATCTGCAGCTCCCCACTCCGGGTGTTGTGGACGAGCTGATCCTGAAATGGTATGTTGAGTTGTTCCGTTTGTTTGAAAGGGACAGAGCACTGATTCCTAAGGGTTCGCTTTATGAGGTGAAATACGAAGATCTCGAGGCGAGGCCTTTGGAAAGTCTCCAGGGCGCCTACCAAGTGCTCGGGTTGTCCGGCTTCGCCGGTCTTCGCGAACGGGTTACGCAATACCTGGAAGTCATCAAGGGATATCGCAAGAACAATCACGACCTGGACGATGACGCAAAGCAAAAGGTTGCGCGCCACTGGAAACGCACATTCCAACAGTACGGTTACCCGTTGTGATCGTCACGCGTCGAAGGGCGTCCGCCGTGTGCATGTCGGGTCGCGATTTTTCTCTACGTCTACGACCTGCTCGTACGGACGCGGACGTCGACCTTTAGGCGGGAAGAAGGGAACACTTTTTTTTTGGTGACGTTTCCAAACAAAAAAATTAAACTATCATATGAGTATAAGTTATATCAAGGAGAATGGCCCCAAGGTACCGCAATTTATGAGAATTGTACGTGTGCCGGTACGCAGGCGGGGCTGCCCTGAGAACTCTCGCAAGTCAATCAGATCCCTGTGATGTCGTTTTCAGGTTGTACGATTTCCGGTTCGGCATCGGAGGCGGGGTTATACAATAAGGAGGAATCATGCAGGTCGGCGACGTAGTACACTTGGACGGTCTGAAGGCCGAATACAGTCTGTTCGGTCGCGATCGCTTTAGCGCGTGTACGCTCCCTGACGGCGATTATGTCATCGTCGGATTTGAAGACGATTACATTAACCTGGCCTGGAGTGAGGCCGGCGGAGGGGCCTCACGCAAACACCGGTACCGCGTGGAAAAGAGGGCTCTCGGCAGGAGTTGACCCCGCCCGCACGAGAAGATCCCGACGCGTCCAACCGGTCGCAACAAACCCCATCTTGCCGGCACACGTACTTCGCCGGGCGGGGGAGCCCGGGCAGCCGCCGAGTCGTCATTGGGTCGGTGGTCTCGAAGGCGGGGCCGGGTCGGTTCAAGTAACCCGAAACCATACTGATTTCACTGAGCATCATCTTGGATTCATTGAGGAACGACGTGACTGAAACGATGCATGAACTTGTGAAGCCCGTCGCGGACAGGTTGACACGACTACAATGGATTGGCGTGAGTATTGTAACCGGTTTCTTTTTCGGATTCGTGGACACACTAATGTTCGCTTGTATTCTCGGCTACTTAGGACTCAAGCTTCCGGCTTACTTCGGAGTACCCACGACTTTCTCGGGATATTTTGTCGCAGGATACCTTTTGAGCCGTTTCGCACCGAGGGAAATCGTGTGGGAAATACCGGCCGGAATTCTCATCTGCTCACTACTTTTCATGGCGGGGTTCGTCGGCTTTTCCGGGCACGGTGCGCTTCTGCTGTTCCTCCATTTCGTGGTGCTTCCGGCCGTTGCCGCAGGAATCTGTTACTTGGGATTCGCCGTGGGCAAACACGGCTGGGCCGGAGTCGGATCGTTAGTCAAAGGAATGGTACGGGATTCCGAATAGTTTGATCGCAGACAGGGACGGCCGTACGTGGAAATCGGGGGCTGTCCGGACACCCGCGTGACGGTCGCCGAACGGAATCACCGGGTCCCTTGCCGGACGCCGTCAAGCCTCTCATGAGCAAAGCCGAATCTTGAATTGTTACCTTGGATTTCGAGAATTGATACTTCCGGGTACGAGCTCGACGTAAAGATCGAATACCCTTCGATGGTTTTTTTCCGGATTGAATTGTTCGAGCACTCGTTCTTTTCCAAGCTCCGCCGTGAGCAAGGCCCGGTTTCGGTCTTCGACCATGCGTTTCACCGCTGAGGCGATGGCCGAGGCGTCTTTTTCCGGGATCAACAGTCCGGTACTTCCGTCCTGGATAACCTCCGAAATTCCCGACACATTCGTTGCTATGACGGGGACGCGATGCAGAAGGGCTTCCATGATGACGGTCGGGATACCGTCCCTGTCCCCTGATGAATCGATCACACTCGGCATGACAAACACGTCCGCATCGCGGAACAAGCTGGAGATCCGGTCGTACTGTACGAATCCGGGAAAGGAGACTCTTTCCGATATTCCCAGCCGATTCGAAAGATCCTTCAGCCGCTTTTCCCTGGGGCCGGCTCCGGCCAAGGTCAAGTGGACGTCCAGTCCGGAATCCCCAAGGAGTTTGCACGCGCGCAGGAGATAGTCATAGCCTTTTTTGCCCACAAATCGGCCGAGTGCCAGGAGTTTGTATGGAGGCCGCATATGAACCGGAGCTTCCTCGAACTCCGTGAGCGGCACGCCGTTATACGTGAGATGGATCTTTCCGGCGTCCCACGTGCACATCCCTTTTAGATAGTCGATGTTTCTTCTTGTTTCGCTTCGGACGAAAGCCGCATCCCTGAGCTTGTCCTGAAGGGCCGCGTCCGGCGGATAGATATCCCAGGCGCGCGCCGTGAAGCTGAAAGGTATCCCCGTAAGTCTGGACGCGACCCATGCCGCGGTCGCAGGTCCGGAGGCCCATGGTGCATGGATATGAGCAATTCCCATCGGCACGAAACGCCTCGCCAGGGTCGCTGCGCACAATACGGCCCACAGGCTCTCCCCCGACTTCTCCAGTCCTTTCCAGCGTCGGAAGAGTGCCTCTCGAAGTATGTGCAACGTGGCCTTGCGATCTCGCTTCAACCAATAGAACCAATCCGAAACGGCCCTCTTCAGGCCTTTCAATCCGATACGTTCAACGTCTCCGGAGGCCTCGCGCATTTCGTCGGACATGTCTTCGGTCAGTTCATCATAAAGGGCGAACACTTCCAGAGGCATTCCCATAGCACGGAGATTGACGACCTCTCTGAAGATGAAGGTCTCGGACGGCTTTGGAAACCAGAGCAACACATAGGCCGTTCGAGGAGGGTTCACCGATCGCTCGCCCATGAACGGGTGTTCACCTTGACGGGATGGGAAGCTGTTTACTGCACGATCTTGCTTCACTGGGCCTCGCCTGTCCAAAGTCTTGATGTGGGGCCTTCTCAAGCATGCCGAATCGCATGCCATCAATGCTGAAAGCCGTTTTCGTCAATTCCGCAGCGTCACTGCGCCGCAGACTACTCAAAATTGTTCTTTATCCGCTTTTCCAGGATCTTCCCCATCCGAATGGCCGCCGTCTTTCTCCCCTGATCCGTGAGGTGGACCCCATCCGGCTGGTATGCCGCGGACGTCCTCTTGCACAACGCGTCACGAAGACTTACGAAGTATGGTTCGTGCTTCAGTCTGTCCGCCAGAACCAAGTATGGAAGGGAGAAATTGTGTCGAACGGTTTCGAATCGGTCCGAATTGAGAAGAAAGGTTCGTTCCTTGTCCTTCACCGAAGGGGGAACGTCACACTCTTCAGTCCACAAAATGGGCTGCCAGAACAACACGAATTCGGCCCCATAACATGCGGTCATCTTGTCGACGTGATCGTATCGTTGTACGGCCGCAGTCACCATTTTCTGGAGAGCATCGGAATTCGGATCGATGGGAACGGCCACCTGGTGTATCTTATCGAACAGCTCTTTGGAAAAGGAGGAATAAAGGGCTGCATTGAGAGGCTTGAACAGACCGAACCAACTCTTGTAATAGCTTTCAATCAGGCTCCGTACACGCCGATACCCGTGGTGACCATACGGTGTCCGGTGCTCCGCAAAGTACTTCGCATCATTGGCGCCATCGTAAAATACTACTATATTCGGCGGCTTGTTTCCTTCGATGAGGAGCTTCTGCAGGTACTTGGTTTCCAGCAGTGAGTTGAAGGAATTCATCCCGTAATTCTTCACCGTGTAGCGAAGACCGTCCGGAGCCGCATTGAGATACGCCGCGAGATACGAAGCTATGGTCTTGTCGTCGTCGAGCGTTGCTCCCCGCATGGTGGATCCGCCGAATAACCACACCACGCGGTTTCTTTCGGGATTCGGCGAAACCGCATTGTGTAATGTCTCGCGCGGTCCCCCTTCCTGCAGGAAAAGGGTATAGGCATCATAAACCGCTCGGCTTCCCTCTCGGGCATGTCCGTAGAGTATGAGATTGCTTACGGAAATCGCAATAAAGGCAAGGATCTCCAGACAGATCACGGTTGCGACACACCACTTCGTCAAGACCCAGAGTATCTTCAACAGCTTTCTCAAACCGCATGCCTTATCGGAAGTTTCAAAGAGGCGATCATAACATGAAGTGAGGAGGACTGGAAGGACCGGGGCCTTGCCGAAAAGCAAGACCCCCGATCGAGACACGTTACATCGGCAATCGACTCGTCAACGGTCAGAATGTCCGCAACATATAGCTCAGATCGCTCTCGGGGTTGAGCGGACTCCGATGAAACTGCTGATAATCTCGATATGCATTGTATTGGCTCCATTTCCAGTACAGCAACGGATCCGGAGCCATGCGATAATACATGGTTCGTTTCGGCGAGTGCCCTCCCACCGCTCCGGGAGGAGGCGCCGGGGGAGGAGGCGCCGTGAAGTACGGAGAATAGTATCCGTAGTACTGAGCCGCTCCCCATGAAGGTACGAGCAATACCAGAACCCCGACTACGGCGGCTAAGACCAATAGGTTTTTCATGATTCTCGCCTCCTGCCAAAGCTTTTTGCGAACGGGGCACGTACTGCTCATCCAAGGATCGCTTGGCGGCCCTGGTGCGAGAGGGGGGACTCGAACCCCCATGGGTTGCCCCGCCGGATCCTAAGTCCGGTGCGTCTGCCAAATTCCGCCACTCTCGCAGGCCTGCGTCGGTTGATCCCGATGCACTAGAGCGCATTATACTCCGACTTACCGCTCACGGGCCATCCTAAAATTTGCCGCGTAGGCCGGCTTTTCCCAAAGGCGAGGAGTCGGAATCGGCTGACGTTCCGTCCCGCTACTTATTATGATACACAAGTACCTTAATAGTTT
>JAVHLK010000158.1:8364-8589 GCA_031082285.1 Desulfomonilaceae bacterium
GACCGCGCAGAGTCGGCAAGCCTTCTTCCCAAGCGGGATATCTCAGTGAACCACGACCACCTCCGAGGACCCTCTTCCGGTTTCCACATGCAGCGTACGCCCGCCGTCGGTCCGAATGGTGACTGCTCCGTCCCGCCCGGTCCAGTAGACTCTTGCTCCGCGCGATTCCAGTCTCTCGACAACGCTCATGTCGGGCAGGCTTCTTCGTGACGGGTAGTCCGCGCT
>JAVHLK010000159.1:0-3877 GCA_031082285.1 Desulfomonilaceae bacterium
TGGTACGAAGCGATGAGGGACTTCAGCCCGCCTTCCACGAGATTCGGTTCATAGGCAACCTGCCAGCAGAAGTGACCGAACATGGTGTCCCCTTTCAACGGCGTACCCATGCCGGAGACGGGCTCAATGATGATCTCGTAGAGCTTCAAGACCGCATCCCTCCTTCATAGGGGCAAACAGGCGTCAAACCGTTTGCGTATCTCAGCGTCGTCAAATTCAAACGTGATTCTGCCGTATCCGCGGCTTCCACTGCCGCCGAGTGCATCCATTTCAAGCAGCCGTAGACCCTCGAGCAAGAAATCTATCAGCGAATCCTCTCCGTCGCCCAACAACTTGAGTGTTACCGAGAAATCGAATTCAGTGTCAGCGGGCACGCGCTCGGTGAACCGCGGGTCTCTCGCGGTACCCCTTATACGGTCGATCGCGTTCTCTGACTTCACCTCCGTAAGCGGCCAATTCCGCTCATCGGCCTTGTTTTTTCATGCCCGGTTCAACGGGCAATCAGCGAAGGAGACCCTGCTCGGTCCCAGCGAAGCGGCCTCTTCGGTATCCGCACCACTTGCCCCGAAGATCTTCAGAATCTTCTCACAATGATCCTTCTCGACTCCCGTACAGCTCCTGAGATCCCGTATCCGAAGCGGTTTGCCTTCGGTCATGGGCATGAGGCCGCTTCGCATCTCGAGCAGCGATCTCACCTTGCCCTTCAAGGAAGACCCAGGAATGTACGGCTCTTGGGTATGAGGATGCTTTACTACGGTATTGTCTACGCCTCCGATCTTCATCTCCATGTCGCCCGCTCCGATGTGGAGGCCGCTTCTGAGAATGATTCTCCCTCGTATCTCTTTGATTTCCATCAGCTTCATTTGATATCTCCCCCTTGTCAGTTTCCCGGTGCATGTTTTCTGTAGAACCCCATGAACGCCTCAAAGAAATCCGCGAAAAGTGAAAGATCCTTTGGCGTTTCGATTTGCTCCACAGACTCCTTCATGAAAGCAAGGAAGTCATCGGACACAAGTCCACGGCCCGTGGCGTACGCTGCCTTGGCTGTGAGCATGTGCACGCGAGGCAGCACGCTGTCCCAATTTTCCGGCCTGTTTTGGGCCTCCGTGGACAATCTCAACACTTCATCGTAGAACTTTCTGAGTTGCGTCCTCTTATTCTTCTTGTTGTCGAGAGCCCTCTGCCAGGCCAGCTGCTCAGCGAGCGCATCAGCCCGAAAGGAAAACAGCGTCGGATCGATCTTCCCCTGGGCCTTATCCTTCCAGAACTCGATTCTTGCCATAGCCTCCTCCTATCGTATGTTGTAGAGTAAGTTCCAAAGCGGGATTCTCAGTCTTCCACCATATTCAAGCAGCCAGGAGCCGGTTTTCGCGATGACCTCCTCGACTGCTTCCTGCCGCTCCTCGCCGCGCAAATGACGAGCCACGTTTCTTTGCGCGGAATAGGTCAAATGCGCTCTCCACTTGGTGCACTCCATCTCCGAGATGCGAAGGGAGGCCCTTTCCTTCAACATCTGCTCTTTCCCGGCCATGTCTATGAAATGATTGAGACGATACAGCATGGACTTGGTCACCCAACCTTCGTCCAACCATTTCTCCAGCTTGCGCCCAATCTCTCCGAGCGTTGTCAGTTCGTCCCATTGCACCGTCTCATCGAACACGGTCAGCCTGTTGCGACCCGAGTCCTTGGACCTTTCCAAAGCCGTTTCCGCTGCGCCGGCCATCTTATCCATGGGCGTATGGGGCTTGTGAAGGCTTATCCCCGCGGACAGATGGATGTCCGGATTACGGCAGACATACCGTGCAAACGAATCCTCGACGATCGAGGATAGTTCAATAATTCGGTTCCAAGGGCCGATCAGAAACAGATCGTCGCCTCCCGCAAATACCGTGTACACGTCGCCGAATCGCTCATCGTCGGCCAGAAGGTACCCCAGGTGCAGGCTGAAATAGAAGTCGAGTTGCCTACTGAGCGTGGCCAGACGAGACAAAGTGAACTTCTCCCGGGAAATTCCACAGGCAAGAAGCACTCCCAGGTGATCTACATCGGCCTTCATGACTCCAAGCGCCTGCACACCCTGAAAGCCCTCGCGGTCAACCCGCGGATTGAGGGCCTTGGCCGCGATGTGTGTAAATGTTTTCGGGTCCCCGATCTTCATTTCGTCGATCAAGGCCAAGGTCTTTTCTTCGCTCCTGTCGCCTTCGAGTAATCGGTCATCATAATGATCTGCGTTCGCGTAGACCGGGACGTGTCCGTTCATGAACTTTACTGCGATGCCGTCGTTTGAAGCACCCGGAGCAGCTAGAGACAGATTCCAGTACTTCAGCAGTCTCCCGGACCGGGCAAGTCCATTCAACCGACCGTCCAGGAATGCGACCTGGTAACATCCGAAGATAGGCTCTGCGAGGCGGTCTCCTGCGTCTCGCAGGTCTGCGTCAGGAGTGACGATTGCGACACGATCCTTCTTCACAATGTTGGTACCAAGGAACACGTGATCCCGACACACCGCACACGCGGACCTTGCTTCCTTGACGTAGTCCGTTCCCTCGATCTCCGTACCGGACTGCCGCTTGCCGCACAGGGGGCACAACGGGTGCTCAAGAGTTGTGTCGAATCCGTCCAGGTAATCGGAAAAGGCGCCGGCACAAGTCTCCAGATCGACCTTCGCAAACTTTTTTCGCTGCATGTCGTGCTGGAGGACGTCCCAGAGATCGGGAAATTTCCCAAGCACGAAATCGTCGGGTGCAGCCTCCACGCTGGTCAAGCCAATGGAACTCTCGCCGTAAGCGATCTTCACAAGCCAGTCGTTGACGATCTTCTCCACTCGTCCCACCGCTTCTCGGGCTTCAGCCGTATTGGGCGCAATCAAACTGAATCTTCCGGCTGCGTTGAGGAGCACTGACGTCGAAGGCAGGTTCATTTCCCGGCAAAGGGTTAATGCCGCCAGTTCGGAGAAAAGTGAAACCTGGAACGATCTCCCACGCAGCAGCTTTGAGCGATACTTGCGTACGTCGCCTTGTGTGCTGAAGATGAAATCCTGAATTCCATAGAAATCCCCGGTCACGAGAAGGAATTTCCTGGGCTCGTATTCCCGGATGGCATCGATGGTCAGGCTGCCGGAATCACGGTGGTAGAGATACAGCGCGGCGGCAAGAGCAGCGGTTGCCCTGCCGTGATCGTAGAGGGAAACGTCGGGCACCACGTCCCCTGCCCGTGCCGAAGGGATGGAACAGGTGAACATCATCATGAGGCCGTCAAAATGATCAAGCCACAACTCAATGTTTTCGTGTGTATGGAGAAGCTTTCCGAGAGATTCAACGAACTCCTCGAAAAGGCCCCGATACTCTTCGTCGGCCTTCTCCCTGGAATCAGGAACCACGTTCCGTGTCTCCCCGGGGAAGATGCTCAATGGAGCCAGGGAAGACAGCGGATAGCAGTAAGCTGGCGGTCCCGCTCCGTGCTTCCCGTTTCCGCCGCCGATATCGAGATGCTCAAAGCCCGCGTGGAGTCTCGTCTTCTTGTAATCTCTCCACGGAATCTGCCGGTTGTAATCGTCAAATCTACTCCTGTCCCAGCCGCTGCTCAGACGATCCGCGACGGCAACGATCCATTGAAGAGGGGTCCCCGGCTTGTGATGCCCGGCCGCGAGGTTGATGAACGCATCTCCGTCTCCCCATTCCGGGTCGTTCAACTGTGGAGGCAGCACGTCCGCCAATCGCTCCACAAAACCGGCAGTGAAAACCGCGTGTCCATGGGTGTGCCGTCCGTCGTAGAACGGCTGGTACAAGTCGGCATGGTTGTTGACATATTCATCTGTGATGCCCAGGGTCTCCCGGTCGGCGAATTTGCCGATGTCATGCATCAGTCCTGACACTGC
>JAVHLK010000159.1:3976-8471 GCA_031082285.1 Desulfomonilaceae bacterium
CATTTTCGCCCGGCAGAGACGCCGGGTCGCTACCATCCCCCCGCGTCTTCCTCCACCACCCGTATCTTCCCCAACCCGAACGTGGTTGCCTTTCCTAGGTGGACTTTTTCGCAGAAGCGGATGAGCGGAAGGAATTCGTTGATACGGCCGACATACGTGACTTCGCCCATGAGCCCGCCCATGAGCATCTCTTGTTGCCGGCGATTCGAATACCGCCTCCAGTCGACCCAGTCGATCTTTGAACCCGCGGTCTCGACCTGCATCGCCCGCGACACAAGACCTCGATAGTCGAGATCGAGTTCCCCTGTGCCGTAATGCGCGTGAAGCGCGGTTATCCGTCTCAGGGCGGCACGGACCAGGATGTGGAACTCCAACTGCGAATGGAACCGGTTGTTGTGCTTGAGCCGGAGAGGCGTCTGCAATGAGACCGTGACGTGCCGGACCTGCTCGCATTCGGGGGATGGCTCTTCCAGCTTGAGCACGGCGGGCGGCAAGGTTTTGAGCCGATCCGAGGCCGCGTCGTACACCGTGCCGTGCGCACAGGTTATGGCTTTCAGGCGAAAAGCTCCCCTGATCCCGTCGATCTTTCGGCCTATGCCGATTGTTCCCATTTCCTTGAAGGCATATACGAAGTACGGAAGGAATTCGTGTGCCCAGCCGAACAGCATGAGCACAACATCAAGAGGTTCTCCCTTCTCGAAGTGTGTCCGGTGCGTTTCCGGAGGCTCTATGACGAAAGGGTGGGGCGCCGCGGGTTGTTGTGCTTGCGCGCCGTCACCCGGAGTCACGAAGGCCCGATTGAAGAGGCACTTTTCCCGCAACAGGCAGCGGGCACACTCTTGATGCTTGAGAGCGCAAACCACTCTCCTAAGGGCGGTCCCGAAGACCCCTCGAATGGTGGAGCCCTTGAACCGCGGCAGAACCGCGTCGTGCTCCAATTCGGACCGAAAGCGGTATTCTCCGTACGGAACTTCCATGGTCGGGTTCCCCCACAGTCCGGCGGCTGATGCCGTGATTGCGTGCGAGCGGTTGTCGGAAAGCCGGGTCTGACGGTCTCTGCCGAGAAATCAACCGTTCGTGAAAATGCAGTCCCCCGGCTGTGAATGGAGCGGTCCCCTCAAACCCCTACGTCGGAAAGAGGCTGAAGGATGTGCCCCTGAACGACACGGGTCCCTCCATGTGGGACAAGAGTCTCGGCATGTGAAATAACCGTCGGGAACCTGAGTCTATCACTTGTCCGTGGCTTCCACAAGCACTATCGGCCCGGTGCAGGAACTCCCTTCTTCTGATAGGGCCGGCCTTCCCGCGTTCCGCGGGATACTCTTCGTTCGTGAACATCGCCCGGCAGAGACGCCGGATCGACGTGGGGAGAAGTGCGGCGAGAACATTCCTTGAGCCGCGAAGCTCATACGTGAAGCCGAGAATGCCTAAGGCGGCTAAGGCGGATATTCCGAAAGTGTCGTGGAAACGGTTTGACAAAACCCGATCCACATACGTATAAATGCCGCAATCAAAGCCCCGGGAGGGACGAGATCATGAAAGCAATCGTGGCCGATTTCAGTATCAAGAGAGAAGCGTGGGACCGAGTGCGGAGCCGTCTTATGCGCGGAGGTCGGGAATCGCACGGGATCACCATGGATCTGACCGAGATTCCGGAACCTACGTTTACCTCTCCCAACTGGGTCAAAGTCCGATCCATCATGTCCGGGATCTCCACCATGGACGAAGGAATGGTCCTCCACCACGATCTGTCTGCTTTTGGGGCTAGTCTCTCATTTCCTTTTGTGCCGGGTAACGAAAACGTGGGCATTGTAACCGAGGTCGGCCGGAACGTGGAGAATCTCGACCTGGGGGAACGAGTCATCGTGGATCCACTGCTCTCGTGTGAGCCACGGGAGGCTCAACCCGTATGCTCCGCGTGCTCACGGGGGGAACCCGCGTACTGCAGAAATTTCTTCCAGGGAATCATCGGGTCCGGCATGCTCATCGGCGCATGCAGGGACACCGGCGGCGGATGGGGAGATTACTTCACGGCTGCCGCGAGCCGGCTCCGCCCCATACCTCAGGATATGGACAGCGATCACGCGGTGCTGATGCCCGAGTTTTCCCGAGCGGTCAAGGCCGTGTTACGCAATCCGCCGGGTACGGGAGATCGCGTCGTTATCGTGGGGGGAGGTTCGCTGGGCATCATGGTTCTCCTTGCATTGGACATGCTGGGACATGACCAGCCTATTCTGGTCGTGGTGGAGCACCCGTTTGAAGTGGACCTTGTCAGAAGGCTCTCGGACGCATCGGTCGTGCTCGCGCACAGCCCGGGAGCGGCTTTCGAGGGGGTCGCGGAATTTGTGCAATGCGAGGTCCTGTATCCGAAAGTCGGACGAATCACGCTGGCCGGCGGCGCGGACCTCGTGTACGAAACCACGGGAACCGCGGACAGGATCGAAGACGCGATGAGTTTCACCGGCGAGGGGAAGCGGCTCGTATTGTCGGCTCTCAATCAGACGTCCGGTTTCGACATGTCTCCGCTCTGGTTCAAGGGCATCCATATCGAAGGAGTCGGCTTCTCAGGTCGAGAGCTCTATGACGGCGACATGGTACACGTACTTGACATCGCGGTGGATCTCGCGCGAAAACACTCTTTCCCCGTTGCCGAATTGATCACGCATCGTTTTTCACTGTCCGAGCATCGTCAAGCCTTTGCCGCATTGGCGAGTAGGTCGACAAGCAAGGCGGTCAAAATCATCTTTCAGCACGTGGTTTGATGGCGATCGCGTCGTGTGGCGACGCGTGAGAACTCCCATGGGAGCCGACAATGCCCTTGAAAAGAATCCATTTGATCCTTCGTGACGCGGGCCTGGGCTCTCGCAGACACGCGGAAGAAATGATTCGGGACGGCCGCATCACGGTCAACGGTGAAACGATCGATCAACCGGGAGCCATGGCCGATCCGGAGAAGGACCACATCAAGGTGGACGGTAAACTTCTCCGGCTGCGCGATACCGAGAAATTCTATTATGCATTCAACAAGCCCCGTAACGTTGTCTCCACGATGAGCGATCCCGAGGGGCGGCCGTGTGTCGGGGACCTCATCAAGGCAATCAAGAAGCAGCTTTTCCCCGTGGGCAGGCTGGATTTTGACGCGGAGGGACTGATGATTTTGACAAACGACGGACAACTGTCCGAAAAGCTGAGCCATCCGCGCAACAAGATCCCTCGCACGTATATGGTGAAGGTGCGAGGCAGACCGGATGAGAAGCTGCTCTCAACCATCCGGAGAGGGATGAGCCTGGGTGAAGGCGACCGCCTCGGGGAGGTCCAATGGACGGTCATCAAGCAGCAGAAGTCCACCACGTGGATCAAACTGCTCCTGTACGAAGGGAAAAAGAACGAGATCAAGCGAATCTTCTTTCGGCTCAGGCACCCGGTGAGAAAAATACGCAGGATACGCTTCGGGCCGATCGCACTGGGGAAACTGCCGGTGGGAGCATGGAGACAGCTCACTGAGACCGAGATGTCCAAACTCAAGGCGCTCATGGGAAAAAAGTCTTCATGACGCTCCACAATCGAGTATCCTGACGGAGAGAGAAAAGTTGACAAAGGCATGGGTCATCTTCTAAGCTGGGGTGCAGTGAGGCAACCCGGGTAGGGAGGAAAAGAAAATGCCTGAAGGAAGAGTCGCCCGAGTTACCGAAGTAATTGCAGGGTCGCCCGTGAACTTTGATGAGGCAATCAAAGTCGCGTTTGACCGAGCCAACAAGACACTAAGAAACATCACTGGGCTGAAGATCGTTGAGATGAGCGTTATGTGTGAAGCCGGCCAGATTCAAGAATACCGTGTGAGAGCCGAGGTTATCTTCGTCTTGGAGTAATCCTCTAATTGTACCGATCACATGTGTCGGCGTTGCCTCACTTCTTGCCGAGATCCCTGCCTGAAGCCGGTCCGAATCATGGCTTGTTCCAGTTCCGTTCGGACCCGCTTTCTATCGAGCATCCACAACGGCGCGGACAACTCATCCGGGTGTGGATCGGACGTCATCCGGTGGATCACCATGTCGGGGCCGAGCGCCTCCATCACCGCCAAAGTCGCATTCGTCGCCTCGGATTGAGTAAGGGGAAGATAGTCTCCCGTTCGGTACATTCGATCCAGAGCCGTACCGCGAACAACGTACAGGGGATGCAGCTTCACGCCCCACACGCCCGCGTCGGTCACGGCTTGTGCCGTTCGCACCATATCGTTCACCGATTCTCCGGGCAGACCCAGTATCAGGTGAGTTACGACGAGAATGCCTCTCAGCTTGGTGCGCCGGACCGCATCGAAGAGCGCCCCGCTGGTGTGGCCGCGATTGATCTTCTTTAACGTCCGGTCGTGAATTGACTGGAGCCCGTATTCCACCCACACAAGCTTGTTTCGAGCCGTATCCGCGAGGACGTCGAGAACCGGATCGGGAACGCAGTCGGGACGGGTTCCCACGGCCAAACCGACCACCTCGGGACG
>JAVHLK010000015.1:0-34995 GCA_031082285.1 Desulfomonilaceae bacterium
AAAGGGAGACGGTCGCAGCAGAAAACGACATCGTGTGCAGACTCCTTTCTCGTCGCGATGAGAAAATTCTTGACATCCTCCGCAGAAGACGAGTTAGTGAGGAAACCATCACGGCTGTCAGAGATTTCATAGACACTGACACTACAACGCGCTACCAAGGATCAGAGTGCGAAAGACGCCTTGACCTCTCAGGCAAAGCTAAGATCGGGCTCACGCACCTACTGGGACGGACCATATCTGAAAGGCGCGGGGAGGCCGGCAGGCTGGTAAAAGACTACGACCATGTGCAAGGCTCGCTGGAGCAACTGCGACGAACCGTAGCTATCGTCCCGGATGATGCGACAGCTCGTGATGCTGCGGACGAACTCAAGGCCATAATTGCTGAGTGCGCCTCTCTCGATCAAGAAATGAAACGACTGGAAAGACAGCTTGTCTCTTTAAGGCTGGACCGCGAGAATCTGGAAAAACAACTGCAGCGGACATGCAGCAAGATAGTCGAGGAAGAGATACGGTCAGAGGAAGAATCTCGGCTAGGCTGGCTGGTAATACGTACGCAGGACACGATGAAGGAGTTCATCTCCCGATCTTTGACGAGGAAAGTGAGTCGGCTCTCCGAACTTATAACGGATTCTCTTTGTTTCCTGCTACGAAAGAAGACACTGATTGCGAGCGTTCAAATTGATCCAAGAACGTTAGGACTCAAACTGTACGACCATTCGGGTAGCCTCATTCCAAAGCATCGCCTCTCAGAGGGGGAGAAACAGATCCTGGCAATTTCCGTCTTGTGGGGCATGTCACAGGCGGCGGCTCGCCCAATACCGACAATTGTTGACACGCCGATGGCTAGACTTGACCGGATACACCGACAAAGACTTGTGAAAAGATACTTTCCGCACGCCAGTCACCAGGTAATCGTTTTGTCCACAGATACAGAAGTCGATGCCCAGTACTTTGAATTTCTTGAACCGTACACGTCGCGGGCATATCACCTGAACTATGACGATAACAACAGGATGACCGTCGTTAAGGAAGGTTTTTTCTGGGACTCCGGTGGGATAGCCCCCCGCTTCGGGAATGGTTCGAAGGACGGTGTTGCGTAATGATCAAGCAAATCCGACTGTCGAATCAAGCTAAGGAGCAACTTATTAGACTCAAGACCCGCACGGGAATCCCGAATTGGAACGTGCTTTGCCGCTGGGCACTATGCGTGTCGCTCCAAGAAAGAACATCGCCTGCACCGGTGGAGATTCCTGCTGACAGCAACGTCGAAATGAGCTGGCATGTTTTCGGCGGCGAATATCACGAGTTGTACTGGGCTGCGCTTATGGAACGATGTTTCAAAGAAGGATTAGGGACTTCACCGGAGACTCTTCAACATCAGTTTCGTCTCCATTTGCATCGTGGCATTAGTTACTTGGCAACCCCAGGTTCCATTCGAAACATCAGAGATCTTCTTGCTCTCACTTCCCCCTCAGATTGATGGTTGGAGATAGAGCTCCTATGACTGAATCCCGCGCATTTGTCGAGTCGTTCGCCCTGGCCCCGACGGCATCGGGCGAGCTGGACGGTCTGCGTTTCGCGGTCAAGGATCTCATTGACATTGGGGGGCACAAGACGTCCTGCGGGAACTTCTCTTGGAGGGATACACATCCCGCGGCCGCGTCCAACGCGGTGTGTGTGGATCAATTGCTTTCCTCCGGTGCGCAGTTCGTGGGAAAGACAGTCACGGATGAACTGGCCTTCAGCCTCCTGGGGGAGAACCATTTTTACGGCACGCCTCTGAATCCCAAGGCTCCGGACAGAGTGCCCGGAGGTTCGTCCAGCGGTTCCGCCTCCGCTGTGGCCTGCGGTCTCGCAGACTTCGCACTGGGCACCGACACGGGCGGTTCCGTGCGGGTCCCGGCAAGCAACTGCGGTATCTTCGGGATTCGGCCGACGCACGGGATTGTGTCCGTCGCCGGAGTCAATCCCCTCGCACCGACGTTTGATACGGTCGGGATCCTGGCCAAGGATGCCGAGGTTCTCGCCAAGGCCGCAGCTGTTCTGCTCGCGTGCCGTGTTCCGGAAAGATTGGAGGTCGACCGCGTCCACCTTCTGCACGACGCGTTCGTGATTTCCGACGTTGAGACGACGGACGCGCTTGTGCCGTTGACCGATGCACTTAGAGAGTTGTTCCCGGGCCGAGTGGTGAGCACATCCCTGCAGGAGATGGTGGGCGACTACGGGGGCGAGCCTTTTCAGGAGTGGTACGAGACGTATTGTACGCTTCAGTGGGCCGAAATCAGAAGTTGTCTCGGAAGTTGGATCGAGGACGCGAACCCCGATCTCGGTCCGAGGACCCGCATGAACTTTGAACTGACCAGGAACTTGGATCGCAGGGAAATTGCTCCGGCACATCAGCGACGCGAAGAGTTGAGCGAACGAATGAACAGTTTTCTGGGACCCGGCGCCCTGCTCTGCATGCCGACTGCACCGGCTGTCGCGCCTCTCAAGGGAAGCTTGGGGATCGACCGGCGGAAGTGTCGTTACCATTCACGAGCACTTTCGTTGACCTCGGTCGCGGGTATAGCTCGGCTGCCGCAGGTATCCGTGCCGTCGGCTCACGTCAGCCGGGCTCCCGTGGGTATGTCGCTCCTGGCAGGGAGGGGAATGGACGGATTCCTCCTCGCGGCGGTCCGGTTCCTTGCGGCAGAGAAGGCCGTCCTTGCCTCACAACGGTGAATATTCACGAGTCCGTTGAGTTTCCGGTTTTCAGGGGGAGAGAGCGGAGCGACGCGGCAATCTCTTCCGTCTCGTCCGGATATTGCTTTCTGCGGTTCACCTCCGGAGTCGCCGAGACATCTTGATAAAGGACATCTTCCTTGCACACGCGACAGTCTTGCGAGTCCGTTGAATTCCTGTTGACCGGCCGGCTATCGCGGCGTTATCCTGGATCATATGTTCGCCGACCGGCCGTCCCGATCCCCTAATGCCCGTCCGATGTCTTGCAGGGAGGCCCAATGAGAGATGAAGATAAGAGCAAAGAGCAGCTTCTACAGGAGTTGCGAAGCCTCCGTGGTGAATTGATACGTCTCAAGGGCAAACCCGGACACGGGGCGACGGCTGAAGCTTTGCACGCCGACGATGACGCGCAGAGTGCCGAAGGACCCGACGATTCGTCCGATCTCGTATGGAGTGAGGAAAATTTCGACATACCGTTGATTGATGACGATGAGGGTTTCACCGAGTCGCCGAGACTGCTGTGTATCACGGGAGACAAGGGGCACAAAGGGGGGGCGGCGGGCTCGAACGACGTGACCGAAACCGGGAGTTACGACCTGACCTGGATCTCAATGGGGTCGTTCGGCAAGTTGCTCAATGCCGTTCCAATGCCGATTCTGTTGTGTGACGTATCCGGACGGATACTCTTCGAGAATCACGCGTTCACGATCATTTCAAGCGCACACTTTTCACTGTGCGGGGATTCGATCTACTCTCTGTTTCATCCTGAAGAGGAGGCCGAAAAAGCGGGAAAACTCGTCGAGCGGGTACTCCGCATGCGTATGCCCCAAGAGCGGGAAGGAGTCATCGAGGTCAATGGAAAGGCAATATGGACCAGGATACATCTGCGTTCCATTCGATTCGGGGGAGAGAGATCCGTCCTCGCGCTCGTGGAAGACCTGTCAACCGAAAAGCGCGAACTGACGCTCAACGAAAAGTACAGGAAGCTGGTCCACACATTTCCGATCGGTATCGCGGAGTTTGCCCTGGAGGGCAAGGTATCCAGGGATCTCAGTGAAGAGGATCTCGTCGATTCGATTATGAATTCGCGCGTTGTCGGTGGAAACCGGCGTTTCGCACGGCTCAGCGGGTACGATGACGTGAAGGCACTCGAGGGCCTTCGGCTCCGCACGCTCCTGCCGTCCACACAGGCCGACCTCGCTCGGTACCGAATGTGGGGCAGAGGCGGCTTCTCGTTGCACAGTTTTGAAACCAAAGAGAAGTTTGACACGGACACCGTCCGCTACTTTGAGACGACACTGGTGGGAAACGTTCACGACAACGTGTTGGATCAATTCTGGGTCATGAAGCAGGATATTACCGAGCAAAAGAGGATTCAGGAGGATCTCCTTCAGAAGATCGCCACGATCGATCAGCTTTACGAACACATCGTACAGATCGGCAAAGCCAAGGCCATAGCGGAACATACGGCCACGGTGGCCCACGAATTGCGGCAACCCCTTGCCATAATCGGCGGATTTGCCAGGAGAATATCGAGAGACTGCGAATCGTGCCCGAGCAACGCGGACGGATCCAAGCACCGGTTATTCGACGTGATCATCACCGAAGTGGAGAGGCTGGAAAAGATCCTCGGCGGCTTGATCGATTTTTCCAAACGTGACGATGTTGCGGTCAGGCGAGTAAACCCCAATGAGATCGTGGAATATATCTTGAGGATTAATCAGGAACGGATGATGGAAAAGAACCTCTGCCTCGATCTCGGTATCGGCTCGGAGGTAGGTGAAATACCCCTGGATCCCGACGGTTTTTCACAAGTGGTCAGAAATCTCGTGGCGAATGCCATCGAAGCGTCCCCTCCCGGCGAAACCTTATCCGTGGAGACGGGAGTGGCCATACCGAGCGTCAAGGCATTGCAGACGGGCCAACTGGCATCCGAGGCGTACTATGAATTGAAGATCCGGAATCGAGGGAAACCGGTCTCCAGAGAGCACCTTCAAAAGGTCTTCAATCCGTTTTTCACCACCAAGGATTCAGGTACCGGTCTCGGCCTCACCTTGTCGAAAAAGATCGTCGAGGATCACGGCGGGTCCATTTCCGTCAAGTCGGACGTCGCCGGCACGGTGCTGACCGTGTGGCTCCCGACCGGTTGATTCCCCCTTTCGTTCCCGGCCTTCGGCCTCCAATTCCCAGAGCAATTACTTTGAGAATCCACGGCCTCCGTGTGCTCTTCGCCTTTCGATAAGAAGGAGTATGGCCGGCAAGGTGGTGAGGGTTAACGCTACGGCCGCGGCCATGCCGATCACCATTGCCCAACCGAGAAATTCGAGGGAATAGTGTTGTGACGTAAGCATGGCCACGAAGCCCGTAACGTTTGCCAGAGAAGTGAATATGATGGGTCTGGTGACACGGGACATGGCTTCGTCAACGGAGCCTCCCGTGGCCGAAGAGCTTCCCATGACCACGTGCACGCCGTTGTCCATTCCCAGACCGAAAATGAGGGGAGCGACGCCGACAATGGAAAAGGGGAGGCCCAAGCCCAGCGCACCCGTAACTCCAAGCGTAATGCAAAACGCGCCGGTCATGGGAATGAGACTCAAGAATACGCTGAGGGGATGCCGGAACAGAATGAAGAAGAAGGCCACCACGGAGAGAAGGACCACGAGCCCGAGTCTGACCAGTTCGGAAACCAGGCCGGAGAGAATCGCCTCCATGGCCTGTCGAGGACCCGAAATGTTCACGGTGATCGGCAGGTTTTGAACGGCATCCATCAGCTTGCGGTCTGCCTTGCGCAGTTCCGCCATGTCCGCTACCTGGTCGGAGTATCGTATCTGTGTGAGAAAGCGATACTTGCCGTCGATCCTGGTTTGGTACCAACTCCGTTCCAATCGTGTCAGTTCATCGATTTCTACCGTACCGGGGCCTGCCAGTTCCCCAAAGACTCGTTTCGTGGCATCGAAAGACTTTCTTGCGGTTTTTCTTGCCTTTTCGGAAAAATCGGACCGGACCAGCTCCTCGGAAAATTCCCGGTCCAGTTTGTGCCAACGGCTCGCGACATCTCCAAAAAACGCAACATTTGCTTCCCTGACCCGGTCGGGCGACATGAGATACGAGATGGAATCGATGGACGCGATCTCATGGTCGCGCTCCATCAGATTCTCAAGAACCTCATCCAGGCCGCGTTGAAAAGCCAGCCCTTCCTGCAGGTCGTCGACTTCGAATGACAACAACGTGGGCTGAGCGAAATTCGCGTGGAATTTCCGTGAGATCATTTTGGATACGTCCATGGACTCCATGTCACGGGCGAGAAAGACCTTGAAAAGATCCTTTTCATATGACACCCGCGTAGTGGACAACAGGCTCAGCAGGAGCACCAGACCGGAAACAATGATTATGACCCCGGGACCGCGCTTGTACAACCTTGAAAAGACCTTGAAGGACACCCGCATGCGAGGGAAATAGTCACGCTTTCGTGCAGCGATCAGCGTGACCAGCGCGGGAAAAAGAAACAGCGTGGAGCACAGCGTAAGCACCAGTCCCGACGCTCCGACCCACCCAAACTGTGCCATTGCTTGCTGGTCCGAAAGACACAGACAGAGGAAGGAAAGGATGGCGGTCAACCCGCCGAGCATCACCGGGGGGCCGGTACGTTCATAAACCACGTGAAGCGCATCGAGGGGAGTTGCTCCACGGTCGACCTCCTCTCTGAATCGGCCCCACAAATGGACCCCGTAGTCGACCCCAAGGCCAAAGAGTACGCCGGAAGCGCCCATCACTACCGGATTCACCTCCTCGTACCCCAAGTAGATGAGTCCGTAGTTCGGACCGATCCCCGCGACGATCGGAGTCATCAGGATTACCGCGGACCAGAAACTCCGATACACGGAGAACAGCAACAGCGACACCATACTGAAAGAGAAGACGAGGATGACAAGGGTTTCCCGATCGAATATCTTGTCGGATTCGTAATGGAATGCGGTCTTTCCCGTAAGGTACCACTTCAGGTCGCCCCACTTTTCGTTGCCGCCGGGCAGCGAGCCCTTCAACTCGGAGATCTTTTCAGGAATTGCGTCCCGCATCCGATCGATTAAGGTGACCCCCTTGAGAATGTCCGTACTCGGAAAGTCGGGCGTAATCTGTATCAAATAGACCGTGCTGTCGGGGCTCGCGATGAGAAGATAGATGTCGCCGAGGCTCACCGAGCCGACTCTCTTCGTCACGGACTCGGAGACGAACCGACCGAGTTCCAAGGGGTCTTCCAACAATCGCTTCTGGATATAGGGGTGTTCGGAGAGAAATACGCGGTTTCTGGTTCGTCTCAACGCGTCCTGAATCCCTTGAGGACTCAAGATCGTCCCTATTTGCTCACGCTCCCGGGGATTCATACCCAGCAAGAAGTGTTTGAACAGAATTGCAATCTGATCGTAGTCCTCCGGATCCAAGAATCGGTACCTGACGCGCCGAATTTCCGGAAGGTCGGCCAGGCTCTCACCCAATCCCTTGATGAAAGGAAGTCGGTCTTCTCCGGGAGGTTCGGGAAACTCCAACACCAAAATCAGCGAGTCCTGTTCCCCGAAGACCTCGTTGTTTTCTTGAGTCAAACGAATCACCGATTTCGAATCGCCGAGCCCTTCGATGAGATTGGTACTCAGCTTGATCATCGGCATGGCTGAGAAACCCGCAACCGCAAGTGACAGGAAGATCACGATGATCAGACGGGGCCACGTCACCGAGAGCGTGCAGATCTTCATGATGAGAAATATGAGCAACCGCATGAGATCACCTATTTGGACATCGGAGCGATCCGTCTGATATGATCGGTGCGAGAAAACTTGCCGGGTCGAGTATTGGTAGCATATTGACCGGACATCCGGCAATGGCCTGTGCCCCGTACGCTTCGGGCCGAGAGTGAAAACCTTTGCCGGGGGGACCGGTGAGGCGATATAAGCGGTCCTTGGGACGCGATGCCTCGAATGTCGATGAGTACGGACGTTGAGGCGGCTTCAGAACCGTGCCGAGGCATGTACCCGAACCGACGGATTCACGACGATCGCGAAGACAAACCGGAGATTACGTACGTGTTGAAACCTACGGAAAAAATGATGTCGGACCTTCTGGTAAACCGAAGGGGTTTACTGGTCTGGTTGACGGTACTGGTCACGGCAGGACTCGTGTGTTTCATTCCGGGCATGACCACGGATCCCACCCTCAAGTCGGGCATCGACACGGATGCCCCGGACTATCGGGAATATGAGCGGTTCCTGAAAATCTTCGGGAGCGAGGAATTCATCCTGATTGCCGTGAGGAATACTGGCCCGGTTGACGATCCGAAGGTGCTGAAGTCTCTGGCTGCGATCACCGAGCAGCTGGAGGGCCTGGACAAGGTCACGGACGTGGTGAGTCTTGCCAACTTCAAGATGTTTGGGGAGAAACAAGGCCTCTTCGGCAGTTACGACCTGGTGCGAACCGAGGGTGATTCGCTGAAGCTTGCGGATGGGGCCGAGGTGGAAAAGATCAGGAAAGCCCTGCCGGTCTTTGACTTTCTTCTCTCACGCGACGGAAAGACCTTCGGGTTGCTGGTTCGGCTCGATGATGAATGGAGATTCGACATCCCGGTCATCGAGGAGACGGTCGGCCGGATAGGGTCGATCGTCCGCTCCCATGAGGCGGATGGTTCGGAGTACCGCATCGTGGGCGCACCGATCGTACGGCAGGCAATTCACAAATACAACTTACAGACCGCCGTCCTATTCGGAATACTCTGCCTGACCATAGCCACGTCCGTTTCGTTTTATATTTTCAAGAGCTTGAGGGTGACGCTCATCGCCATGACGGTGATGACGATGTGTGTTGCATGGATCCTGGCCTTCATGTCCATCACGGGAATACCTCTGAACTCGACCACCGGCCTGTCTTTCGGCCTCGTGTTGATCGTAAGCGTGGCCGCGGTCATCCGGATCACGACCCATTTCAACGAGCGGTACAGTCAGGTGCACGACAGGGCTGAAGCCGCCAGGCAGGCCCTGTACGTGGTCCTGGTTCCTTGCTTCATGTGTTCGACCACCACTTCGGTGGGATTCGGCAGCATCATGGTGAGCACCATCCCCATGGTGTTTCAGTTGGGCCTGATCATGTCCCTGGGCGTGATGATGTCGTTCGTCCTCTGCGTGGTCCTGACGCCGGCCTTTCTCACGAAAATGAAACCCATCAGTCCCCTCTCGTACGAGCGCATGTCCCGGGATTGGACGGCGAAGGCGTTGGCCGCCATCGAGAGAGCGATCGTCAAATACCATCGACGATGCGTCGTTATGGGCCTTGTCGGTGCACTTGTCATGACTGCGGGCATACCGTTCATCCACAGCGATACGCAAATCCTGCGAATGCTGTCGGATCGAACCCCCGAGATGAAGGACATACACTTCGTCGAAGAGCACCTGACCCGCATACACTCGCTTGAACTGGTCATCGAGGCCGAGCCGAGAATCTTCCGACAACCCGAGGCATGGAAGAAGGTTT
Source organism: Desulfomonilaceae bacterium (assembly GCA_031082285.1). Classification (GTDB taxonomy): domain Bacteria; phylum Desulfobacterota; class Desulfomonilia; order Desulfomonilales; family Desulfomonilaceae; genus JAVHLK01. Next base: position 9,235 of record JAVHLK010000015.1, read on the forward strand.
CAGCCATGCAGGAGAGGCTCATGGCGCTTCCTGAGGTGGTGTCCATAGACTCCTTTCTCCCTCTCCTCGAGTACCTCACCGAGATGCTCGATTCCCCCGAGTCCTCCAAAACCGAATTGTTCAGCGATCCCCGAATGCTCACCGACCTGTTTGCTCTTGTGTCATTCAGCGCCGACGCACGAATGCTCGCGCGCAGATTCCTCGATGAGGACTTCGGCATTCTGCACCTGTCGGTGAAGATCAAGAACTCTCCGTCGGTTCCCATCGCGAACACCATCGAGGAAGTGCGTTCCGCGGCCCAATCGGCCATGGGCCACACGGGGAGAGTGTCCGTCACCGGCGATATCGCGGTCTTTGCGGCACAGGCCTCCGGACTGGTCACATCGCAGCTCTATTCCCTGATACTGGCTTTTACTGCCATCACCGCGCTGTTGATGATACACCTGCGGTCCGTCACGCTGGGGCTGATCAGCCTGATACCCAACTTGTTCCCGGTGGTCACCATTCTCGGAGTCATGGGATGGCTCGGAATATCGCTGGACACGGTTACCGTGTTCTGCGCCGCGGTGGCTCTGGGTCTTGCCGTGGATGACACGGTCCATTTCCTCAAACAGCTGAGGAACGAGTTGAAACTCAGGGGGCACGAACAGACCTTTGAACAGAGTGTTCACCGCGCGTACGAGATCACGGCAAAAGCCATGGTCTCCACATCCGCGGTACTGTTCTTCGGGTTCGTCATGCTCCTGTTGTCCCCTTTTCGCCCGGTGAACTCGTTCGGGATTCTCTCCTCAGTCGCCATTCTTACCGCACTATTCGGCGATGTTCTGTTGTTGCCTTCACTCCTCTTGTCTTCCAACTTCGTGAGACGCCTTCTGTTACGTGGGGGGGCCTAATACAAGCGGTTGCCGTAGGGAGGCGTCGGGGGTGGACGTGTTCGTGAATGCGATGAGTTCCCCGTTTGGAACTTTTCTGCTACAGAGGGAGTGTGTGTGCGGAGACACATCGGCAGTCCAATACCGGGCGTTTGTCGAAGGCGATTCCACCTGGGTGGGGCATTGGTTACGGATTTTTCGCAACTCTAAGGAGCTTGCTGAACCACGTGCCTTAACCGGCGTATTAACGAGACTCGTAAAGACAAACCGGAGATTACGTACGTGTTGAAACCTACGGAAAAAATGATGTCGGACCTTCTGGTAAACCGAAGGGGTTTACTGGTCTGGTTGACGGTGCTGGTCACGGCAGGACTCGTGTGTTTCATTCCGGACATGACCACGGATCCCACCCTCAAGTCGGGCATCGACACGGATGCCCCGGACTATCGGGAATATGAGCGGTTCCTGAAAATCTTCGGGAGCGAGGAATTCATCCTGATTGCCGTGAGGAATACTGGCCCGGTTGACGATCCGAAGGTGCTGAAGTCTCTGGCTGCGATCACCGAGCAGCTGGAGGGCCTGGACAAGGTCACGGACGTGGTGAGTCTTGCCAACTTCAAGATGTTTGGGGAGAAACAAGGCCTCTTCGGCAGTTACGACCTGGTGCGAACCGAGGGTGATTCGCTGAAGCTTGCGGATGGGGCCGAGGTGGAAAAGATCAGGAAAGCCCTGCCGGTCTTTGACTTTCTTCTCTCACGCGACGGAAAGACCTTCGGGTTGCTGGTTCGGCTCGATGATGAATGGAGATTCGACATCCCGGTCATCGAGGAGACGGTCGGCCGGATAGGGTCGATCGTCCGCTCCCATGAGGCGGATGGTTCGGAGTACCGCATCGTGGGCGCACCGATCGTACGGCAGGCAATTCACAAATACAACTTACAGACCGCCGTCCTATTCGGAATACTCTGCCTGACCATAGCCACGTCCGTTTCGTTTTATATTTTCAAGAGCTTGAGGGTGACGCTCATCGCCATGACGGTGATGACGATGTGTGTTGCATGGATCCTGGCCTTCATGTCCATCACGGGAATACCTCTGAACTCGACCACCGGCCTGTCTTTCGGCCTCGTGTTGATCGTAAGCGTGGCCGCGGTCATCCGGATCACGACCCATTTCAACGAGCGGTACAGTCAGGTGCACGACAGGGCTGAAGCCGCCAGGCAGGCCCTGTACGTGGTCCTGGTTCCTTGCTTCATGTGTTCGACCACCACTTCGGTGGGATTCGGCAGCATCATGGTGAGCACCATCCCCATGGTGTTTCAGTTGGGCCTGATCATGTCCCTGGGCGTGATGATGTCGTTCGTCCTCTGCGTGGTCCTGACGCCGGCCTTTCTCACGAAAATGAAACCCATCAGTCCCCTCTCGTACGAGCGCATGTCCCGGGATTGGACGGCGAAGGCGTTGGCCGCCATCGAGAGAGCGATCGTCAAATACCATCGACGATGCGTCGTTATGGGCCTTGTCGGTGCACTTGTCATGACTGCGGGCATACCGTTCATCCACAGCGATACGCAAATCCTGCGAATGCTGTCGGATCGAACCCCCGAGATGAAGGACATACACTTCGTCGAAGAGCACCTGACCCGCATACACTCGCTTGAACTGGTCATCGAGGCCGAGCCGAGAATCTTCCGACAACCCGAGGCATGGAAGAAGGTTTCAGCCATGCAGGAGAGGCTCATGGCGCTTCCTGAGGTGGTGTCCATAGACTCCTTTCTCCCTCTCCTCGAGTACCTCACCGAGATGCTCGATTCCCCCGAGTCCTCCAAAACCGAATTGTTCAGCGATCCCCGAATGCTCACCGACCTGTTTGCTCTTGTGTCATTCAGCGCCGACGCACGAATGCTCGCGCGCAGATTCCTCGATGAGGACTTCGGCATTCTGCACCTGTCGGTGAAGATCAAGAACTCTCCGTCGGTTCCCATCGCGAACACCATCGAGGAAGTGCGTTCCGCGGCCCAATCGGCCATGGGCCACACGGGGAGAGTGTCCGTCACCGGCGATATCGCGGTCTTTGCGGCACAGGCCTCCGGACTGGTCACATCGCAGCTCTATTCCCTGATACTGGCTTTTACTGCCATCACCGCGCTGTTGATGATACACCTGCGGTCCGTCACGCTGGGGCTGATCAGCCTGATACCCAACTTGTTCCCGGTGGTCACCATTCTCGGAGTCATGGGATGGCTCGGAATATCGCTGGACACGGTTACCGTGTTCTGCGCCGCGGTGGCTCTGGGTCTTGCCGTGGATGACACGGTCCATTTCCTCAAACAGCTGAGGAACGAGTTGAAACTCAGGGGGCACGAACAGACCTTTGAACAGAGTGTTCACCGCGCGTACGAGATCACGGCAAAAGCCATGGTTTCCACATCCGCGGTACTGTTCTTCGGGTTCGTCATGCTCCTGTTGTCCCCTTTTCGCCCGGTGAACTCGTTCGGAATTCTCTCCTCAGTCGCCATTCTTACCGCACTGTTCGGTGATGTTCTGTTCTTGCCTTCACTCCTCTTGTCTTCCAACTTCGTCAGACGGCTACTGATGAAAGGAGCGGCAAAGAGGGAGCCCGCATAGAGGCGGGTAGCAACCGCGTTTCCGGGCAAGAGCGGGCACTTGGGCACGCATCGCGCTGCCGACCGAATATAGATTGTCGTGTTCTCCGAGGCGCAGACCGGTTCCGAAAAAGGAAGGCATCAGGAGAAGCGTGTCTTGCCTGCTCGTTGAGTTGTTTGCTTGGCGGATTGATTCACCCGTGTCTGCTGCATGCCTGCATCCGTACTCGATCGGCTCGTCCCAACGGCCTGCGGGAGGACACGTCGCTCGCTCCCACGGGATTGTTCTTCGAGATCCTGCAAGAATTCTTCATACTGCAGTCCCATTTTTCTCGCTTTTCGAATGCAGCGCATTTGCTGGATCTTGTAGGTCACCGTGTACCCGATGATCCCGAACGTCACTGAGAGAAAGATCGCGGCTACGATCCACGTGGTGAGCAGATCCTTGCCGAGATTTGCGAACGCGGCCGTGGCCTCCCAGGAGTAGGCGGAATCACTAATGGGACTCATAAGCCGTCGGAAAACGGAGAAATCCATCGCAGTGGTTTTTCCGAGGAGGAATGCGCCGAGGCGGTAGTACCCATAGTAGACCGGTATCATGGTGAGAGGATTGGCGACAAAGCTGAATGCCAGTGCTATGATGAAGTTGAACCGATACAAGTACCTCAAGAGGCCCAATGCGATGAACTGGGCTCCCAGCGGCACGCCGAACCCTACAGCGAGTCCGAGTGACACCCCGCGTGCGTCGTACCACGGCGGGTGGCGCGATGCGATGAGCGGAACGACAAGCGAATTGCGTATTTTACTGCGGCACCAGTCGACCCAACCATCGTATGCGGGGGATTCAGCCCCCTCATGGGCACCGGCCGCCGATTCCTTGGCCTTGGGAATGGATTCCACGTCTTGCTCCATCATCTCCACAACTTCCCGGATCCCTTCTACGGTCGATTCTAAAACAATCGGCGCAATTTTTGTCCGAAATTCGGAAGTCGCCGGCGATTACGGACAAAGCCCACCCGGCCCACTTCAGCGGGGGCCGAACGTGCCGGCTTTGTCGTCTCGTCCCAGTTGCCCATTGCCGTCGGGGCACTCGACATGTTACGTAGATATAACTTAGGATTCCGTGTCGGGTGGACCGACGGTTTCCCGGTCTCGGTCGCGATCGTTTCGTGAAGAGGCCGTTGAAGGGCGGGCTCACACAAGAACATACACCGAAAGAGGCGCTACGGTGACCATCGACGAAGCGAGAATGTCGTTCTTAGACCATCTGCAAGAACTGCGCTCGAGACTGATTCGGGCGGCTGCAGCCATCATCATCGGTTTCGGGGTATGCGTTGCCTTTGCGGAACGCCTGTTCAAACAGTTGGCGGAGCCGCTCCTCAAGCTTCTTCCCGAAGGCTCAACCCTCATTTCGACCGGTTTGCCCGATCCCTTCTTCATGTACCTGAAGGTAGCCTTTGTCGCCGGTGTCTTCATTGTTCTCCCGTACATCATTTGGCAATTGTGGCTCTTCATTGCTCCGGGTCTCCTCGACAAGGAGCGCAAGTACGCGCTTCCCTCAATCGTGACGGCAACGCTCCTGTTCTATTTGGGGGCCGCGTTCGCCTACTTTGTGGTATTTCCGGCCGCGTTCAAGTTCTTCCTGAGTTATCAGACCGATTACTTGAAGCCCATGATCGCCATACGGGAATACGTGTCCCTCGTCCTGATACTCATGCTGGCTTTCGGCGCGGTCTTTGAGACCCCGGTAGTGATCGTGTTCCTGGGGCTTCTGGGAATCGTTAACAGCGAGATGCTGAGTAAAGGGCGTCGGTACTTCATCGTTCTTGCCTTCATCATAGCGGCCATACTCACCCCCACCCCGGATGTGATCAATCAAACGCTCATGGCAGGTCCCATGCTCCTGTTCTACGAGATCAGCCTCAGAATCCTGAGAGTGATCGAGAAGCGTCGAAAACTGGCTGAGGAGCGGCTGGAAAAAGAGCTTTATGAGATGGACGACGAGGATTCTTCGGCTGAGGAGCCGCGGCGGGGGGATTCGTAAGGACTCCCGCGGCGACGATCCGAGCGGTGAGCCTCACAGGTCCGGCTAATAAGGGAAAGTTGCCTCCATATTCTGAGAACTCGACATGAGCAGAGGAGTCTACGTCAATGCGACGGCCAAGGGCCGCACGTCGGAGCGCTTCTTATCGCTCTTGTGGGCGCTGGTCGTCCGGGATGTGACGAGTCGGTATCGGCGATCGTCACTCGGGATGTGGTGGGCGGTTCTGCAGCCCCTGATACTCATGCTGCTGTTCAATATGCTCCGCGGCTTCGTTGACATCCCCAGCGACGGAATGCCGTACGTTCTCTTCAGCTACTCCGCGCTGGTACCGTGGACTTTCTTCACTAATGCAATCTCATCCTGCGGTCCCTGCATCATCAATAATGCGGAGATCATCAAGAAAATTGCGCTTCCGAGAGAGGTATTTCCGCTCGCCGCCGTGGTCGCGACCCTATTTGATTTCGCCATGTCTTCGATCGTGTTGGCCTGCATGATGGTTTGGTTCAACGTGCCGGTGGGCCGGTCTTTACTATGGATTCCGGTGCTCGTCTGCATCATGACCGTCGCCGCGTTTGCCGTGGGATCTCTGCTCGCAGGTTTGGGGACGTTCCGCCGGGACTTCACGTTCGCAACCCCGTTCTTGACCCAAGCCTGGCTTTTCGTTACACCGGTGATCTATCCTCTGAGCACGGTGCCGGAGAAATGGCGGTATGTGTACATGTTGAATCCCATGGTGGGCATCGTGGAAGGATTCCGGAACGTGTTGATAAAAGGTGCCGGTCCCCCGTGGGAACCTCTGGTGATGTCCGTCGCGATCACGGGGTTGCTGCTCGCGGTCTGCCGGCCTTTGTTCCGAAGGTTGTCCGAGTATTTTGCAGATGTACTCTGAGATGGATGTGCACGAAGCGAGCCGCTGCGGCTCGAGATCATCACGCTGAAAAGACCATGCCTGAAGAAGTGACCATTCGCATTGAAGGTCTTTGGAAACGGTACGGATTCCCCATTCCCGAGTTTGTACGGCGAGGGGTGGACCGTCTCAAGAGGCGTAAGAGTGCGGACAATGACGGACCGTGGGCCCTTCGCGACATCAACCTGGAGATTCGAAGGGGCGAGACGGTCGGGATCGTAGGCCGGAACGGCGCGGGAAAGAGCACGTTGCTCAAGGTTCTGGCAGGCGTCACCACCCCCACCCGGGGGAGGGTCGAAGTGCTCGGGCGAATCTTTCCCATGATCGAGCTCAATGCAGGGTTGCACATGGAACTTACCGGCCGAGAGAACGTGCGGCTTTTGGGCGCGGTCATGGGGCTGTCGCGGCGAGAGATCGACGCGGGACTTCCGGGCATCCAGGAATTTACCGAACTCGGTGAGTGGTTCGACAAGCCGGTCCGCATGTATTCCAGCGGCATGCTGGCCCGATTGGGATTCGGCGTGGCCGTAAACATCGAGAGTGACGTCATCCTCATTGACGAAACGTTTGCCGTCGGCGACCTGAAGTTCCAAAATAAGAGCCTTGCCCGCGTGAGGGAAATGCGCGAGAGCGGCGCGACTATTCTCCTGGTGAGCCACAGTTTGGAGACCCTTCAATTCGTCGCAAGACGGGGAATTCTCGTGGAAGAGGGCCGACTTGTGGCGGAAGGGACCGCGCTCGAGGCAATCAACGCGTACGAAACGCTTGTGTTCCGGTCCGAACAGAAACGGCTTGAACACCGTGTGAGAAGCAGGATCTCGAGCGAGGAGGTCAACATATACGCGGCGCGTCTCTACTCTGAAGACGGTGAGTCATTGTTCGAAGTTCCGGCAGGCTCTCCCTTCGGCATCGAGGTGGATATCCGGCTCAACAGGCCGTTGCGACGGCCCATGTTTTCTCTGGGAATTCTGAACGCTCAGGGGATACTCTGCAAGTGGAACATCTCGGAGGAGGACGGCCTCAAGGAAAAAGGAATACCCGGACGGTACTTGCTGCGGGCCTGGTACCCGGAGAATCGGCTGTCAAATGGCGCGTACGAGGTGCACTTTGCCGCCAGAGACGCAACTTCCTTCGAGACTCTGGAGCGGATCGCGGGCATCGTGAGCTTCGCGGTGACGGGTACCCGTCGCGCCCGGGGAATCGTTGCAGGGAAAATCCAATGGCAACTCATCCCGCACAAGGACAGGCATTCCTAGTACTGCGCGGCGTAAACGCGGTTACAGATTCTTCCGCGCTGAGATTGCTTCGTCGCAGGGCTCCTCGCAAAGACATCTTCGAGGTTGTCATTGCGAGGGTCCCGCGCAGAACGCGGGATGGCAATCTCGACAGTTCAAGAGGAAACTGTGAGCGTAATTGTGCCACGGAGTACTAGGCAGAGCCCGGGTACGAGAAGGAAACGCTCGGTAGCGTCCCGTCCCGCGTTCTGCACGGTATGCCGGGCACTCTCGGATCAATGAATAAGGATCTGCATATCCCCATCGACGGCAAAGATTATGCCGTGACGGTCATACGCAGAGTTGTTGCGCCCGCGGAAGTTCCCCGGCTGGTGGTCGTGTCACGTCTTCCCAACGATGCATCCGTCGGGTTGCTCGAAACCTGTGTGCGGTCCATTCGGTCCTTTACCCCGGAGCCGCATGAACTGTGGGTGGTTGACAACAATTCGCCGGAGGGCAATCTCGTGAGTTTCATGGAACGGTCCAACCTGAACCTTGTGTTGAACAGGACCGAGCCTCTTCCCCCTGATTTCCATACGGCGGATCACCCTGTGCCGGCGGACGCGGACCAGAAACATTGGGGCAGTTATGCCAACGGGCTGGCTTTGGAACTTGCCGTGCGATTGATCGACCCACAATCCCGCTACTTGATGTCGCTGCATATGGACGCGTTGCCCTGCCGTTCAGGGTGGCTTACGTATCTCGTCTCCAAGCTGGGGTTCGGGGTGGGTGCCGCAGGGGTACGCATGGACAGGGCCCGCACGCCGGAAGGCGTGCTCCATGTCCTGGGTTGCGTGGTCGATTTCCAACTTTTCAAGCAACTTGGTCTGGATTTCTTCCCGGATCTCCCGCAGTTGGACACCGGGGACAAGGTAACCATAGGACTCAGGAAAGCCGGTTATAAGGTTTTTCACTGCCCGAACACAGTGTGGGAACCGGAGTTGATTGCCAATATTCCACGGTCGTCTCCTTTGAGCCGTCTCAACGTGGACCGGGCTTTTGACGATAAGGGAAACGTGATATTCCTTCACTTGGGCCGCGGAGTTCGGAAATCCACCGGAGAGCACCGGAGAGGGCCGACGGTTGAGGAATGGGTGCGGGTGATACACGATTGCATTCTTGGTGATGCGGAAGTTCAGAGATGACCGGGTGTGCGGTACGCAAGAACGATCGGCACGGCCCACGGCCTGGGCCCGAACGAGAAAAGCACGTGATGCCGGCACATGTCGCGGGCATGGGCGGCACGCCGAAACTCCGGTTCTTTCCGAAGTCTCATCCAATGCGAGACCTGGGATATTCACTGAGACGTCACTTTGTCGATCAGTTCCACTTCCGTCACGTGGCCGATCTCACACCGGGCGCGCTGGTGCTGGACCTGGGCGGCAACCGCATTGCCAAGCGAGGACTGTTCGACATAGAGCACTACGGGCTTCAGGTCGTCTACGCGAATCTCTCCACGGCCAAGCAGCCCCATGTTCAGATGGATGCAGCCGCATTGCCCTTTGGTGAAGGTCGATTTCACGCGGTCATTTGCTCGGAATTGCTGGAACACGTTCCCGATCCCGTGGCGGTCCAGTCTGAAATTTACCGTGTGTTGCGGCCTCAGGGGATCGCGCTCATGTGTGTTCCCTTCCTGAACAAGATCCATGGCGATCCGTACGATTACGGCAGATACACGGAGTTCTTCTGGTCAAATCACCTGGAACGAATCGGATTTCGAGACATTGAGATCGAGAGGCACGGGAGCTTCTGGAGCGTCCTGGTTGATATGCTTCGTGATCTGGCCTGTACGATGCTCGGCCGCAGAGGATGGGGACTGGTGTCGTTGATCCGACTCGTCTCGTTCATGCTGTTCGTTGCAAAGATCAAAGCGCTCAAATGGGACGGATCGACTGACTCGAAACGCTCCCTTGTGCCGGAGGGATATACGACCGGATTCGGTATCACGGCGGTTAAGGCATGAGCAAACCAAGAGTTTTCCTGACCGGCGGCGATGGGATCGGTTGGGCCGTCGATGAAGACCTGAGGCTCACGGAGCAGGCGCTGGAAGGTACTGTGGATCTTACGGATCTTCAGGATTGTCGAATCGTCCACTCCGTGTGGTGGGAAGGTCTGATGGTGCTTCCGCACGATTCGCTCGCCGGCAAAAGGATTATCTGCCATGTTCCCGGAGAGCCCTTCCGGTACTTCTCGGTGCCGGCACATCGCCACGCGCGTGCCATGGTGGGGAAATGGGTAACGCGAACCGGTCAGGCGGCGCGTCAGCTCCAAGGATTCGGCATCGCTTGCGCGCAGATCCCGTACCTGATCGATGTGAACACGTTCAAACCCCTCGATGAAACCGATCGACGTCTTTTGGAACTGCGAGGGCGTCTCAATCTCCCCGCGGACACGTACTTGATCGGAAGTTTCCAGCGAGACACGGAAGGCTCGGATCTGGTCAGCCCCAAGCTCGCCAAAGGCCCCGACGTGCTGCTGGAGATCCTCGTGGGTTTGCGGCGCCGCAACGTCAATTTCCACGCGATCCTTGCAGGACCGCGGCGACACTGGCTGCGGAGAAGGCTCGATGAAGAGCAAATCCCGTTCACATACGTCGGCACGCCCGCCGACGGCGACGATCTCCATATGAACTCTCTGTCAAGAGCGACATTGAACGTACTCTACAATCTTCTTGACGTGTACATCGTGTCGAGTCGCTCCGAGGGAGGTCCGCATGCCTTCCTGGAAGCCTCGGCCTCCAGGTGCAAAGTGATCGGCACGCCGGTCGGAATGGCCCACGATGTCTTGGACGAAGGGTGCATCTTCCGGTCCGTCCCCGAGGCGATCCGGATTATCGAACGGGACGCGGCGGACGATGCATTGGTCCGGACCCGAGAACGGAACTTACGGAAAGTGTACGAGAACCACCGGCCGGAGACGGCAAAGGCGTTGTTCGAGAAGCTCTATGCCGATGTGGACTCCGTGCCGGTATTCTGCGGCCGGCATAAGCGGAAGATCACGGGAAGGGGAAAGAGGGGGCAAGTCGGCCACCGGGACAATGACGAGCGTACGAGAGGAACGTCGGGTCTCACCGTCGGCCTGTGGCACAGCTTTTTCAAACCGCCGTACGGAGGCGGTAATCAATTCATGATGGCGCTGCGCAAAGGCTTGTCGGGGTTCGGAGTCACGGTGAGAGAGAACGAGCTCGAGCAGCGAATCGACGCATACGTACTCAATTCAATCCATTTCGACGTGGACCGGTTCTTGGCGTTCAGCCTGGAACACGGACTCAACGTCGTTCATCGGATCGACGGCCCGATCCACCTTATCAGGGGCTTTGACCGTGAGAAGGACGAGCTTTGCTTCGATCTGAACTCCCGATTCGCGTCCGCGACGGTGCTCCAGTCGGCCTGGACCTATCAGCGCATCGTAGAGATGGGATACAACCCGGTCAATCCGGTTATTATCCACAACGCGGCGGACCCCGACATCTTTCACTCCAACGGGCGTGCGCCATTCGACCGCAATCGGCGAACCCGTCTGATATCGACCAGTTGGTCGAACAATCCGAGAAAGGGCGGCCCCACGTACAAGTGGATCGAAGAGCATCTCGACTGGGACAGGTTCGAGTACACGTTCGTGGGAAACTCGTCGGAAGCGTTTGACCGGATTCGGCACATTCCCCCCGTGCCGTCGCGGGAACTGGCGGATCTGCTCCGATCGCACGACGTGTACATCACCGCCGGCCGCAATGACCCGTGCTCGAACGCGCTGATCGAAGCCCTCGCCTGTGGACTGCCGGCCCTGTTCCTCAACGACGGAGGCCACCCGGAACTCGTCGGCATGGGGGGGCTTCCCTTCACGTGCCGTGAGGAGATCCCGGCTCGGCTTGACGAGATCGTGGACAACTACGAGTCTTTTCAGCGGCTGATAGCGGTTCCCAAACTCGAGGACGTCGCGGAGAAATACCTCGCACTGATTAGAGAGGTGATCCAATGACCGGGCGCCTCGTTCTGTTCTTTACTCGAGGAGTGTCTCTCCGCACGTGGAGCATGGTGGGGATGCTCCACAGGGAAACGGCCTTATACAAGCGGATGATCCAACGCGGGTTGGAGGTGGGCTTCGTCACCTATGGTGACGAGACGGACCTGTCATACGCGAAGGAACTGGGTGACATTCGCATCCTCTGCAACTCTGACGGGCTTCCGCTCCCTCAATACGAGGAAGAGCTTGCCGAAATCCATCGCAAAGAACTCGAACGCGCTCACGTCGTCAAGACAAACCAGACGTACGGCGCGGACATTGCGCTGCACGCGGCACGGCGATACGATAAGCCGTTGATTGCGCGGTGCGGTTACATGTGGTCGTGGACCGCCGGCATGGAACACGGCATTGACTCGGCCGCGGCCGAACACGCGCGGCGAATGGAAGAAACGGTTTTCAGCGCTGCTCGCAGGGTTGTGGTGACCGCGGATGCAATGCGTTCGGACATCGTGGAGAGAATCCCGGGAACTGAATCAAGAATCAGGGTCATTCCCAATTACGTGGACACCGATCAGTTCCGGCCGATCGGCATTCCGCGCGACTCGAACACCGCGGTGTTTGTCGGACGATTGTCTTCGGAAAAGAACCTTGCACCCCTCCTTGAAGCGACCCTATCGTTGGGCATGAGCCTGGTCGTCATCGGCGAGGGTAGGCTCCGGCCGCAACTTCAGGAGATGTATCCCGACGCGGACGGCCGCGTACGATGGGAAGGGAATGTTCCGAATCACAGGCTCCCGCACTACCTCAATGACGCGACGGTCTTTGTTCTTCCCTCACTGTACGAAGGACATCCCAAGGTGCTCATCGAGGCCATGGCGTGTGGCCTGCCGGTGCTGGGAGCCGACTCGCCGGGAATCAGAGACGTCATCGAGCACGAGGTCAACGGCTATCTGTGCAGTCCCGATGCAAAGGGCATTCGCCATGCGCTGGAGCAACTCTTGAAGAATCCCTCCCTCCGAGCCAAGATCGGCTGCAACGCCAGGAAGTTTGCCGCGGAAAATTATTCGCTGGACCGGGTACTCGAAATGGAACTGGCGCTGCTGAAAGAGGTCGTTGTCGGCACGTGATGCGAACCCCGAGAGTTACCGTTCTCATGTCCGTTTTCAACGGCCCCGCGTGCTTGGCCGACGCGGTGGGGAGCATTCTCGGCCAGGATTTTACGGATTTTGAGTTTCTCATCATCGACGACGGGTCCACGTACACGTTTGACGACGTCATAGACTTTTTCAACGACGATCGTATCGTGGTGATCCGTCAAGAAAATATGGGCTTGACGCGATCGTTGAACAAGGGTCTGCTCCTTGCCCGGGGAGCATATGTCGCGAGAATGGATTCCGACGACATCTCGGCGCCGGGAAGACTGTCCGCACAAGTCGGCAGACTGGATGCGCATGACCGTCTCGATCTCGTGGGATGCTTCTTCAATGTAATAGACGGACGGGGAACGGTCGTTGAGAGGAGGAGGCCTTTCGTTGATCCCATATACCGGCTGTGGAGACTTCAATTCCACAACAACTACGGCCACGGGTCGGTCATGATGCGTAAGGAGTCGGTCATTGATGTGGGGATGTACGACGAATCCTTTCGATATGCCCAGGATTTCGATCTCTGGTCGCGCTTGTCACGGAAAGACAACACCGAGATTATCCCGGACGCTCTGTATTCATATCGAATGGTGAACAGTTCCGAGCAATCGTCGGTCCGCAACTATGACCATCAACTGGCCAACGCCGTCGTCATCAGTAATCGGAGTTTGAAAGCCTGCAACCCGAACCTGAGCGATTCGGACTGCAGTGAGGTTCGGGCGCTTTACTGGGAGTTTGAATTTGCCGGCGTGTCCGCCGAGGGCCTTTCTCGGCTGCCTGCCACGCTGTACGGTTTCTGTGAGCGGTACGGCATCCGAAGCGCGGAGTGGACCGACCTGCTCGAACGGGTCGACCGGGACGCGCGTGAAGGGATGGTTCGATCTGAACGCATTTCGGAGGTCGATCGTGCCAAGCTGAGAAGTCGGCTCGTGAAGTTACGGGCCGGTGCGGCCGACACGTCGCATGAGGAACAGGCATGAACGCGGATCGTTTTTGATTGAATTCCGGCCGGCCCGCTTCTATCATAATCCCAAGTGATTCTGTTGGGAATGGAGGGCGGCCTTGTCTTTCGAATGGTACTTTGGTACATGACGCCCGACATACAATGACCGAACAAACGGTACCGCGCCCCATTGCGGCAATTCTGCGGAACTGATACGTCAAGGGGAGGTTTCATGAAGGGTCGGGGCTTGATACGGAAGCTGAGTTCGTTTCTGAGCGGCATGATTCCGTCGGCAAAGAAAGAAGAAGTCCAGGCTCTGAAGAAGGAATTGGAGGTCCTGCAAAGTGAACTGGACCGGTTGCGACACAATCACCTGACAACGGTGCAGCAAGAGTTGGACATTCTTCGCAATGAGATTCAGGAGAACATTGCCGCCATTCACAGACTGGAAATTCTGACGCTGAGCAGCAGAATCGAACTGCTCAACAATTTCGGGAGGTCTCTCCCGACCACCTTTCCCGGGAGTACGAAGAAATCCTTTAAACCGGAAGGGTTCACCTTCGGGATCATCACCAACGGCAAGCGAAAAGAAAAAATGGTCCGATTGGTGTCTTCCATACGATCTCAGCGATTGGATCGACACCGTACAGAGATCCTCATCGCGGGGAGCGTGGGCGAGATAGAGGATTTGATCGACGTCAGAAGGTTCTCCATGCAGACCGAAGCGGAAGAGGGCAGGCTGGGCGCGATGCGCAACGTGCTTGCCGGAGAGGCTCGATTCAACAAGTTCGTGTGCCTGGATGACGACTTCCTCCTCCATCCGAAGTGGGCGGAAGCGGTAGAAGAGATTCAGGACGATTTTGACATAGCCACGGGAATCATTGTGAATCCCGACCTGTCACGGTATTGCGACTGGGTCAACATGATCGAGAATTACACGTTCCTTCGCGCGTATCACGAGACCTTCGACAAATGCCAATACGTCACGGGAGGATACGGGATCTATAAGGATTTCATCTTCACCGAGCACTCGTGGAACGATGCGTTGAGGTTCTACGAGGGCGAAGACGTCTCCTTTTCAAGAAGACTATTTGATTCAGGTTATCAACTCAGGTTCATTCCCAAGGCCATCGTCATGCACGACGACGAACGCTACCGACAGAAGGGCTATGGAGTGATCCGCCTGAAATCGGCCGAAGAGTATTGCAAGGAACCCGAATTCGCCCTGAAAATGGAAAAACTCTGTCCAAGGACCATGTCCTGAAATGAAGCCCTTTAGAAACGGAAGTCGGCGAGATATCCACGGGCATCCGTTCACTTACGCGTGGAGCGCGGACGCTGCCGAAAATGTCGGTGGGGGTCTCGTGCCGAACGCGCGACGAAGCAATCTCGGCCATGGGGAGACGAGATTGCCCTTTGGTTCCGCTCCTCGTAACGACATGCCGGCGGGATCGGTCCTCCCTTGGACAATGCAAACGTGTATCCACGTAATTCCGCAGTCTCGTCCACGATTTTTCTCACCCGTCAATCCTATCGATCGTACTCACCCAAGGAGCCCGACATGACCTTGTTGGTCCTCGTGGTAGTTATTACGGTGTTCATCTCAGCTCACTGTTCACTCTTCGAGTCCACCCTTTTCTCGACGCGGACCGGAACGTTGGAGGCGTGCAATTCCTCCGGGCACAAGGAGAATCTCGCCAAGAAGTTCCTGGAGATGAAGAGGAACATTGCCTTGCCGATTGCCCCCATCCTGATCCTTAACACCTTGGCCAATACCGCGGGCGCCACCTTTGCCGGTCTCTATGCCGCGGAAGCTCTTGGTCCTTCAAGAGTGCCGAGACGAGCCCCAGGGATAGCTCGTTCAGAAACAGGCCCGAATCGGAGGGAGACATGTATGTTTTCTTAGGACTTACCACAAGACCTAATTCCTCGGTCACACGTCCGTCAAACTGCCCGGTATCTCGTCAAAAGAAGATGCTCACGGGGATCTCGTCAAAGTTGCCGTGGATTGTGGCGCTCCCCACTGATGTTGTGCAAATTCTACGCACATGCGAATATGGTGAATCTCTTTTTTCCGACCCCTCTCGGTATAGTTCGAGAGTCGGTAATTATCCGCCATCGGTTTACTTGAGGATAGCTTTATGACTGCATTCATTCTTGTCGTCTTGCTGGCTCTCTTTGTTTCTGCATACTGTTCACTTTTTGAAGCGACGCTTTATTCGACACGGAGGGGAACCTTGGAGGCGGCTAGACTAGCAGGACAGCGGCCTACTTTGGCGGAACGATTTATCAGATTGAAGGATGATGTATCCAGGCCCATAGCTGCCATATTGATATTGAATACAATAGCTCACACGGCGGGAGCTACCATGGCGGGAGTATACGGAGTCGAGGTTCTAGGACAGTCTCTAATGCCTGCGTTCTCTATCATATTCACAGCCGTCATATTAGTCTTTACAGAAATTCTTCCCAAGACCGCCGGTGTGGTTTATTGGCGCAGTATTTGGCCTTATACCGTGTGGCCGCTAACGACAATGATCTACGCACTGTATCCTCTTATTTGGCTGACCGAAAAGATTTCTCGCCTCATCATAACATCGGGAGACGGCAAGAAAATCACTCAAGAGGAGATCGTCGCATTCATTCGCTTAGGACAAAAGGACGGGGAAATCAGCAGAGAGGAAAGTCTCCTGCTTCACAACATCATCGATCTCGACAACAAGGCCATTAAAGATATCATGACCCCTCGGATAGTCATCTTTTCCCTGGAAGCGAGTATGACCGTCGAACAGGCGGTGCAGGCGGTCGAAGGAAAAGGTCATACGCGCATTCCCATTTACGAGAAGGAACGGGAGAACATTACGGGATACATTATCGCCCCGGATCTGTTCGCGGCCAAAACCCTGGACAAACCGAATCAACCGATCAAGTCCCTGGCCAAACCCATATCCTTTGTCCCCGAGTCCACCAACGCGCTCTCGCTGCTTACCCGATTCCTCAAGAGTCGGAGACACATAGCGATCGCTGTGGACGAGTACGGCGGCGTTGCCGGACTGGTGACATTGGAGGATCTCATCGAGACCTTATTGGGAGACGAGATCGTGGATGAAACGGATCAGGTGGTTGATTTGCAGGAGAGAGCCAGGCAAATGAGACGTCAGTTGCCTTCGTCCTGATGGAATTATGAGCTTGACAATCCATTCGTTGGGGGTTAAAGATTAGTTTGACAAGTCTAACATTGATAGATCTCCGTGGATGTGCCGCGTAGTTCGTGCAGGAGGTCGTGATTTTCACTTGGAGACGTTCTCATGTGCCCTTCGCCAACCAAAGATATGTGTGTTGATTGCCCCGCGCTGTCGGATGACCAATGTGCCGTCGCGAGCACGGCAAAGCTGTCCAGCTACAAGCCGGGCCAGAAAGGAACCGTGTGTCAGATCTGTGGGGACCCGGACTTTCGCCTGAGAATGATGGAAATGGGTTTCGTAAGAGGCGCGGAGGTGAAGGTAGTCAAATATGCGCCGCTGTACGATCCCATGGAGTTTGAATTGAAGGGTTATCACGTGTCACTGAGAAGAGATCAGGCGGACGATATTATTATGAATGTTCCTGAAAAAGCCGCCTGAGAATCGAGTATGCCAAAAAAGATCACTCTGGCCCTCGCCGGCAATCCCAACGCCGGTAAGACCACGTTATTCAATGCCATTACCGGTGCTCGCCAACATGTGGGAAATTGGCCGGGCGTGACTGTGGAAAAGAAAGAAGGCACGATCCGACATGGAGGTCATGAGGTCCATGTGGTCGATCTGCCCGGCACGTACTCGCTCACCGCGTATTCCCTGGAAGAAATCATCGCACGCAATTTTGTCGTCGAATCCGCGCCGGACGTGATCGTCAACGTGGTGGACGCGTCCAATCTTGAGCGCAATCTCTACCTCACGGTCCAATTGCTCCAGATGGAAGTCAAGGTGGTACTGGCCCTCAACATGATCGACGTCGCACAGGGCCGCCACATCAATATTGACGAGAAGCGACTGTCGGATCTTCTCGGCATACCCGTCGTCCCCACAAACGGCAAGAAGGGGATTGGGATCAAGGATCTGTTGGATACCGCAATACGCACGGCCGGCAGTCCGGGGAACGTCAATGGCCGCGCGATCGTGAATTACGGGACCGAGGTCGAGGAGGAAGTTGCAAAGATCGAGACCAGGCTGGACAATGTCAATTCACGATTCACGAGGTTGTCCGCTCGGTGGCTTGCGGTGAAGCTCTTGGAGGGTGACGAGGACATTACCAAGAAGTTCGAGGGAGAGTCGAACCGGCGGGGGCTTTTCGAACAGGTGGCTCAAAGCCGCCGACACCTCATGGACATCTTTGGGGATCCTCCCGAGATAATTCTTACCGATGCGCGCTACGGCTTCATTGCCGGGGCAATGAAGCAGTCCGTGACCGTGGCGGCCGGCGATCGGGTCCATCTGAGCGAATCCATTGACAGGATCTTGACCGATCGGTTGTTCGGCCCGGTGATTCTCCTTGCATGCCTCTATGCCGTGTACGTGTTCACCTTTCAGTTCAGCGAACCACTCGTTTACTTCACGGAAGAGCTTTTCAAAATGCTGGGAAGCGCGGTCTCCGGCGTCCTCCCCGACGGGCTTCTTCGTTCCTTGGTGGTGAGCGGAATCATAGACGGCGTCGGCGGAGTCCTGGGATTTACGCCGCTCATCGCATTCATGTTTTTCGCCATAGCCATTCTTGAAGATACGGGATACATGTCGAGGATCGCGTTCATGCTGGACAGGGTCCTTCGAGGATTCGGCCTCCATGGAGCCTCGATGCTCGCTCTCATGGTGTCCGGAGGCATTGCCGGGGGGTGCGCGGTCCCAGGCATCTTGGCCACGAGAACCATGAAAGAACCCAAGGAGAGGCTCGTCACCATCCTCGTGGCACCGTTAATGAACTGCGGTGCCAAACTCCCCGTGTACGCGTTGCTCATCGGAGCCTTTTTCCCCGGTCGGAAGGCCATGATGATGTTTCTCCTCACCCTCATCTCATGGGCCATGGCGCTGATTGCCGGCAAGATCATTCGATCGACCGTGCTTTCCGGGCCTTCCGCGCCGTTTGTCCTGGAACTGCCCCCCTACCGGGTACCCACGATTCGCGGTCTGCTTATCCATACCTGGGAACGGACATGGATGTACATCAAGAAGGCCGGAACCGTCATACTGGCCATATCCATACTCATCTGGGCAATGATGACATTTCCCTCACTGCCCGAGGACGAGGTTCGGAAATACGACGCCATGGAGGCCGAAGTGCGGGCAGCTTTTCTGGCCGACCCGGTCGCCGGCCAAGCGTTTCGTACCCCCGAGGATATCGATGCATTTCAGGCGTACCGGGAGAAACTCACTGCTTCCGACAACGCGGCGCTTGCAGAGGAGAATCCGCGTTTCTTCGCGCTCGCGGAAGCGTTGAAATCCGGGGACTCGCCGCGCAAGGCCCTCCCCACGGGCGCGGACGGGTCGTCAACGGCATCCGTGGCAGAAGCGTATACCGGTTATATCGAGCGGATGACCGAAGTGGAAGAGCAGCGGCAAGCAGCCAGGCTGAGAAACACCATCGCGGGAAGGGTCGGCGTGGCCCTGGAATGGGTATTCAAACCCATGGGGTTTGATTGGCGTACCAACGTGGCTCTCTTGGGCGGATTTGCCGCAAAAGAGGTCGTCGTCTCTACGCTCGGCACGGCCTACAGCCTTGGCGACGTGGACCCCGCTGAAGGAGGACGTCTTCAGGACAGGCTCAAAGAACAGCAGGGATGGAACCCATTGAAGGCCTTCACGCTTATTCTCTTTGTGATGCTCTACGCACCGTGCTTCGTGACGCTGGTCGTGATCAGGCGGGAGACGGGAACGTGGGGATGGCCCCTTTTCGCAACCGCGTACACAACCACCATGGCATACGTCGTCGCGCTGACCGTGCACACGGTCGGTTCCCTGCTCGGCTTGGGAGTTTCCTGAGGCCGCGGTGAGAAGGGAACGTCACACGTTGAATTGGAGATCCACCGACGGGCCGTGCCCGTGCCCCGTAATAGGGCCGGGCAGAGCACGGCGGGTACGCGTTTTCGGACAAGAGCCCTGGAACGAGAGAAGGATGTAATGAACAAGCCGGCGCCCCATGACATGACGTCACCATTACCCGAAGGAAAGCAATCATGTGGCAAGAAATAGTCGTAGGAGCAATTGTAGCCCTGTGCGCAGTGTTTCTCGTGAGGCGATATCTGAAGAATCTGCGAGGGGCAAAGAGCGGCAAAGTCGCGTGCTCGTGCGATTGCACGGGATGCGACAATACGCTGAACCCACCTCCCGCGTGCGGAACGGATGAGGCTCGTAAGACCTAAGTGTCCGGTGCGAAATAAACTTTTCATCTTTCCTGACTACCAGCCCGGCCTTGAAAGACCGGTCTACTTTCATACCGTCCCGGCGGGACGTGCTCGACCTTGCCCCGACAGGGGCTACTGAGAGTAGCCCGGTACTTCAGTGCCGGGTTAAGAGCGCATCGGTCGAGACATGTGGTTGCGACTCGCTCTGAACAGTCACCCGCGGGCACGACAAGGAGCCGCTCTCAAGTCCACCAGATATAGACGACCGTTACCGCGGCCAGGGTGATGATTCGGATCACCTGGCTGAGCAGCAACAATTGGCTGCCCAGCCCCAGGCTGAATATGCCCGCATGGGTCGGAAGTTGGTGACGAACGGCCCGGATGGGAGAAGCCACAATGCTGCCGAGTACCAATGCGATCACCGTTTGCTTTACGGTCAGTGCTCCGGCTTCTACGAGTGCTCCGGCCGCGGCCATTCCGGAACTGAATTCGGCAGCCAGCGCGAAGATGACCACGCCGGCCGCTTCAACGGGAAACATCTCACCGGAAATCCACCCTGACGTGGCCTTCCGAAGCCAAATGAACAGTCCCCAGTCGTTCAACAAGAATACCAGCACGTAAATGGGAGCGGTGTACAGTGCCAGCCGTGTGAAGCGGCCCTGAAATGTCTTCCGGATTCCCGACAGGACGTGAGCATTCTTTCGGGCGGGTTGTACGTCCGAGCCCGTTTCGGAACGCGGAGGAGGCGGGAGAGCGAGCCGGCAATATATGAGCATGGAGACCGACCTGACAAAGGCCGCTGCGAATCCTATGCACACGTAATCGATCCCAGCTCGGCCGGCCAAGGAAGCCACGATGAAGAACGTAGTGGGCAGATGCACCAGGTAGAGCGGAAGCCCGCTGTTGAGCAGATAGGTGAGGATCAGTTCCTTTCGGCTTAGCTTGTGATCGGTGTGGAAGCCCATGAGCAGGGTGTTGGCCACAATGCCCGATACAAAGCTCGCCACGAACGCGGCACCGCTTTCGGCCCGCAGATGAGCCCACCTGGTCAGGGGCCGGACCCATTGTCCAAGCTTGGATGTCCATCCCGTGGCCTCCAGGATCTGTCCCACGAGAAGCCCTATCCCGAGAAAGAAGAGGAGACGAAGCAGCGGCCACAATACCTTTGCATAGATTTCTCCCAAGGAAGCGTCTCGACTTGCGGGATGGAAAAGCTCCACCAGGAGCCCCGCCGCCGCGAGAATCGACAGGATGATGGGAATGATTCCAAGTTTCTTCTTATCTTTTTGTGGCCGCATGGAACGAAGCTTCGCTTGAAGAACTCCCGTAGGGACGGCAGGCATCGGAGGCATCCTACCGACGCGAGGGTGCATTTGAGACGGGGGTCAGTTTAGCCCAACGTACCCGAAAACCATAGACGGAAATGGACTGTTGATCTATCTTTGAATGGTGCCCGGTATGCGTTCAACGCGAGGTTGCCCGTCAATAGGGCCGATCCTGATGCCATGGAGGAGAGAAAAACCGTCTGCATGACTTCAGACAAGCTGTTGACCTCGCGACGGATGGAGCCCTCGGATCTGGACGAGATTCTCGAGATCGAGAGGGTCTCTTTTCCCGCCCCCTGGACCAGAGACATGTTTCTCGAAGAAATGTCCAACCGGACCGCGCGATTGATCGTCTTCACGGAAGACAAACGCATTGTCGGGTACATGTGTTTTTGGCAAGTGCTTGACGAGGCCCACCTTATGAACGTCGCGGTCCGCTCCGACTGCAGAGGCCGAGGATACGGCACGTACATGATTGACCGTTTGCAGACCCTCTGCTTGAAGGAAGGCCTCAAGAGAATTATTCTGGATGTAGGGAGAAGAAATCTTCCGGCGAGGAGACTGTACAAGAAGTGCGGATTCAGATCCATAGGATTTCGTAAGAAATATTACAGCAGTATTGGTGATGATGCCATTGTCATGGAGAAATGGCTTGGCCGGTCAGAGCCGGAGGAACGCGGTGAAGAACTTAATGACAACGAGGCCGGTGAGCAACGGTAGGACACCATGTACCCGCGAAGTCAATGCCTTGAGTAGGTCGGGG
Source organism: Desulfomonilaceae bacterium (assembly GCA_031082285.1). Lineage (GTDB taxonomy): Bacteria > Desulfobacterota > Desulfomonilia > Desulfomonilales > Desulfomonilaceae > JAVHLK01. Next base: position 31,450 of record JAVHLK010000015.1, read on the forward strand.
ATTTCAGTAGGACCGGTACCCTACCGGTCGTCTTTGCGCGTCGGGGTAGATTCGATGTGGTATAACCCTTCCGACCCGGAGGATTTGAAGAAGCTTAACCGGCGGGACGCCGGAGCTACCGAAGAGGTTGGGATGATGCTCGAGCCGCTCGGGGTAGGTTATGGCCGCAGGACCGGCATTCTGGCGGTTGTCTTCAGTAGGACCCGGCGTCCTTGTTGGGTGTCCAATATGGCGCGAAAAACCGTTCTCATCGTTCTGTGCGTATTCGTTCTGTACAGTGCCGCCATGATTCCCTCCGCGGCCGCGGACGTCGGCACGGGACCCGACGCGTTCTCGGAAAGAACCGAGGAACGCAAGGAGATGGTACGGTCGCAGTTTCGCGGTATCGGACGCACGACAATCACAGACAAAGCCGTACTGGATTCCATGCTTCGAGTGCCGCGGCATTCGTTCGTTCCCGCGAAATATCGGGCCTTCGCGTATCGGGACAGCCCGATGCCCATCGGATACGGTCAAACCATATCCCAGCCGTACATCGTGGCATTGATGACTCAGGCACTGGAACTGAAGCCGGGAATGAAGGTGTTGGAAATCGGCACCGGGTCGGGATACCAAGCCGCCGTTCTCGCCGAGATCACCGATCGGGTATACACTATTGAGATCATCAAGGGTCTGTACGTTTCCGCTTCGGAACGGTTATCCCATCTGGGGTACTCGAGCGTTCACACAAAATTGGGTGACGGATACCACGGATGGAAGGAGCACGCACCCTTTGACCGAATCATTGTGACCGCGGCCGCCCTGCACGTTCCGCCGCCTCTGTTCGAGCAGCTCAAGCCGGGGGGCAAAATGGTAATTCCCGTCGGCGGACAATTCGAGACACAGCGGCTCCTCCTGGTGAAGAGAGACGACGAAGGACGCCGTACGTCCGAGACATTGACTCTCGTCCGGTTCGTACCTTTGCTCCGGGACGCTCCTGGGGACTGACATGAGAGACCGCTTCCCGCGGGATCGTTGAGCGAGTTGGGGAGGACTTTCCCACCTTGTTCGCCGGCCGCGCAGCTCGATGCAATGGATACGCATACAGCAGCTCAATGAACCCGATGCACACCCACGGCAAGGCCCCGGAGCTTACGTACCGCAGGATTGCCCCGGCCATATTCCTGGTCTCGTTGGCCGTCATCGGATGGCAGCTGGCATTGATGAGATGCCTCCTCACGGCACGATATCACCATTTTTCATTTCTCATCATCAGCTGCGCGCTCCTGGGCTTCGGGATCGGCGGCACGGTGCTTTCGTTGTGGAGAGGCCGGTGTATCGAGTACCGGGACGACATCTTTCGCTGGGGGATACTTTGCTTCGGGATGTCGCTGCCGATAAGCCTTCGGGTGGGAGAGACACTCCCGGTCGAAGTCTACTTTTCTCCCCTGACCGTCATATCCACCGTAGCATGGTGGTTTGCCTTCTGGTTCGTGCATGTGGTTCCGTTTTCCCTTGCGGGCCTGCTTATCGGCCTGGCGCTCATGACGGACCGGGAGGAGGTGCATAAGGTTTACGCGGCCAATCTGGCCGGAAGCGCGGCCGGTGCTCTGGCGGGCATAGTGCTTCTTGGGCTCTTCCCGGCCAACGGCCTGGCGGTGCCCCTGTCGCTGTGCGTGATCCTGTCCGGTCTGTTCCTCATTCCCGGAAGAGGAACACGTCTTTTCGCGCCTTATCCGGTTGCCGTGCTTGCAGGCGGAGGCGTACTCGTTCTTGCCGGTTTACTCGGGGCCGATACCGTCTTCCCGTTGAAAATCGATCAGTATAAGACCCTGGCTTACGTGCAGAATTTGGAACGCCAGGGCGCCGCCCACAGGGAACGAACCCTTCACGGGCTGCGAGGCCGAATTGACCTGTACTCCGGGCCCCATTTTCACACGCTGCTTTCCCTGAGCGCGGCCGAGTCGCCGCCGCCCATGGATTTGCTCATGAGAGACGGATTTCCCGCAGGATCCGTCCTTTCCATAAGAACCGCCGAAGAAGCCGAGTTCCTGTCGGCGACCTTGGCGGCCCTCCCGTACAGATTGATCGAGCCCAAGAGCGTTCTCATTCTGGGAGAAACGGGAGGCACGTACGTGTGGTTGGCCAGGCTCAGCAAAGCGGAATCCATTGTGGTGGTCCAGCCCGACCGAAACATCATCAAAGTGCTCGAGGAGCACGACAGTCGGGTGCTTGCCGATCCGCGGGTACGGGTGGTTACGGCGGAGCCGAGGGCGTTTCTGGATTCAAGCCGTGAGAAATTCGACATCATCCATCTCAGTGCACTGGAAGGCTTCGCACCGGGATCGGGAGGGATCGGGGGGCTTCGGGAAGACTATCTCGCCACGGTCGAAGGCTTTCACAAGTGTCTAGACTCCTTGACTCCTCACGGATTGGCCGGCGTGGTCAGAGGCATTCAGGATCCGGCGCGAGACAACATCAAGATCGCGGCCACCTGGATTCACGCCTTCGAAGGAAGCGGAGTGCGTCGACCGGCACGACATATCCTCATGGCCCGCGACGAACTCTCCGTGGCAACCCTCGTGTCGCGATCTCCCGTGAGCACAACGGTCATCCAAGAGTTTCGGCGGGTCTGCCGAGACTCGTCATGGGATCCCGAATGGTTTCCCGGCATTCAACCGGAGGAGACCAACCGGCGCCATGTGCTTCCCGGACCCGAAGATTCGTCCGCGTCGTGGTACCATCATGCTCTGACCCGGCTGCTGTCCGAGGATCGGGAGACCTTCTACGGGAACTGGATCGCCGATGTCCGGCCGGCAACGGATGATTCACCGTTTTTTCACGACTTCTTTCGCCTGCAGTCGGTGGGGAAGTTACGCGATGTGTTTGGACCGTTGTGGCCGGCCAGGTCGGAAATGGGATTCCTGGTATTGATCGTGGCCGCGGTCGCAACGGCCCTCGCTGCCACCGTTTTGCTGCCCGGACCGGTAATACTTCTCAGGAGAGCTCACGATCCCCCGTCCGGCATGACGATCGCGCTTGCCGTGGTCTACTTCGCGGGACTGGGCACGGGATTCATGCTCTTGGAGATGAGTTTTATTCAGGTTTTTACACGGTTTCTCGGAGATCCCATCCCGGCCGCGGCGCTGGTCATCGGAGCATTTCTTTTCTTCGCCGGAGCCGGCAGCATGGCTCAACCCCATGTCACACGTCGCGTTCCGGCGGGAATACTCGTACCGGCGCTGGGCATTGTTTTGATCGTCGCCGTCTATTCGGTTGTCCTTTCCACCGTGTTCGAGGCTGCCGCAGGACTGTCCGCTACGGGCAAGACAATGGTCGGCACGTGTCTGTTGGCACCGCTGGCGTTTCTTCTCGGGATGCCGTTTCCCTGGGGACTCTCTATGGTGCATCGAAAAGCCGTGGCCGCGGTCCCCGTCGCCTGGGCCGTCAACGGCTTCGCGTCTGTTGTGTCCACTTCCGTAGCCGTGCTTGTGACCATGACATATGGGTTCAAGGTCCTGTCCATCGTCGCGGCCGCGATTTACGCGCTCGCGGGGACACTGTCGG
>JAVHLK010000015.1:35776-69348 GCA_031082285.1 Desulfomonilaceae bacterium
AGCCCAGGTGGACTTTCATGATCAGTTGTGATCGCCCCGATCATGGGGGTTTATGATTTCCGCGATAAGTTGGTATGTTCTCGAGTCACGCCCGGATGATCTCGGGCAGTAGCCCCGGGAGTGGCGCATCACGTCACGCAATGAGGAAATCGTCGGCAGCGGACCTCTCGTCGGACCGACTATTCGGCTTTGAGGGGTGACCCCGACATCCCGATCCGGTTCGGTTATGAGAGAAGATGTGATCCGTGCCGACGGGCGTCCCAATTTCTTCTTGTTTCATGTGATACCTTGTGTTGACATATAGCGGCGTCAGTGCTGCGGAACCTGACTGGAAAGGTACGGAGGACCCGGAATGAGTGTTACCTCGCTGAAATTGGCGTATTTTTCACCAACCGGTACGACGAGAAAGGTTCTCGAAGCCATCGCTGAAGGCATAGGCATCGAGCCTGTCGAGCATCTCAGTATGACCTCGCCTGATGCAGCAGAGAAATCCGTCGGCAACTTCACTGATGAACTGGTTGTAATCGGCGCTCCGGTATATGCGGGCAGATTGCCCGAGGTGGCCGTGAAGCGATTCCGGCGGTTTCGAGCCCGCGATACGCGGGCGGTTCTCGTCGTGGTCTTCGGTAATCGTGATTATGAGGATGCCCTTCTTGAGTTGTTCAATCTATCGAAGGATCTGGGCTTTGTTCCCATTGCAGCGGCCGCTTTCATAGGAGAGCATTCGTTCAGCACGCCGGATGTGCCCATTGCCCCCGGAAGGCCGGACAAGGCGGACTTGGACCAGGCCGTCGCGTTTGGGTTGACCGTCAAACATAGAATAGAGGACCTTGCATCGCCTGACTCGTCGGTTCCTCTGCAGGTCCCGGGCAGTTTTCCCTACAAGGACGGCATGCCCTCCATTGAAGGAGCGGCGAGGACTCTGGTCGATATCTGTACTACGTGTGGTACGTGTGCCGATGTTTGTCCGACAGGGTCGATCACGGTGAACACTGTGGTGGAGACCGATCCCAATCTGTGTATCAAATGCTGTGCCTGTGTGAAGGAATGCCCCACACAGGCGCGAATCATGGATAATCCGATTATTACGAAGATCGCTGTCTGGTTGAACGAAAACTACAGCCGGCGCAAGGAGCCGGAGATATTTCCATGATGTGGTGTTATTGAGCAAGCTGATGGGGTAGGTCTTGCTTCTTGAATCAGGTTGGAGCACCGCACCCTGACTGCTTTGTACGTTGCTGATTCAAGAAGCAAGAACCTGCCCCGATCCCGTGATGGGACCGGAATACAGCTCCGTTGTCGGCGTAGATTTTTCTGGGAAGCCTCCGCGTCGAAACGGCTCCTTCCAGAGCAACAAGAAACGATTTTACCTATTCCGAGAGAAAGAATTCCCCCGTGCGGAACGTGCGCTCAATCGGTCTCGTCAGAACCATGCGACGGTCAAGATCATAATCAGCCCCACTCCCAGGTAAAACATCCTCACGATCCCGCCTCTGTCGTGGAGATCCTTCCAGTCTTCGGTTGACGCGATCATTTTGTCTATTCTTACGGCAAGGATTACGGCTACGAACGAGATGAGAACCGGCGGCCGGATCTGTCCGAACAGCACCAGAGCGAGTACCGAGAGGAGCGTCGCGGTTACGAAGAACCTCATCCCCCAGATTGCCGCGGGCTGTCCCAACCGGACGGCCACGGTTCGTTTTCCCACCGCTCGGTCCTCCTTGATATCGGGAAGAGACTGGTAGTAGAGGATCATTGCCACCATGAGTCCAATGGGTACGGAAAGCCACAGAGCGCGCGGCACGAAGTGACCGGCAACCGCGGCGGCGGTCCCCGCGACCATCACCGGTCCCATGTTGATGCCCACAAACAACTCGCCGAGTCCCAAGTATCCGTAGCGGATGGGGGGAGCGGTGTAGAAGAGGCTGGACAGGAAGGAGAACAGGATGAGGGGAATGAGCCACAGCACCTGGGAGTCCCAGACGACCCAGACGCCGCACGCCAAAGCAATCCCGTAGAAGACCGCCATTGCGGTGCGAAGCTGCCCGAGCGAGATCTTGCCCTCTTGAATGACTCGACTGCCGCCGATGGATTCCCCCGCGTCCGCGCCCGAAAGGTGGTCAAAGTAGTCATTGGCAAGGTTGGTGCACAGGTGAACCAGGAAGCATGCGAACAACACGGCAAGCCATCGGAGCGGGTTCCAGCTCCCGTCCTTGTAGGCGGTGACTCCGCCCAGAACAAGAGGGATCAAGGTCGCCACAAAAAAAGGTACTCGACTGGCTTGAACCCATGCGTTCACGGTCTCCTTGTTCATGGGACGAATCCCTCGTGGATGGAGATCGGCCCGAGGGTGAGGGGGGGCTCGGACAACGAAATGCGCCCGGCTGGAGGGCAAAGCTCGGAGATGTCCTTAGGAGGCGGAAAGTCGTGAATAGAATCCGCCCCGTGGCTGCACGATTCAGGGGGGGCGGAAAGGGTTCCGTGCGCGGCATGCACGATTGTTCGACCGATAGGGGTCTTTGCCGGCTCGATCTCGGCCCGGAGTCTCGTCTTCTCGGCGAAATCAGCGGCAACGGGTTCGGTATGGCTCCAATGGTCGGTCTGCGGCTTCCTCAAAGCTGGTTCCATCTGCAGAAAATTCTCTCCAGAATGTCGAATGCCTCATACAATACCACGCCCATGACCGCCAGGACGACGATACCGACGAAAATTTGTGGAACATCCGCGCGTCCCCACGCGTCGAGAATGTAGAAACCCATACCGTAGCGTGTTCCAATGGATTCCACGAAAAAGAGGACCGCGACCACGGTACCCGTTGCGATGCGCAGAGCCGTGAATACGGAAGGCAAACATGACGGCCATATGACGTGGGCAAAAAGGTGCCTCCTGGTTCCTCCCAGACTGTACAGGGAATACCTGGCCGAGCGACTGACCCCGCGGGCCGCATCACGCGTGGTGATCAGCAACTGAAAGAAGAGGATGATCGACAACATGACGATCTTTCCCCAGTCTCCAAGTCCAAAGAACAGGAGCACTAAAGGCAGGAATACGATTTTGGGTACGGGGTAGGTCAAGTAGATGAGTGGCTTGGCAATCCTGTCGGCCCGCGGACTGGAACCGAGAAACAGCCCCAAGGGAACCGCGGTGACAAAGGCTAAGGAGAGCGCGGCGACGATGCGAAGGGAAGATGCACCCACATTTGTCCAGAATCGGCCGGTTCCCGCCTCTGAGACAAGCTTGAGAAGGACCGTAACCGGTCCTGCAACGATTGCCTCGCCCGAACACCACGACGAAATCTGCCACGCCGTGAGCAGCGCGGCGATGCCCCAGATGTAACCCAGTTTGGACTTCATGCATGCTGCTCCAACTGCCGGCGCACCTGCCGGGAGATCTCGTAAAACTCGTCCGATCCACGGTAATACGGGCTGCACGCGTTGGGGTTCTCAACGCACCCAAGGACGGTCCCGGGAGTCCCTCCCATCACGAGAATGCGGTGCCCCAGGCGAACGGCTTCCTGTATGTTGTGGGTTACCAGCGCCATGCCGAATTTTCGCTTGCGCCACGTCGTCGCGACGAGATCCTGGAGCCGTTCCCGAGTAATCGTATCCAGCGCGGCAAAGGGTTCGTCCAGGAGAAGCAGGGAAGGGTTCAATACGAGCGCACGTGCCAGTGCCACTCTCTGTTTCTGGCCGCCGGAGAGTTGCTGGGGATAGACATCCGCTTTTTCGGCAATGTCCAGCTCGGCCAACAGCCGTTCCACATCCCGGCGATCGATCCGCTCGCCCCTGATTCGCAGTCCCAACTCCACATTCCGGCGAACCGTCTTCCATGGAAACAAGCCGTAATCCTGGAGTACCAGGGCGATTTCCCGACGAGGCTGCGTCAGCGGGATTCCTCTGAACCACAGAGAGCCTTCCGTGGGCTTCTCGAGGCCGGCCATCAAGAGGAGCAGCGTTGACTTGCCGCATCCTGAAGGCCCCACCAATGCCAGTGCCTGCGCCTCAGGCAATGAGATGTCGCAGGACGTCAACGCGTGGATGGGGACCGTTCTCCGTCTGATAGGTCTTGGAGAGATTGCGGCCGCCGACAAGTTCATGGGACGTAGTGTGCATCCACAACCTGTTCATAGGTAAGGGCGGGTTTGACCACGCCTCGCTTTCTCAGCCACTGGATCACGGTCATTACGGATTCCTTATCGGGGGCATGAAGGTCGGGGAAGCGAGGCACCGGGTATGCGGCCTGGAGAGGAGGCGGGAGCCTGACGTGCTCCACCATGATAGGCCGCATGGAATCGGGTTGTTCGTTGATGAGACGATTGGCCTGGTTTACCGCGGCGAGGAATGCCTTCACTTCTTTCGGATGCTCTTTCATGAAGGGTCCCAAGAAGTACAGTACGGTCTGACTGCTCGTCAGACCCGCGTCGTCGACAAGGAGGATCGCTCCCTTGGCCACCGCAGCGGTGACCAGAGGTTCGGGGAGAGTTGCGGCCTCCACCTGACCGGACAAGAGCATCTGCATGCGCATGCCGATGTTCTTTGTTTCGACGGACTCGATCTTGTCCTCCGGGACTCCGCCGGACTTGAGGAGTTCCTGGGTAACGTAGTCGATGACCGAGTTGGACGACACCGCGACCGGCACCCCCGCGAGATCCTTGACGGACTTGAGCGCGCTGTTCGGTTTTGCGAGCACGCCGAACATGCGGCGGTCGCTCTTGGTATCGTAGTTGGTTGCAACCATGTAGACGTCTCTGCCGTTTCCACGGAGAACCGTTGGTGTTACCAAGTCGCCGAAGCACCCGTCAATACTGCCGGCGACCAGCGCGATGTCCTTTTCCGCGGCAGTGTTGAAGGGAACGAGTTCAACCTTCACTCCCGCCTTTTCGAACAGACCCTTGTCTTCGGCTACGAAAAGAGAGAGTGCTTGAAGCACGGGAAGGACGCCGAAACGGATCTTCACCGGTTCCCCGGAGCTTGCCCGGACACTGCAAATCGAGACGGATACGACAAGCGCCGCCACAATCATAATACCGACCCTACGATTCCACATCGCACTACTCCGATCGTTTTCTCGTCGAGCCGTCGAGCCGGCTCGTCACGTACATGCACGAAACTTCTCGGCGTCCCGAGGCACTTCCATGCCCCGGCTTACCAGTTCCAGGAACGTTTCGATCCACCTGTCCAGCTCCGCCCCGTCGCCCCGGTACAGACCAAGTCCGGACGCCATGAACTCGGTGTAATACGCGCGCAACAAGGTTTCCATGAGCGAGTTGACCAGGAAAGCCACCCGTTCCACATCCAGGTCCGATCTGATTTCACCGCGGCCGATCGCGTCGCGAATCAAGTCGGCCATGAATTCGTCGCTGAGTTTGTGAAGCTGGAGCATGCGCTCCACCCCAAAGGGAGTTTCGCCGGACTGAATGAGGTGGAAGTAAATCCTTGCCAGAAGGGGGTGATTGTCGATGAACTCGAACCCGGCCCGGATCAGTCTTGACAGGCGATCGAAAAACGACATGTTGTTAGTATCTTCTCGAACCTGCTTCAAGTAATTTTTGACCTCGATGACGGCCATTTCCACCACTCCGTCGAAGAGATCCCGTTTTGTTCGGAAATACTGAAACAAACTCCCCTTACTGATACGGGCCACCTTGACCACGCTGTTCATCGATGCGTTTCGGTAGCCTTTGGATGCAAATTCGCGGACCGCGGCTCTAAAGACCTTGTCTCGTTTTTCAGGGGCTAGGCTTCTGAAGAGTCTGGTTCCGGTGATCGGCGAGGTGCTCATAGCGTATTGACCCAGGCATGAGTGTATTCTTGGCGCGTCACCGACGTACCGCGTGCAGTGACCGGCCGGTCAATGACCACTCGGTCATCCTAATCAATATTCCCCTCCGGGTCAACAACCGACCCACTAAACACATACCTATTTCCTTCCACAGCGGATGCCGACCCTGCACGCGGAACTGTACGAACAGTGAAGCGCCTTGGCCGTTCTGCCGGTAATCTTGTATCCCGCCCGCGGAGTTTGGACGGTCCCGCGTCACCGGCACGGAACTCGTGCCCGGGTACACGGGAGCGTGCAGGAGCCCCAAGCGGTTCGAGTGCTTCGAACATCCCGCGACGGTCTTATGCGGCACCGGCTGCCGGACGCATTGACAGGCATTGGAGAAACTTGTACAACGCGTGATGCGACGTGCTCTTGGTACGCCTTGTCCCCGCGTGCGTCCCGATATGTCACCGAGGGGAACAGTACTGCCCGGCAACGCTCCATAGGCGGTCACGTTGCGAAAATACGGTGACGTATGCTTAGCACAGGATTTCCTAAGTGCTCTGTGGCCTAAGTACGGTAGCGTTTACGAGCACCGTCTCCCCGGCCTTCGCCGGGGAGACGGTAGGCATCCCGCGCAGAACGCGTGTCCCTAACCTTTCGAGATTGCCATCCCGCGTTCCGCGCGGGACCCTCGCAATGACAACCTCGATGCCGGCATGGCGAGGAGTGAAACGACGAAGCAATCTCAACGCTCAAGATTCGTAACCGAATATGTGAAATCCTGTGCTAAGTAGTCGATGTGACACATACTGTCGAATTTCCTGAGCCGTCTCCCGGGCACGGAGGTTTGCATGAGACTGCGTCATTTGCTGGTTCGTCCCGACCTTCCCGAAGAGCTGGAGATTCTCAAGACCATCGGGATGAATCTATGGTTCACGTGGAACCCTGAAGTGAGCCGCCTCTTTCAAGCTCTCGACCAGGATCTCTGGGACGAAACGGGCCACAATCCGATCTTGCTTCTTGCCAATCTCTCCGAACAGAGGAAGCGTGAGATCGTGCAAGACGTGGCGCTCATGGACCGGGTTCGAGAGGTGGAGCGTTCCTTTGACAAGTACATCATGGACCGGGGCGAATACAGTTTTAAGTTGGAAAGGCCCATCGACTACCGCATCGCGTACTTCAGCATGGAGTACGGTCTCGGTGAATGTCTTCCCATCTACTCGGGGGGGCTCGGCATACTTTCGGGCGATCACTTAAAGAGCGCGTCGAACCTCTCTCTTCCGCTCATCGGAATAGGCCTGCTTTATCAGAAAGGCTACTGCAGGCAATACTTGAATGTGGACGGGTGGCAGCAGGAATCATACCCGGAAAACGATTTCTACAATTTGCCGATTTCGCCTGTTCTCGACGGTACGGGAAAACAAGCGGAACTCGAGCTCATGCTGGGCAACCGGAACGTGAAGATCCTCATATGGAAGATTCAGGTGGGTCGGATCCCGCTGTACCTTCTGGACACGAACCATCGATCCAATAGCGATGAGGACAGGATGATCACCGCCGAATTGTACGGCGGCGACAACGAGATGCGGATCAAGCAGGAGATCATCTTGGGAATCGGGGGAGCGCGTGCGATTCATTTTCTCGGTTTTTGGCCCTTTGTCTACCACTTGAACGAGGGGCATGCGGCCTTTGCCGCGTTGGAGCGTGTGCGGCAAAACATGACCACCTATCGAGCCCCCTTCGATGTGGCCATGGAGTCGGTTGCCGCGTCGACCGTGTTTACCACTCATACCCCGGTACCTGCAGGAATCGATCTGTTTCCCCCGGATTTGGTACGCAAGTACTTCACGGGATATATGGAATCGCTCGGTCTGAGCGTCAAGGACCTCCTTGCTCTTGGACGCGAGGACCCTCATGACGAATCGTCTCCCCTGTCTATGGCGGTATTGGCTTTGCGACTTTCACGAGGAGTCAACGCGGTGAGCGAACTCCACAGCAGAGAATCCAAGAAGATGTGGAGGAATATTTGGCACGACGTGGAAGAGGAGGACATACCGATCGGGTACGTGACCAACGGCGTCCACATCCCGTCGTACGTATCCAAGGAGATGGCGGACCTCTTCGTGCGTTATTTGGGGGACGGATGGATAGAAGATCCGGACAATAAGAAGATTTGGTCGCGCATTCACAATATCCCTCACGACGAACTATGGACGGTCCATGAAACGCGGCGCGAGCGACTGGTCGCGTTCTGTCGCCGACGTCTTTTCAGACAAACCACGGCCGTCGGCGAGTCGATCCTTGATGCAATGCGCTTCCGAGAGTATCTCAACCCGGAGGCCCTGACGATCGGATTCGCCCGACGATTCGCTCCGTACAAGAGGGCCAACCTGCTGTTCCAAGACCCCGAAAGGCTTCTGCGGCTGGTTTCGGACAAACGTCACCCCGTCCAATTCATATTCGCGGGCAAGGCACATCCGAAGGATCAGCTCGGCAAAGAGCTGATCAAGATGGTAGTGCACCAATCCCGCATGGAGGGCTTCCAACGTAAGCTCGTCTTTCTCGAGGACTACGACATAAACGTCGCCCGCTATCTCGTTCAAGGGGTGGACGTGTGGCTCAATACCCCGAGGCGTCCCATGGAAGCGTGCGGAACCTCCGGCATGAAAGCCGCGGCCAACGGCGTGCTCAATTTGAGCGTTCTTGACGGCTGGTGGCCGGAAGCGTACGACACATCCAACGGGTGGGCAATCGGCGGAGGTCGGGATTACGTCGACCAGGAGTACCAGGACAAGGTCGAGGCGGAAGAGACGTTTGACATCCTGGAAAAAGAGGTCATGCCGCTCTTTTTTGACCGGGGACCGGACGGGCTGCCCCACCGATGGATCGAGATGATGAAGAACAGCATGGCTTCCATCTGCGTACACTTCAATTCGCACCGGATGGTGGAGGAATACTTGGAGGACTACTACCTGACCGCGGGGCTCGCGCATCAAATCCTGGGGGAAAACCGGCTCGTACGTGCAAGGGCCCTGAGGGACTGGAAGCAGAAGGTCCGTTCCCTATGGAAGGACGTGAAGATTCTCGAGGTGTCTCTTCCCAGGGGAGACCGTGTCGCTCTTGGGGAGGACCTGGAAGTCACGGCTGCCATACGGCTCGGAGGACTTTCGGACCGCGAGGTGGTCGTGGATCTGTGTCACGGACCGGTCGGTCAAGACCCCGACAAGATAATTGACAGACATACGACCGTCATGGCGAGCAACGGCGGCGGTTCGGACGGGGTGCTTCATTTCAAGGGCACCGTGCATTGTCAGGAGACGGGAGTGTATGCGTACAGGATCCGCGTCCTGCCTTTCCATCCGTACCTCATGAATCCCCTGTCCATGAATCTGGTGGCGTGGGACTGAGGGTACGATTCGGCACGCGGCCGCTCATGTACGGTCCTGCGTTCTCGAGGGATGGGGCAATCGCATCGTCAGGCGTCCCCGTCCAGGAGGTGAATGAACTTCTTCAACTCAATGAGGTTGTTTCGCGTGATTCTGGTGACCTGAAATCCCGCCAAGAATGTCCCGTTCGCCGAATCCGACCCGGTCCACCGACAGATTGCCTCAAACTCTATCGGCACCACCTCTCCGCATGGGTCCCCAAGGATCACGAGGTCCATTACGTCGTCGACCGAGGCTCCGAGTCCTTCCGTGCTTACCCCCATCAGCGTGATGTCGCGGACGTTGCCGTGCAATTCCGGATGGATCGCGTTGTAAATCGGCGCGTCGAAGTCGACGCGGTAACGGGAATAGTTGCGTGTGCTCCTTTCAGGCGAGTCGGTGCAGGGAAAGTAGAAATCGCCGAAGATCTCGTCCTCACTGACCGCGTTCACGTCCGCCAGGACGCTGAGGAGTTCCTCCAACGCTTCGGGCGTGAGAACGTACTTCTCGGTGAGGCGGGATCGGCTCATTCCCGAACGTATGTCCTCAACCATATCTTGGACCCGGATCTCGTCTGTGTGCCACGAATGTCCCCCCGGAGATGATAGTGAAGCCAGTATACCATCGTTTGTGTCGTAAAACGAAGATGAAAACTCGGCATCGATGTATGCGCGTTGACTAATTTGCGGGCGGCCGATTGTCACCGAACGCATACGCCTCATAGAAAATCGCGGTCGAACCGGCGGACGAGGTATGGTATATTCTCCGAGATACGGAGAATGGTGCGGAGTGCATGATGAAACAGATCGGCTTAATTCTGGGGCTGTCGGTTTGGTTGGTGATCAGCCCCGTTAGTGTTTCCTCCCAAAGCGACTGGATGGACGGCAAGGTCTATTGCTGCCTCCGTTCCTGCTCGTGAGTGAAAAAGAAACCGCAGTGCCGAAGGATCAAGGAGTCGGAGTGCCGGAGGCTCCGCGGTGAGGTGGTGGTCGACTGCCTCATGTGTGAGGAAAATTAGCGTGTGTATTTGTTACCTTGCTCGGTGGCATCCTTAGTCCGGGATTTCCTAAACCCCCATGATCGAGCGAGCACGAAGGACTATGAAAGTCTCATGGTGGGCCATGCGTCTCGCCGGTCAATGACGGGCAAGATGCCCGTCCGACCAAGACAGGGCAGAGCCTGGGAACGAGAAGGAAGAGGGCGCGCGTACACACGACCGTCACGTGGCGTGATGAGCCGTGCTTCCATACGACAAATTGAATCGACCGCTCCCTGGAACCGTCCCGCTTCTCCTCCCCTCGCGACCGGCGGCCAATCCCGCAGGACGACGGACTGACCGGGCGAAAATCGAACCGAGGGCGGCCGTTGACCGCCAACTGCCCGGACGATCCTATGGCGCCTTCGTGATCTTGTTGGATCGAATGCAACGCGTACAGACTTTCGCTCTCTTCACCTGTCCGGTCGGTGCAAGAATACGGACTTTCTGCAGGTTGGGATACGAAATCTTCTTGGTTCGATTGTGGGCGTGGCTTACGTTGTATCCTCTCAACGGTCGCTTGCCGCATATTTCACACACTCGGGCCATTCAACCATACTCCTTCGTTCTACTCCAAAGCGCCCGTTTGGCGACTCTTTGGTTTGTTTTCCGTCATCCTGCCGGCACGAACCACATTCTTGCAATGTACGCAAATAGACCACATCTTCCGCCTCATGATCGGTATTGGGCCCAAAGAGTGGTCATGCGCCGTCGGCGACGGGTTTGGTCCATATCATTTAGAAGCTTCCACGAAAGCCATTCTCAGCTGAAACAACGTTTCTGACAAGACTTTTTTTTCCGCCTCGGTAAGATTCCCGCGGGTCTTCTCCTCCAACAAACTTATAAGGTCGATCGTCTGACGGGCCGCTTGAAGATCCTTCCTCGGTTCCTCTTCTTCGGAAAGCTTGATCAGCCCGAGCTGAAACAGCGCGGTATTGGCCATGCTGAGAATGAAGGTCGAGAAATCCAACGGGGGCGGGGGTTGTTGTTGCCGGTTGCCGGATTCCCGTTCGCTCTCCGAAGGCTTGCTCGCCTCGTCCACGGTCGAACCGAGAAGTTCTTCGACTCGTTGCTCCTTGTCCGATGGTGACTCGGCCTGCTCGTCCTCTCTCTTCTCTCCTCCCGTAGTGAATCTGCGCTTATCGGATACCTTGAACTCTTCTTTCCGTTCAGACTCTTCCATACCGTTACTCCCTCACCATGAAAAGTGGCGGCCGCTAACGCCCCTCCCTGGGATGGAAGGGATTTCGCCGCTCGAATTCCGACACAAGTTCCCGAGAAGCGGCATCAATGGCATCGGGTACGGCTATGTGGACGGTCACGAGGAAGTCGCCTCTCTCGTTTCGCTTGAGGTCGGGAAACCCCTTTCCCTTAAATCGAAAACTTGTCCCTGATTGCGTGCCCGGAGGTACCTTCAATGCGAGGCGTCCGTCCGGACCCGGAAGCTCCACACGCGCGCCCAATACCGCTTCTCCAAAGGTAATAGGCAACGTTAGATGAATGTCTCTGCCCTCTCTCCGAAAATACGCGTGAGGGGTAACCCGCACGTTGAGATACAAATCGCCGCGACCTTGCCCCCGTGGAGACCGGGGGACCCTTGGCCTGGCACTCGCACTCGCGATCCCGTGTCGACTCCCGCGGGGATTCGAACCTCAATTCTCCTATCAAGGATTCGCAGCTCTGCGGACATTCCATGGTATGCCTGCTCAAAGTCCACCGTCAAGTTGTACTCGACGTCCCGGCCGGCCTGAGGTTGACGTCTCCCGCCGCGACCGGGGCCCGATCTCACAAACTCGGAAAACACGTCGTCGAAGAAGCTGTGTCCCGAGCCTCCGGAATAATTACCGAAATTGAACGTGTAGCTGTTGTTTCCGTACCGGAAACCTTCAAAAGGATTGCGGCCGCCGGAAGATCCAAATCCCTGAAAATTCGCGTCGACGCCCTCGTGACCGTACAAGTCGAATCGACGTCTCTTCTCAGGGTCGTGGAGGATCTCGTACGCTTCGGATATCTCTTTGAACCGGGCCTCAGAGTCCTTGCTGTTGGGATTCATGTCCGGGTGATACTGCCGGGCCAGCTTCCGGTAGGACTTCTTGATCTCTGCATCGGATGCGGACCGGCTCACTCCCAGCACTCCGTATGGGTCACGCTTTGCCATTTTCGCTCGATTCATCAACCTCTCGACACCATCGGGTCGGCCACATCCCGTTCACGGCGAAATCAATCCCGCACCGTGTGCACCCGCCCCGTCACACGTCCCTCATTTTGTTCCGCCGTTCCTGCCCGAAGCACGCACACGCGCCCACCCGGATCTCTTCCAGGCAGGTCGGCACGTCAAGCAACTTCAACGTGTTCCCGTCACTTCACTGAGAAAGACACACAACCGATATGCTTCGTTCACGGACCTCATCGGATTTCGGCAGGTTTACTTCAAGCATGCCGTCCTCGTACTTGGCCTCGGAGCGATCCATATCCACCGGTCCGGGCAGCGTGAACGTCCGTTCGAACATCCCATGGACCCTCTCGATGCTGTGATATGCGGCGATGGCGGGTTCCGATTCGAGTGCTCGCTCGCCGTATATCCTCACAAGGTTGCCTCGTACTTCGATATTGATGTTGTCTCGTCCCACCCCGGGTAACTCGGCTCGGAGAACATAGGCGTCGGGCGTCTCAAGAATATCCGCCACCGGACTCCAGCAAGCCTGACGCCTCGCAAGCGACTCCCTGGCGCTCGCGTCGATGAGCCGACTAACCCTCTCCTGAAAGTTTAAGAGATCCCGTAACGGGTCCCAGCGATTAAGAGTCATTCGCCCTATGCTCCGGGTTGAAAAATTGCAATGTGTTGCAATCATTTAGCGAAAATCTTCGACCAAAGAGTAAGTCTTTTTGGTTCGCGAGTCAAGCTCAAACCCCCAAGGTGCGAAAGCGTTCGGGTACCTACGCCGCTGACGGTCAGCGCTTTTCTCCCGCGGCCAGGAACCCTTCCTTCTTGAGCTTGTTCACGAGCACCCATCCCTTGCCTCTCGGTGCAGCGATGGTGTGGGCACGATTCTTGCCCGAGACCTTGGCGGGAAACCGCCCCGCTGAAGGCTTAATCTTGGGGTTGAGTTTGAGAATTTCCCGAGGAGGCGTTCCGGTCATCCGCGCGATATCGGCAATGGGAAGATCCTTCGTCAAGACCAGGCCGGTCACCTGGTCAAAGGTCAGCGGAGCGGGTTTCTTGAATGTCAGTCCATAGTACGGCCCGTGCGTCCCGATTATCGTGAGGGCTATCCAGCGAGGGATCAGGATCTCGGGATTGTCGTCGAACGGAATGTCCCAAAACGATTTCGAGTTCCACCGTTGCATCCGGGTGTCCACGCTCTCGGGAGACGCCATGTACGCCGCCGCAGCCATCAGCCAGCTCTTGGTCCCCAGTTTCTCCCTGACGCGCTTTATGGTCGCGGCAAAGCACCTTGTGGCAAGGTCCACGTCCAACCTGTCGTCGAATGACTCATTGGATACCATGTCCAGACCGGATTCCGAAGAGCACGGCTTTTCCAGCGCCCACATTCCGGCTTCGTACCTTCTCACCCCGCCCCTTTTCATGCGAGACATGATGGGAGCCAACCATACGAATTCCCGAGGGATGCCTTCTTTCTCAAAAATTTCCTCGAGAATCCAAGCCTGTCTGCTTTCCTCGGTCAACCAGAGCGTGACGACGCTGCGGGCGTCGAGCAAGAGAAAGTTCAACTGAAATTGAATTCGATTCCGTACATCCTCCCTGTGAAGAGGAACGACCTCGCCGGCAAACATGAAAGGCTTGTCCATAATCGACGCCGGCAAAGAATGTCTCGGATCGACCCGTTCGGGCTTCTTGGTGGGACCCGCGACCGCCGAGGAGATCGCGGTCCCCCCGAGGGCCCAGAGGCTAAAGGCTACGAACAGGACAAGGCAGACAAGGACCCTCGGCATGTGTCGCTCCGGCATTGGAACGATTTTTGCCGGTTGAGGATGCATACTAGACCCGCGGAATCGCTCATCTGTCCGGTCGTGATTGGATCTCTTTTTCAAGCCGTTCAAGTTTTTCCTTCACAACGAGGTTGTCGGGATTAATTTCGAGAGACCTTTTGTACGCCTCGACCGCCTGCTCTCGACGGCTCTTGACCAGCAGTACGTCACCAAGGTGCTCGGCTATAATGGGATCCGACTTGACTTTTTCCGAAGCCTTTTGCAGGTATTCCAAAGCCACATCGTTTTCGCCTTTCAGGTGCATGATCCACGCCAATGAATCGAGTATGTAGCCGTCATCGGGCTTCAGTTCCAGCGCCTTACGTATCAGCTTCTCTGCTCGGGCCAGGTCCTTTCCCGCAACAGCCAAGGTGTATCCCATGAAATTCAGGGCACTTGCGTCTTCGGGATTCAACTCGATTATCCTCTCCATCTCCTGCAGACCGCGTGAGCGGCGACCGCTTTTCTCCAGGACGTTGCCCAAGGAGTAGCGAATCCGAACGTTCTTGGGTTCCAATTCCAGAGCCTTGTTGTACATCTCTATGGCTTCCGAGTACCGGTGGAGTTCATCGAGGATGGAGCCTTTGATGTGAAGGACATCCGCATCCTTCGGATCCGCTTCGGCCGCCTCGTTTATGTATCTGACGGACTTTCCGTAATCCTTCTCCTTCAACATCATGATGGCCAACATGATCCTGGAGTTGACGAAGCTGGGCTCACCCTTTCGTATTTGAACGAATTCCTTTTCCGCTTCATCGAGCTTTCCCTGCTCTCTGAGAATCCTTCCCAGGTGGAACCGCACCTGATCCCATCCCGGCTTTGTTTTCAAAATATTGTTGAGGAGTTGGCCGGCCTTTTCGTACTGCTTCTGTTCCGCGAGAATGAGGGCCATGTTGATCTGTATTCGCAGGTTTGACGGCGCCAGCTTGGCCAGATCTTCGAACACTTCGTACGACTCTTCGTACTTCTTTTGGTTCGCGAGCACCTGACCGAGGCTCAATCTCGCGTTCACGTTGAACGGGTCGAGTTTGACCGCTTCACGGAAATGCGTTTCGGCATCCGGCAAGTTCTTCCGCACGAGGTGGATGGAGCCGAGTTCGTAATGGGCTTGAGCGGCGCTGTCGCCGTCCTGGTCCAAGAGTTTGGTGAATATCTCAACGGCCTTGTCATACTTCTCGTTTTCTACCAGGACCTTGCCCAGGTAAAAGTATCCTTCCCTCTCCCGTGGAAACTCCTTGATCATCCTCTCGAAAGTTTTCTCGGCTTCATCGTACAGCTTTTGGGACGCCTGAAGAGAACCCAGGAATACATAGAGGTCCCTGTCCCCCGGCTTGAGGTCTAATGCTCGGCTGTAAGACTCCGCCGCACGAGCCCGGTCGCCCGTCACCGCATAAATCTTTCCGAGCAGGGTGTGGGCCTCTTCATAGTCCGGCTCAAATACGATGGCGGCCCTGGCCATGATAAGCGCGTCCGCGATCTTTCTCTTCCGGGCCAGAATTGTCGCGACGCGTGTGTTGAGGTACGCGGATGACGGATCCAGTTCCAATGCCTTGCGGTAGTAATCCAAAACGGCTTCGGCATCGCCCATGGCCTGAGACTGCTCGGCCATGAGAAAGAACAGCCCGGGATCGCGGTCAAGATCCGGACGGGAGATGGTCCGTGGGTCCGGATGAAGCATTTGAGACGGCGCTGCAATCGCGGGTGCGGCCATGAGAGTGAATACGAGGGTCGCGAGCATGCTGCAGACCACTGTTTGAGGCTTCTTGATCATGGAAAAACCCTGCCTTCACCGGATCCGGCCGTGCGACCGGTCGAAAGGTGAAATGATACCGGACCATGCATCCGCAATGGGAGATAGGTTCCAATACCGGTTTACGTAATGAGGGAACGTGCCGGTCTTTGAAGGAGCGGGACGCGGCCGTGCCTGCGTGTTCGTGAGCGCTTCGTCTTCGGCGCGTTCCGGGTTCATTGACGGCCCGCGCCGCGAAGCTCGTCAATTACTTCCTTGTAGTTCGGACTCCCGAAAACCGCGCTTCCCGCGACAAATACGTCGGCACCGCTGAGCGCAATGTCCGGCGCGGTCTTGGGACTGACCCCTCCGTCAATCTCGATCAGGATGTCGTAACCCGACGCGTCGATCATGGCCCGGAGTTCGCGCACCTTCGGGAGCATTGTCGGAATAAATGACTGACCGCCGAACCCGGGACTGACGGTCATGATCATGACGACGTCGAGTTCCGCCAACACGTGCTTCACCGCTTCCAACCCTGTGGAAGGATTGAGTGCCGCACCGGCCTTCATTCCCAGGTCCCGAATCCGTGTGAGCGTTCGGTGCAGATGATGAGTCGCTTCCGGATGAACCGTGAGGATGTCCGCGCCGGCCTCGTGGAAACCCTCGAGATAGTAGTCCGGATCGGATATCATCAAATGGACGTCCAGCGGGATGCCGGCAACCCTCTTGGCGGCCGCGACGATCATTGGTCCGATGGTGATGTTGGGCACGAAATGCCCGTCCATGACGTCTATGTGGAGCCAGTCCGCACCGGCATCCTCAACGGCTCGGATCTCTTCGCCCAACCGGGTGAAGTCGGCCGACAGAATGGACGGTGAAATCAACAGATTCTTGTTCGTTTCCATACAAGTTCCTCAATCACTTCCAGGTCCGTCCGGAGCGCTCCATAACACACCGGCCCACGAGGCCCGTCGCCGGCGGGAACCGCTATATCTCAATGCCGTGAACCTTGTGTCCGCACGCGGGACAATGCCCGTCCTTGACTGCGTTGCCGGCTACGCGGTAACCAAGCCGGTCGATGAGAACATGTGAGCATGCAGGACAATAGGTCTTTTCACCCGAATTATACGGGACATTCCCCGAATATACGTACTCAAGCCCTTCATCAAGGCCTATCCGTCTTACCCGTCTGATCGCTTCCACCTCGGTGGGTGGAAGGTCTTGTTCCTTATACTGGGGATAGAAGCGGCTCACATGCCATGGAGTTTCCTTTCCCAGCTCGGTTCGAATGAAGCGGGCCAGGTCTCGTATCTCGTCAAGGTCGTCGTTCAGCGTTGGGATCAGGAGGGTCGTCACTTCCAGCCAGATTCCCAACTGCTTCATATATCGTAGAGAATCCAGAACTCCTTCGCGTTTGGCCTTGCAGTAGTGGGTGTAAAATCGATCGTTGAATGCCTTCAAGTCCACATTCGCGGCGTCGAGGAGCCCTGCTGCGTCATCGAGCATCTCGCGGGTCATGTATCCGTTAGTCACAAACACATTGAGAAGCCCATGACGCCGGCCTTCCACCATGGTGGCCCGCGCAAGCTCGTAGAAAATCGTCGGCTCGGTATACGTGTATGCAATGCTCCTGCAACCTTGCTGAACCGCGGCCCTGACGATCTCTTCGGGAGAGAGAGCCTCTCCAACGATTCGTCCGCTCTCGCGAGGCATCTGAGAGATCGAATAGTTTTGACAGAACGAACATTGGAAATTGCATCCCACAGTGGCTATGGAAAACGACGTGCTGCCCGGGGCGACATGAAACAGCGGTTTCTTTTCGATGGGATCGACCGCGGTTGAAACGACCCTGTCGTACACCAGGGTGTAGAGCGTACCATCCACGTTCTCTCGAACCGCGCAGATCCCCCGTTTGCCTTCGTCTATCTTGCAGCCGTGGCGGCACAGATGACACTTGACCCGACCGGACTCCAGCTTTTCGTAGAGCATCGCTTCTTTCATGACGAGCGCTCCTTGAAGGCGTCCAACAATCGCAAGGCAATGTTGTCAAAGCTGCCGTTGGACATGATAAGCACGATGTCCCCCGATCGAAGCTCGCGGGTCAGGAATCGCACAATGTCGTCGGTTCCCTCGAATGCGTAGGCCGTCTTCCCCAGTCGATTCAGATCCGACGCGAGGCGCCGCGAACTGAATCTGTCTCCTTCAGGGAACTTCTCAGGGTCGCGGGGCTCTCGAAGAACAATAAGGTCCGCGTCATGAAACGCAGACACGTAGAGCTCTTGAAAGAATGCTCTCCTGCTCGTGTTGGTGCGCGGCTCGAAAACAGCCGTAATTCGAGAGTCGGGAAAGCGCGATCGCACGCCCCGGCACGTTTCCCGCACTTCCGTGGGATGATGCGCAAAATCATCGATTACAAGGATCCCGGCCGCCTCTCCCACCACTTCCTGCCGGCGGCGAACTCCTTGAAACGACTCCAATGCGTCCATGGCGCTTTGTGGTTCCACTCCCACGCGTTCCGCCGCGGCGATCGCCGCAACGGCATTTGATATGTTATGAACGCCGAAGAGCGGTATTGTTCCCGCAGCCGCCTGTCGTCCATGCCGCAGAATCGTGGTTTTCATGCCGAGCGGAGTAACGTCTATGTCGCATGCGCACCATTCCATGCCAGGATCGAGGCCGTACGTTGCCGTGTTGCCGTTGAAACCCGAAATGACCTCTTTGACCGATGCATGTTCCGCGCACGCGATGATGCGGCCGCCGGCCGGCACGAGACGAACAAATGCTCGGAATTGATCTTGAATCTGATCCAGAGAATCGTAAATGTCCGCGTGGTCGAATTCACATGAGGTCACGATCGCGACATCTGGAATATAATGTAAGAATTTTGGGCGCTTATCGAAATAGGCCGTGTCGTACTCGTCGCCCTCCAGCACGAAGTGCCTGCCTTGTCCGAGCCGGTAATTCGCCTCAAACCCACCGACCAGTCCCCCGATCATGAACCCGGGATCCAGATTCTCTTTGTAGAGGATCCAGGCAAGCATTGCGCTCACGGTGGTCTTGCCGTGGGTACCCGTGACAACGATACGACTCTTGTCCCGGATGAAATATCCGTTCAGTGCCTCCGGCATTGACGCGTAGGGAATACCCGATCGTTCCAGAGCCTCCGCCTCAGGATTGGTTCGACGGATAACGTTTCCCACGACGACCAGATCCGGTGTGGGAATCAGATTCTCAGGGGCGTACTTCTCCGATACCTTTATCCCCAGTTGCTTCAGGAAATCGCTCATGGGAGGATACACGCCCATGTCCGATCCGGTAACCGTACATCCGACCTGATGGAACATTGCGGCAAGAGATCCCATGCCGGTGCCGCAGATCCCCATCAAGTGTACGTGGTTGGGCCGCTCCGGCAAGGAAGAGTCGTTCAGACGGCTGTTTTCCAGTACATGTCTCATAGGCCCGAGTTGCTATCATTCCACTGCGGTTATGTCAAGCTCAAGAAAACACAAAGAGTTTCGGATTCGGCCAAGGAAGGTCGGACTGCCGTCGACACCAAGGAAAGCGGGGAACCCGCATTGGTACTAACTGTCCGACGGCGCATAATAGCAGCGCTTGGGAGACACGATCATCCCCTTTTTCTTCAGTGAATTGATGATCGTGGATACTTCCTTGGATTCCAAGTCCAATGTCTTGGCAATATCTCCCGGCCTCACCGGCTTTCCCGCCTTCTTCATCGCCTCGAGAATTGTCCTTTCCTTTTCTTCCATGTGCGTGTCTCCTTTACACACAAGAGTTCTCACGGCATGCCGCGGTAACGTTCTCCCTTCACAAACGCATTGTACGTGCCTGCAGGTTGCCTTGCAAGTTCAAAGGAGGGGAAATGGCAGCGGTCCGCATCGAATGATTCGTTGCGGGGTTTGTCCGTCTCTGGTAATAGTTGCTTATTTTACCGCGCGTCAGTGCCGAGGAGACACTTCATGTTTGAAGAATACCCCAAAGAGATCATGTCCAAGGATGGAACTCCCATACTCATCCGCCCGTTGGTCAAAGAAGACGAACAAGCCCTCACGGCATTCTTTTCCAGGATTCCGGAGGAAGAGAGGTGGTTCCTGCGGGACAATATCGCCGACCCCGACATCATGCGGGAATGGATCGGGAACCTGGATTTCACGCGGGTCCTGCCTTTGGTCGCGGTCAAGGAAGACGACAACACCATCATTGCCAACGTCAGACTGCATCGCCGCCCTTCGGAATGCCTTTCCCACATTGCCCATCTACGGATCGTGGTGGACCCGGCTTTTCGTAATCAACGAATCGGTTCCTGGATGCTGCTTGATACGGTCAGGCTCGCGATGACCATGGGAATCGAGAAGTTGGTGGCGGAATTTGTGGCCGGAGTCGAAGAGGCGGCCGTCCACGCGGCTCGCAAACTGGACTTCTACGAGGAAGCGGTGCTCAAGGACTATGTCAAGGATCGACGAGGAGGGTACCGGGACCTCATCATCATGGTCAAGAATATTCATCGTGAATGGAGCGACTTTTGACCGCACGGATCGAAACGGACGTTACCTCTCAATCGGGCTGTCGCGTCGTACCGCTCATGCTGCCTCACGTAGGTCTTTCGATCCATCTGAACTGCCCGCCGGGCTTTTTCGCCGACCTCTCACTGGATTCCGGTCTGGGCCGTTTCGCACATTACTCGTCGATCATTCAGAAATTCGACGTGTTTGAGAAGATCGCATCGGGGAAGGATGGAAAAGTCGCATTGGCCATCCTTGAACCTCGTACGGTGGTCGCGTACGCGGCATGTTGGTACCCGAGCACGTCCGAACGATGGAGCAAGCTTGGCGAACTCATGTACGAAATGGGCGCCATTGAAGTGAGTCGCAACTTCCGCCACATGGGCATCGCGCAAACCATCATCAACCATATTATGGAGGAAGAGTTCTTCGAACATAAGATCGCATATATGAACGGGTTCTCCTGGCATTGGGACCTTGACGGCAGTCACCTCACCATAGATCAATATCGAAATCTGATGATCCAACTCCTCAGCAAACACGGATTCAAAGAATACTACACCAACGAGCCCAACATCGCGCTGAGAGAAGAGAACATCTTCATGGCCCGCGTCGGCGAAGGGGTCTCGTCGGACGACCGGAAGCGGTTCAGAAACCTGCGGTTCGGCATTGTCGACAAGAAGTGAGGGCGTACTCGAAGAAAACCAAGCGCAGAGCACGTCGGCCACGGAGAACTTGACCGGCTGATGCTCGAATGATAACCAAACGGCGCATGCACATGAGTAATCCCGGACGAGATTCGAACTCCCGCACTCGACAGTGGGAACTGGAGGCTTTGCTGGAAACCGCTCGAAGGGTCAAAGCCAACGCCTCGGTCCCGCTCAGTCGCTTCAGCGTGGGCGCCGCCGTCCTTACCGCGGCCGGTCGAGTCTATGAAGGCTGCAACACCGAGTCTCTCATACCCGTGCTCGGAGTCTGTGCAGAGCGAAACGCGATGAATCACGCGATTATTCACGGCGACAGCGGCTTCATCGCCGTGGCGGTGGTTTCGGACCTCAATGCCCCCCTCCTTCCCTGCGGGACGTGCCTGCAATATCTGCAGGAATTTGCCCGACAGGCCGACCGAGACATCCTCATTATTGCCGAAGGTCGCTCCGGCGACAGAATTATCACCAGCCTGCATGAACTCTTCAAAGGCGGCTTTCCGGCCGAGACTTCGGTCAAGGACATTCAAGAGTCCTTCCGTTGGTCCACCGAGGAGTGACCGCAGCGTTCCTTGCCGTTATTTACTTGCAATATCAAACAATTTTCTGGTATAATTAAAGTAACTTATTACTGTGGAGTGGTCCATGAGAAAGCTCCTGAGAGTTACCAAGGTTACTCGCGTCTTGAAGGTCGCGGACGTCTTGCGAGACGTCCTGTCGGACCGGAGTGACGAAGATATACTCGAGAAGCACGATCTGACCTGGAGACAACTGGAGAAGGTCTACACGAAGCTGTTTTACGGCGGCTACCTGAGTAAGGCCGAACTGGCGCGACGAGTGGAACTGCGTCGCGGGCGAGACGCTTCGCACATTCCCTTCGTGGACCTGGAAAGCTCGGACATGCTGTATGAATGTGAGATCTGTGGATTTTCGTCCTGCCTCCACTTCAGCTCCTGCCCTCGTTGCCGTCAAGTCAATCTTCGCAGACTCACCAGAAGTTCGCGCCGCGTGGTCGTCCCTTCAAGTAGTCCCATGCACTACGCAGGTACGTGATGTGTCTGATTGATGGGCCGGCATATAATCCGACGGAAGGTGTTACGGTGTCACGCGGTGAAAATTGCGGGAAGCTTCGACTGTAGGGGTCCCGCGCGGAACGCGGGATGTCCGCCCGCTTTGCGTGGTTCGCCAATGTGAGGGTAGACACTGGGGTCTACCCCCTATCAACCGTGGCTGGGTGCGACACCGGTAGTACGAACCCGCGAATTTCAGAGCTCGTCACGGTAGTTCCACACACGCGATCTCCATTGCCATCCGGGTGGAATTGTCGTACATTAATAATGGGATAGACTTGGAGGACACGTGACCGATCAAACCAGCCGTTCAGTGGATATTGCCGATGCCGCAGGTCCCGCGGACGGGCTGCGATTTGCACGGTACTTCACCGTCCCGGATCGCGATCCGCTGGACATGCCGGCATGGGAGCGGCGCTCGGCGACCATTCGCAACGATGAGGGCAAAGTCGTGTTCGAGCAGAGCGACGTGGAGGTACCGTCGTTCTGGAGTGACACCGCGGTCAATGTGGTTGTGTCCCGCTACTTCAGAGGCGAGCCGGGAACGCCTCAACGGGAGACCAGTATTCGAGACCTGGTGCTCCGGGTGGCCGAGACCGTAACCGGATGGGGCGGAGAACAAGGATATTTTGCTTCGGAAGAAGATGAGCGTGTCTTCCGAGATGAACTGGTCCATCTGCTCATTCACCAGAAAGCCTCCTTCAACAGTCCCGTATGGTTCAATGTGGGGATTGAGCCTGCGCCGCAATGCTCCGCGTGCTTCATCCTCAGCGTCGAAGATACGATGGAATCGATCCTCCAGTGGTATTCCCAGGAAGGCATCATCTTCAAAGGGGGATCGGGTTCCGGGGTCAATCTGTCCAAGTTGAGAGCGTCCAACGAACCGTTGCGGGGGGGCGGGACCGCGTCGGGACCGATCTCGTTCATGAAGGCCGCGGACGCATCGGCCGGCGTGATCAAGTCGGGTGGAAAGACCCGTCGCGCGGCGAAGATGGCAATCCTGAATATAGATCATCCCGATATACTTGAATTCATTCAATCCAAGGCAGTGGAAGAGAGGAAGGCCGTCGCGCTCATACGGGCCGGATACGATGGATCGCTCGAGGGAGATGCGTATGCCACGGTGGCGTTTCAGAATTCCAACCATTCGGTCAGGGTGACGGACGAATATATGGAGGCCGAACAAAGGGACGGGCAGTGGCATACAAGATTTGTTCTCAGCGGCCGGCAGGCAGGGACGTACCGAGCGCGCGACCTGCTGCGGGAAATCGCCAAAGCTGCGCATACGTGCGGCGATCCGGGCATACAGTTCGACTCGATCATCAACCGGTGGCATACGTGCCCCAATACCGCGCCGATTCGAGCTTCCAATCCGTGTTCCGAGTACATGCATGTCGATGATTCCGCGTGCAACCTTGCATCCCTCAAGCTGACCGCGTTCCTCGACGGGGACGACGGGTTCCTCGTGGACGACTTCCTCAACGCGGTGGATGTCATGATAACGGCACAGGACATTCTCGTGGACAAGGCCTCGTACCCGTCGTCCGCCATTGCCGGAAATTCCCGATCCATGCGTGCTCTCGGTCTCGGTTATGCGGATCTGGGCGCCATGATCATGGCTTTGGGCCTTCCCTACGACTCCGATGAGGGGAGGGCGTGGGCTTCCACGGTCACCGCCATAATGACCGGAGAGGCATATGTCCAGTCGGCTCGAATTGCAGCGACGAGGGGACCGTTCGGCGAATTTGAAAAGAACCGCGGCGCGATGCTGGGAGTCATCAGGGCGCATCGAAATCACGTGCGCCGGATATCCCCGGTCGGTGTTCCGGGAGAAGTGTTTGAGGAAGCCGTCAAGGTGTGGGATTCGGCTCTGAAATTGGGCGAAGAGTTCGGGTACGCGAACTGCCAGGTCACGGTCATTGCTCCAACGGGCACCACGGCGTTCATGATGGATTGCGACACTACCGGGGTGGAGCCTGAGCTGGCTCTCGTGAAACACAAGAAACTCATCGGTGGAGGGCATCTTCGGATCGTGAACCGTACCGCGGCACGAGCCCTGGAACACTTGGGGTATCCGCCGGTGGTGGTCCGGCACATTGTGTCGCGAATCGAGGAGACATCAACCATCGAAGGAATTGCCGAGGTCGATCCGAGCCACCTGCCCGTATTCGATTGCGCGTTCAAACCGGTAAACGGTACGCGACAAATCTCCCCGGAAGGCCACGTGAAAATGATGGCCGCTGTACAGCCTTTCATTTCAGGCGCCATCTCAAAGACCGTGAACCTTCCCGGAGACACCACGGTCGAGGCGATCGAGCAGATCTATCGGCTCGCATGGCGCCTCGAGTTGAAGGCCATCGCGGTGTATCGTGACGGATGCAAGGCCGTGCAACCGTTGGGCGTGGGCACGTCCGAGGCCGTCGGGCCGCTGCAGCCTGTTCGGCGTCGGCTCCCTGTCGACTGCACGAGCGTGCGGCACAAGTTCGAGGTCGCGGGTCAGAAGGGCTATATACACACCGGATTCTACGACGACGGCAAAGTGGGAGAGATCTTCATACGCATGGCCAAAGAGGGGAGTACTATCTCAGGGCTTATGGACACGATCGCCACGTTGACCTCCATTGCCCTGCAGTACGGCGTCCCTCTGGAGGCTCTCGTCAGTAAGTTCAGTCACGTGAGATTTGAACCCTCGGGTTTCACCGGCAATCCCGAGATCCCCATTGCCAAGTCGTTGACGGATTACATCTTTCGGTATCTGGGTACGCGGTTTCTGGACAAAGAGCAGCAGGAGACCGCGGGACTGTTGCCGGCGACCGATCGACCCCACGGCACTTCCGCCGACTCGGCGTCCATGGATCATTCCACAAGTGCAGGGAAGGCGTCCAGGGATGCCGGCCCGATCTTTCAGGGCCAGTCCGACGCGCCGTCGTGTCATGACTGCGGTTCCATTATGGTTCGGAGCGGGTCGTGTTATCACTGCCTCAACTGTGGGGCGACAAACGGCTGCTCGTGAGAAATTCCCTTCGTAGTACACGGCAGATGCGGAGTTCGGCGATCAGACCGTTCCGACGCGTTCCACCTTGTCCACCCCGGTGATGTTCTTCAAGGCGCTTATGATACGCGTCAGATGATCCACATTTCGGACATACACCGTGAAAATCCCGAGAGCAATTTGATCGGTCGGAGTCGTCACATTGCACTGAACGATGTCTGAGTCGTTCGTCGAGAACACCCCGCTTATGGTAGACAGCAGCCCGG
This sequence comes from Desulfomonilaceae bacterium, assembly GCA_031082285.1. Taxonomy (GTDB): domain Bacteria; phylum Desulfobacterota; class Desulfomonilia; order Desulfomonilales; family Desulfomonilaceae; genus JAVHLK01. The sequence goes on from JAVHLK010000015.1 coordinate 61,278, forward strand.
TTCTGTTTTCCGCTTCAATGGAGAGTTTCACCATTCGCTTGACCTGCTGTTCCTCGTCCCAGCCGGCATCCACCACGCGTTTGGTGTCCGCGACAAGGAGATTCTGACAGTCCGATTTGTGTATGGTCACACCCCGCCCTCTGGTAATGAACCCGCGGATTGAATCCCCCGGTAATGGATTGCAGCATTTTCCGAAATTGACCATGACGTCGGACAACCCGTGGATCTTCACGCCGCTTTTGACTTCTCTCCGCGACCTCTTGATGACCTTCTCTTCGGCGAGCCAAGCCTTTGCCTTTTCGCGTTCCTGGGGCGGAACCAGTTTGGTGACGACTATTTTGGGAGAAAGCCTGCCGTACCCGATGGCCGCGTAGAGGTCGGCTTCGGTCTTGAATCCGTAATCTTCCGCGAGACTGAGGATGCTCCCGTCCCGTTCCGCCGGGCCCAGATCCAAATGCCACTTGCGCAGTTCCCTGTCCGAGCTGTCCCTGCCTATTTCAACGGCCCTCTCCCGCTCTTCGGAAAGGATGAAGTGGCGGATCTTTGTCCGAGCACGCCCCGTCTTCACGATCTTCAGCCAATCCTTGCTCGGCTTCTGATGAACCGAGGTCATGACTTCAATGGTGTCGCCGTTCTGTAACTCGTATTTCAGCGGAACCAGTTTGCCGTTCACGCGTGCGCCCACACACCTGTGGCCGACTTCCGAGTGTATTGAGTACGCGAAATCAAGAGGCGTCGATCCCTTGGGAAATTCTTTGACTTCACCCTTCGGCGTGAACACATAGACTTCGTCGGGATACAGGTCCACGCGTACGTTCTCAAAAAACTCCCGAGGATCTTCAAGGTCCTGCTGCCACTCCATGACCTGACGGAGCCAATTCGCGACTTGCATCTCTTTGGGTTCCAGCGCCTTTCCTTCCTTATAGGACCAGTGCGCCGCGATTCCCTCTTCCGAGATGAGGTCCATCTCGTGAGTCCTGATCTGAATCTCTATCCGTCTCCCTTCGGGTCCTATGACGGTGGTGTGGAGAGACTGGTAGCCGTTGCCCTTCGGCATGGCAATGTAATCCTTGAACCTGCCCTGAACCGGATGCCACAGCTGGTGGATTACGCCCAACACGGCATAACAATCGCTCACCGAATCCAGCACGATACGAAAGGCCGTAAGGTCGTGGACCTGCTCGAACTCCAGGTGCTGCGTCAACATCTTCTCATGGATACTGTATATTTCCTTGTTTCTCCCCTTGGTGACCCCGCGCATCTTGTACTTGGAGAGGGTTTCCCGTATTTCCCACAAGACGTGATTGACGTAATCTTCGGTCTCCCGGATCGATTCTTCCAAGCGTCTCTTGATGAACTCATAACGTTGGGGATCGAGGTAACTGAATGCGAGATCCTCCAGCTCCGTCTTGATCCAATAAATCCCAAGCCTGGCCGCCAAGGGAGCGTATACTTCTTTTGTCTCCAGCGCGATTCTCTTCTGCGCGGCGGGCGGCATGGGCCCCAGCGTGCGCATATTGTGGAGCCGGTCGGCAAGTTTCACGAGCAGAACGCGTATGTCCTGACTCATGGCCAGGATCATCTTACGAAAGTTTTCGGCCTGTCTCTCCTCCTTGGACTGAAATTCCATCTTGCTGATCTTGGTGACGCCATCCACCAATTTGGCGATTTCCTGACCGAAGTACCTCTCAATGTCGTCTACGGTCGTGAGGGTGTCCTCAACGGTATCGTGAAGGAACCCGGTCGCAACGGACGCTTCGTCCAGCTTCATGTGCGCCAGAATGTGGGCCACTGCGACCGGATGGATAAGGTACGGCTCTCCGGACCGACGGGTCTGGCCCAGGTGGACTTGTGCGGAATAGATGTAGGCCGCGCGTATGAGGTCGAGGTCCGCGTCGGGGTAGTAGGCCTTGACGCGCTCCTGGATTTCATTGAATCGAACCATCCTTTTAGAATTCTGTTCCATTACTGCGACCGTGCCTCGATGTCCGAACCACAGTATGCCACAAAGCAGGCATTTCGCGATTTCGGAAGATAAGTACACCCGTACGTTGCCGCATTCCCCCGTGACGGAACGTGGAAATCCTTTTTCTTTTGCTGATGCGGCAAGGACGGTTTCATTCGGACGATACTCTCCGCTCTCCTGTTCCTGTCAGACTCTCTATTGAAATAATTCATCATCATTCCGGACCGGGCAAGCCCCCACATAACGCGTCACGTCTCAAGTGCTCGGCAATTCCAGCGTGACTCCGAAACGGTTGAGGGACTCCATTTCGTGGGATACCTTGGGAAACAGCGGGGCGGCGTGTACGAGGACCGGGTACACGCACGGCGTTCCGGGGATATGTAGCTCATCGTGACGGACTCGGCGGATCACGGACGGATTGGTCAACGCCGGACTCCCTTCCGTGGTTCTCGACTCTCGGAATGTCCCGATCTCTTTCGAAAGGTCAGTACCAGCGGCGCACCCCCAAAGTCAAAAGCCTCTCGGATTCGGTTCTCCAAGAATCTCTTATAAGAGAAGTGGATTGACTCGGGATAGTTCGCGAAAAACATGAAGGTGGGCGGACCCGATCGCACTTGGGTGAGATAGTAAATCTTGATACGCTTGGTTTTTCGATGCATGCCCGGGGGGTTCTGCACGATCACCGACGCGAGGAATCGGTTCAGCTCGCCGGTGGAGACCCTTTTACGGTAGCACGCGTACAGGTCGTCGATCACACCAAAGAGCTTCACCGCGCGAGTTCCCGTCAGTGCCGAGATTGTCAGAATCGGCGCGTGATCCAGGTACTTGAGCGCGATCCGAACCTTCTCTAAGTATTCCTTGATCGTGTTGGAGTCCTTGGGTACGAGGTCCCACTTGTTGAGAGCGAGTATAACCGCCCGTCCTTTCTCGTATGCGTAGCCTGCGATTCGTGCGTCTTGTTCGGTGACGATTTCCTCGGCATCCAACATCACGACTGCAATGTGGGCTCTGTCGATGCTGCGAAAAGCCTTGATCACACTGTATTTTTCGACCCGGTCGACAATTCGGGAACGGCGTCGCACTCCGGCCGTGTCGATGAATACGTACTCCTTCCCGTGGAATCGTACGACCGTGTCTATGGGGTCCCTTGTGGTACCGGGCTGGGGATTGGCAACAAGGCGTTCTTCCCCGAGCAGCAGGTTCACCAGAGTGGATTTTCCCACATTGGGGCGCCCCACGACGGCCACCCTCACGACCGGATCGCCTGAAACCCTCGTTTCATCCTCGGGCACGTCCCGGAGAGGTATGTCCTCGAGCAAGACGTCGAGGAAGTCGCCGGTTCCGTAACCCGTCATGGCGCTGATGGGAAAAATCCGATCGACGCCAAGGGAATAGAAATCTACGGCCTGGTCTTCGGTCTTCTCCGAGTCGATCTTATTGACCGTGTAATAGACTTTCTTGTCCGTTTGTTGAAGTGCGCGCACGATCTCGTAGTCCGACGGCGTGACTCCCACCTTTCCATCGCCCAGGTACACGATGATGTCCGCCTGGTCTATCGCGACTTCGGTCTGGGTTCGCATCTGTGACAAAAGAATGTCGTCGCTGCTCGGCTCGAAGCCTCCCGTGTCGACGATCACGAAGGACTTGTCCCGCACCTTCACGTCTTCGTAATGACGGTCGCGCGTCAAGCCCGGGGTGTCTTCAACCAAAGCCTTGCGCTTCCTTGCGAGCAGGTTGAACAAGGTTGATTTTCCCACATTGGGTCTTCCCACGAGCGCTACGAGCGTTTTGGATTTTCTTGCCATGGCGTGTGTTATAACACACGGGAGCCTTCCGTTCACCCGGATTTAACACATCGAGCCGCGCGACCACGAATAAATCGCGCGAAATGTGGAACCGCGTGCCGTGACCTCGACGGCTTGCAGCGGGTTCCCGCTAAGACATCCCCGCGATCGCGCGTTCCCGGCGGGACCCGGTGCCCGGCCCGAGGCTCCGACTCATTGATGGGACGAGATGGAAAGCCGTCCCCGGACGTAAACGGTTCCTCCAATATGAGTGTATGATCTTGTAATTTCACTCGCTTGATGGTATTCTCCACAACAGTTCCGGCCTATAATTTCAAGGTAATGGAATAAACTGATGAAACGGCTTCTTGCAGTCTTCGCTGTGGCCCTGGTGGTTCTCCTCGCCGTGATTTCGGGATGCGTGCCGGGGATGAAAGCGGCAAAACCGTCTGTAGATCCCGAACAGGTGCCCGGGACCCAAGGGGCTGAGGTTCCGGAATCAGGCGCCCAACCGGGCAAGCTTTCGCCGGAGGAATTGGATAAAATGCTTCCGCCTCCTCCTCCCTCGTACAAACGTGACTCCCCCGCCGGCGCTCCAGCTCCTCCGGCAAGCCCCAGAGAGCTGAACGAAAAAGAGGAAATCAACGCGTCCGCTCTGGAATTTGCGAAAGGGATTCCCAATGTGAAGCACGTCAAGACATGTTATTCCAAAATGTTCGGCGGCTGGTACCTTCATCTGTACGTGACAAAGGGCAAGAAGATCGCTCTTCAGCACTACAGCTGGAACCCGGTTTCCAAAGAGTGGGATGTGAGTATGGCCGTGAAGGAACTGCCGCAGGACAATCTGGAGTACCATCTCAAGGGAGAGGTGGGAGACGAGCAATGTACTGTTCTTAAGTGAGCAGGGGCCGGTGCCGTGAACACGCGCAACGGCGGCCTTCACTGCGCGTGCAGACCAATCTCCCCAAAAAGATCCGGATCGTTCAGTTTCCCCGCCTTCCTCAGTAATTCCACTATCCTCCGTTTCATGAAGGGCGACAGGTCGTCACGGAACCGAACGGGCTGCGGTCTGCCCTCCAAATCCCACGGGTAGGTAAGGGTGAACGAGGTACAGACGGGCCAGACACGATAGGATGCTCCCACGGTGATGAGATCTCGGATCTTTTCCCCGTGGTCGGAAGAGCGGTAACTCTCCACGACCCCCCAAAAAGCTTGGTCCCGCGTTTCTCTTCGGTCACGTGCCGCGTGAGGATGATGTCGATCGAATTCGCGGATGCGTTCCCCCAGATGCCGATCGACCGCCTTTCCTTTTTCATAGTGAAGGGAGAAGGCAAAATGGCCGATCTCCGTATTCGGATCTCCGGTCAACAGACCTGAGGCGACTGCCAGATCGACTACCCTCGCGTAGTAAATGTCGCACCTATCGCTCCAGGAGAGGGAATCGACAGGGTGCTCGCGAAATCGGAACCTCATGGTCGTCAACGGTAGCGGGAATAGCTACGGCCTCCATTGGCGTCGATCCTGTCCATAATGGGGGAGACTATGGGGCAGGTGAAGGGACTCAGAATGGCCAGCGGTATGTCCAAGGCGTACGCCAGGCCGTCCTCGACGTACTCCAAGAAAGGTTTGGAGCCTTTGCAGATCACGCGACACTTGTTCTTGGCGTCGTAGACTGATATCACGGCTTTTCCAATTGGTTTTGCCCCGCGGGGCAATCCGTCCGCAACAACGCTTGAAACAAAGAACAACAACACGGCCGCCGCCACAAGGGCGCCATTGATGCATTTCATCGGTTGACCTCCTGACACATAACGGAACACCGTCAGTCTATCAGGAAGTTGCTCGAAAATCAACTTGTTGGGCGGCTTCGGGCGTGACGCGGCGCCCGCGGAGAATTTTGGTTGACACACAAAGAGACTGAAACTAATATGTATAATTTAACGAAAAGACAGGTCTCTGGGGCCGAGGAGCCTTTATGAGGGTAGGACTCAAAATATTCGCGGGAAATTCCAACCTGGGTTTGGCCGAAGCCATCACACGATATATGGGCATCCCCCTTGGATCCGCAATGGTCGGTTCGTTCAGTGACGGAGAGATCCAGGTGGAGTTCAAGGAGAATGTCCGGGGCATGGATGTGTTCGTCGTCCAATCGACGTGCCAGCCCGTCAACGACAATATGATCGAACTGCTGATCATGATCGACGCACTCAAGAGAGCCTCTGCGAGCCGTGTCACCGCGGTGATGCCCTATTACGGCTACGCGCGCCAGGACCGTAAGGTGGCCAGCCGCGCTCCCATCACCGCCAAGCTGGTCGCGGACATCATTACCGCTGCCGGCGCGGACCGCGTCCTGACCATCGACCTCCACGCAGGTCAGATACAAGGATTCTTCGATATCCCGGTGGATCACCTGTACGCAGGTCCCATAATGGCCGAGGCTATGAAGGTGGAACACGACACGAGCCGCTTCACGGTGGTATCTCCGGATGCCGGAGGGGTCGAGCGCGCAAGGGCTTTTGCAAAAAGACTGGGAAGCAGTCTGGCAATTATCGACAAGCGCCGTTCAAAGCCGAATGAATCGGAAGTGATGAACGTGATCGGGGATGTTGCCGACAGAGAGGCCGTGTTGCTTGACGATTTGGTGGACACGGCGGGTACTCTCGTCAAGGGTGCGCATGCCCTCCAAAGAGCCGGCGCGAGTCATATCTATGCGTGTTGCACGCACCCGGTCCTGTCCGGGGATGCAGTGAGAAAGATCAACGAGTCACCTATCGAGAAGCTCTATATGACCGATACCATTCCGACCGCCGACAAGGTGAAGGAATGCCCGAAATTGCACGTGGAATCCGTCGCGCCGCTCCTCGGCGAAGCAATCAGCAGGATTCATCGCGAAGTGTCGGTCTCGGAGCTTTTCGTCTGATGCTCGTTATACAAGGCCGCCATCAGAGGTAGTGTCCATCAACCGATGGGGCCCTTGCCGGAGGAAAGTATGAACAAAGTAGCGTTGAACGTGGAAAAACGATCTCAGACCGGGAAAGGACCGGCCCGTCGATTGAGGGCTGCGGGAAAGGCCCCCGCCGTGTTTTACGGAAAGAATATTGAGCCGATCAAGCTGAGCGTCGATGTTCACGAATTCGGAAAGATCATGGAAAAAGGCGGTCGCAACACCCTGTTTGACTTGCAGGTTCGCGAGAACGGGGGAACGGTCAACCATGTCGCGGTCTTGAAAGAGCGCCAGGTTAGGCCCGTCGATGGAGCCCTCATTCATGTGGATTTCCTCGAAGTCTTCATGGACGAGCCCATCCAGGTCAATGTCCAGATCGATTTTGTCGGCAAGTCCATCGGCGTCGAGAATGGGGGCCTGTTTCAGCCGGTAGTCAGAGAACTTCAGATCTCGTGCCTCCCCAACGACATTCCAACCACGTTGGAGATCGACATCTCGGACTTGGATGTGGGGCACTCGATGAACGTAAGCCAGATGAAGATGCCAAAAGGCGTCACCCTTTTGCATGAGGATGATTTCGTCGTCGCGTCCGTCGTGGCGCCAAAGAGGCTCGAACTCGAAGAGGTTGAAGCCGAGGCTGAAGAAGCGGCCGAGGCCGCTGAAGCGGAAACCGCTGAGGCTGAAAAGAGCGAATAGTTCGGGACCGATCCATGTCCCCACACGATACGGGAACAGGTCTTACGGCAATCGCGATCTGTTCCCGCCCCCCCCCTTGCCGTCCCGGAACCGACACCGGGCACCCGGTTTCCGCCTTCACATTTCTACCTGCAGGATTTTCCCGCTACGTCCCCGCAATCGTGACGCGGTGTGCGAAAAAACACCCTGTTCGAAAAAGGATCCCCGGACTCAGGAGCAGACCGGGGACGGAGGGTATGGTATGGTGGGGACAAAGAACCCGCGGGATACGCCGTGCGAAGTCTTGCCCTCGTGGTGAAAATCCGAGCTTGGTCTCGGAGCTTCCGGAGTAGACATAAGCCGTCGCCCGCCGATCATGGGACCGCCCGGAAGCGGCATGACGACCGCTCCCGGGGCCTCCGGAGGAGTGCATGCGCGGTGGCCTCTCGGTTCTGTGGAGACCCCGGCGGTCGATGAGGCTGAGTATGATGCGGCTTGCGGTCATTGAATGAGCAAGTTTCGTGCCAACATCGCAACCGAGGAAGAGTCCGCAGGCACCGGGCGGAAACAGGGTTTGGATGAATGTGTATCAGTGGGGGGGGCCGCGATGTGTCACATGATCTTGGTGGATACCTCAACACCTTGAGATCACCATCTATTTGGCCTGCAACAAAGTAGGCGCATGGTGTAAACTACTTGGAC